>JBCCLD010000072.1:0-14251 GCA_039027055.1 Bacteroidota bacterium
ACGCGCACGCACACACACGCGAGCGTGTCCGAGATGTTCGCTGGGAGCGAAGACAAATATACGTGGTCCCCCTCGTCTTTCCGTTCATGCTGGTTTAACACAGGGCCCTGCCAAAACGGGGAGCTACCCGCAAGTTCGATAGCGCTCTGCCTATCTTGCAGACTCGTCTGTGCGCGCCGCATTACACGTCGCCCTTCCCTCGTGCCGTCCCCGCCCGACTCCCCCTCCACCGCCGCTCCGGAGCCTAGCGTTTCGGCCGAGCGTGCACTTGTTGTGGTACCCACCTACAACGAGGCTGCGAACATCGAGCGGCTGCTTACGCACGTGTGTCGCATGGACCCAGCCGCTGAGTCTGACGAGGGACTCGCGCTCCCTCGCTCTGTTACCATCGATGTGCTGGTGGTAGACGACGGCTCTCCAGACGGCACCGCGAATCTGGTCCGTCGGGTGCAGGCAGCCTTTCCCGATCGCGTCCACCTCGTCGAGCGCCCGGGGAAGCTTGGGCTTGGCACCGCCTACGTTCGGGGCTTTCGCTATGCACTGGCGCACGGCTACGATCACGTCTGCGAGATGGACGCCGACTTCTCGCACAACCCGGACGACCTCCTCAAGCTGATCGCTGCGATCCAGAACGGCGCGGATGTAGCTATCGGAAGCCGGTACGTCGGCGGCGTGCGCATCATGAACTGGCCGCTCTCCCGCCTCGTGCTGAGCTATGGTGCGGGCGTCTACACGCGAGCCATCACAGGCCTCCCCGTCCTCGATGTGACGGCCGGCTTCAAGTGCTTCCACCGCCGCGTCCTGGAAGCGATCGACTTCGATCGGGTGACGTCGAACGGCTACTCGTTCCAGATCGAGCTGACCTACCGCGCGTGGCGCCAGGGCTTCAAGATCGCGGAGGTGCCCATCGTGTTCACGGAGCGCACCGAGGGCCAGAGCAAGATGAGCAAAGCCATTGTCCGCGAAGCTGCTTGGAAAGTCTGGGAGCTGCGGGTGCGACAACTTGTCGGCAAACTGTGAGGATGCGGGCTTGATGATTTGAGATGAACGATTTCTGCTTGACGCTCACATCGCACAACGTCTCTCCAAAATCACACGTCGAAAACTTGCGCTTTTGCGTTTCGGCGAGGCGATCCGGGAGGAGGTCAGCCGCCCATGCGCCTGCACGGTCAGCGAGGTGACCAACGGTCTGGCGGAGGAGCGGCGAAGGTGAGGAAGGCAAACCTGCGATGACGTCGGCGACCACGCTCAGTGGGGGCCCCCTCCGTTCGTCTTCGAGCGTCAAGTCAAGTGCGCGGGTGAGCGCGTCGTGGTAAGGAGAGTCCTCGGTAGGGGCCGACGTGAACTTGCGTGTCTCGCCAGAGCTTGTTCGGATATCGCCTGGCTCGACGAGCGCGACGCGGAGGTTGGACTCTGCCCGCACGAGGCGTAGCGATTGAACCTGGCCTGCCAGCGCGAACTTGCTCGTGGAGTAGGCTCCTTGGAACGGTAGCCCGACCTGCAATCGAGGCTCCCAAGACAAGGAACCCGCGCGTGCACCTACTGAGGCCTGTGCGCGGAGCGCAGGCAACGTGGCGCGGACCAGGCGATGCGGTCCGAGCAGGTGAGTATTGAGTTGTGCTTACAGTCGGCGTCGGTTGCTTCCTCCAGCGGTCCGAAAAGCAACTCTCCCGCGCTCACCACCGCGTCGCTTCGTGCTTTTTGGCGAAGCACGCAGCCTACGCTCTCGCTCACTGAATCCGCGTCGTCAAGGTGCATGGGCAACATCGTGATCGGCCCACGCCATTCACCGAACGCGGCCCTGCGACTCGTCCCAAAGACACGCCAGCCATCCGCACCCCGCTGGTTTTGTGGCGAGACGTGCACGACCAGGGCGCTGTACGTAGGCGTGTACCTTGCTGCGAGACATTCCGCCAACGCCATGCCTATTCCTGCTCTTGCCGACCGCAGCGCCGAGGTCGTCTTCCGTGGTTTCGAGAGCTACCGCCGTCGCTACCGCGTGCTCACGCGCCGTGCTCGCAAGCGCTTCGAGACGCAAGACTGGGCCGGCATGGGCAAGGACGCCACCGAGCGCCTCGACCTGTACCGCCGCACCGTCGCCGCCGTGGAGTACGACCTCCGCAACACGCTCGGCGAGGACATCGAGAACCACTACCTCTGGGCCAACATGCACGGTGCGTTCGCCCAGCGAAACAGCCTGCGCGACGACTGGGAGCTCGGCGAGACCTTCTTCAATTCGATTACGCGCCGCATCTTCGATACAGTGGGGGTGGACGAGCAGATCGAATTCGTGGCGAGCGGCATCAAAACCCCACCGCCCGGCCCGGTGATGCGTGTGTTCGAGGGGGTCGGCACGGTACCCCAGCTGTTCGCCTCCATCCTCGACGCGTATGCATTCGACCTCCCCTACCGCAACGCGATCGCCGAGGCGGAGACCCTAGCCGCGCGTGTCAAGGCCCACCTCCGTCAGCAGGAGGCCGTCGGGCACGTCGACCGCCTGGAACTGATTGAGTCGGTATTCTTCCGCGACCGCCGCGCCTACCTCGTCGGGCGCATCTACTGCGGGGCCTACACCTCACCCGTCGCCATCGCGCTTGCGAACGAGGACGGCGAGATCGTCGTGGATGCGTTTCTGCTGACGGAGGATGCCGTCTCGATTCTCTTCTCGTTTACACGGTCCTACTTCCTCGTCGTGGCGGACCGACCGTATGACCTGGTGCGGTTTCTCAAGAGCCTATTACCCCGCAAGCGGGTCGCCGAGCTCTACATCGCCCTCGGATTCAACAAGCACGGCAAGACAGAGCTCTACCGCGATCTCCTGCGGCACCTCGCTCAGGCCGAGCGCGACAACCCCGACGACCGCTTCGTGCGCGCGCCCGGCCAGCGCGGCATGGTGATGACCGTGTTTACAATGCCGAGCTACGACTACGTCTTCAAGCTCATCAAGGACCGCTTCGACCCGCCTAAGACGGTCACGCACCAGGGCGTCAAGGACGCCTATGCGCTCGTCTTCCGCCGCGAGCGCGCCGGACGCCTCGTGGATGCCCAGGCGTTTGAGCATCTGGAGTTCGACCGGTCCCACTTCGACTCCGTTCTCCTCGACGAGCTGCTGGACGAGGCGGGCCATATCGTCTCGGTCGACGGGGACTGCGTGCGGATCGGCCTCGCCTATACGGAGCGCCGCGTCACCCCGCTCGACCTGTATGTTCGCCGTGCTCTTGACGTCAGCTATACGTCGCTCACCCTCGGTGACGCCGAGATGGCGGTTGTCGACTACGGGTGGTGCATCAAGGACCTTGCAAAAACGGGCATCTTCCCGGGCGACCTCCTGCTTAAGAACTTCGGCGTCACCCGCCACCGCCGCGTCGTCTTCTACGACTACGACGAGCTCCAGCTTATGGGGGAAGTCAACTTCCGCAAGAAGCCCGTGCCGCGCACCCTGGAGCAAGAAATGGCCTCCGAGCCATGGTATTCCGTGGGCGAGTATGATGTCTTTCCCGAAGAGTTGATCTACGGACTCGGGTTGGTGGAGCCGTTGCGCCGTACTTTTTTGGCCGAGCACGCCGACCTCTTCACCCATGAGTTTTGGCAGGCCGCACAGGCGCACCTTGCGGAAGGCGAGCTCGTGCAGCCGCTCCCCTACACGGCACAACACCGACTTCGTCGCGCCCCGGTGCCCGTCGAGCCCGTGGCCGCCGTTTCGTCTTGACACTATGACCTACGTCTGATCTTCCCCTGCCGATGGCTAGCTACACGCACCTTACGCCTCCGACCACTGGTTCGAAAATCACCATCTCCGGCGGCAAGCTGAACGTCCCCGACGATCCGATCATCCCGTTCATCGAGGGCGACGGCATCGGCCCCGACATCTGGAAGGCCAGCGAGCCCGTGCTCGACGCCGCCGTCGAGAAGGCTTACGGTGGCACGCGCACGATCCACTGGATGGAAGTCTACGCCGGTGAGAAGGCCAACAACCACTTTGGCGAGTGGCTGCCTGAGGACACGCTGACCGCGATCACCGACTACCTCGTCGCAATCAAGGGCCCGCTCACGACGCCCGTCGGCGGCGGCATCCGCTCGCTCAACGTGGCGCTCCGTCAGAAGCTCGACCTCTACGCCTGCGTCCGCCCGATCCAGTACTTCGACGGCGTCCCCTCCCCGGTCAAGGAGCCGGAGAAGGTCGACATGATCATCTTCCGCGAGAACTCGGAGGACATCTACGCCGGCATCGAGTTCAAGGCGGGCACCGACGCCAACAAGAAACTTCGCGACTTCCTGATCAACGAGATGGGCGTGACGAGCATCCGCTTCCCCGAGACGAGCGGCCTAGGCATCAAGCCGATCTCGGAGTAGGGCACCAAGCGCATCGTCCGCGCGGCCATCGACTACGCGATCGCCAACCGCAAGCCCAACGTGACGCTCGTGCACAAGGGCAACATCATGAAGTTCACCGAGGGCGGCTTCCGCGACTGGGGCTACCAGCTCGCCAAGGAGGAGTACGGCGCCGTGGACCTCGACGGCGGCCCCTGGCAGACGATCACGCTCGACGACGGCTTCGAGATTACCGTCGGCGACGCGATCGCGGACGCGTTCCTGCAGCAGATCCTGCTCCGCCCGACCAACTACGACGTGATCGCCACGATGAACCTCAACGGCGACTACCTCTCTGACGCGCTCGCCGCGCAGGTCGGCGGCATCGGCATCGCGCCGGGCGCCAACATCAACTATGTCACGGGCGCGTCGATCTTCGAGGCCACGCACGGCACGGCACCGAAGTATGCCGACCAGAACAAGGTCAACCCGTCGTCGGTCATCCTCTCCGGCGAGATGATGTTCCGCTACATGGGCTGGACCGAGGCCGCCGACCTCATTATCGAGGGCGTGGCGGGAGCCATCCGCGGCGGTCGCGTCACCTACGACTTCGCCCGCGGCATGGAAAACGCCACCAAGGTCTCCACGTCGGACTTCGGCCAGGAGATCATCGACAATATGGGGTAAGCGCCACCAACACTTGCTGCGTCCTGTTGGTCGGCAGCCGCGCGTGTACGTTCCTGCCCGAACCTTCGCAGCGGCTGCCGGCTTGGTTAGCAGTCCTCGCCCACGCTGGTTGTACCACCCGCCATGCTCTCTGCCTCATCCGCCCTTTCGCTGCTCGGCTTCCCGCTGGGCGTCCCGCTCACCCTCGACGCCATGGCGCGCTCCGTCTCGCTAACGGTGTGGCCCGACGCGGCGCCGACGCCACGGCTTGCGCGCTTTGCGGAGCGCCTCACGAGCACGCTCGCAGACCTGGGGGCCACGGTCGAACCCCCTGCCTCTGCGCTGAACAGCTCCGGTAAGGTGCGCGAGGGGCTCGTTGTGCTCGTACCTGGCCCCTCGCCCGCGGACCGCTTTGCGATGGCGAACGTGGCCAGCTTGGCGAACAACCAGATCGTGGCGTTGGTCGAAGGTCCGCCGCCTGTGCGTGCCCAGGCTCCGCTCCAAGAGACCCTCGACGCCATCGTGGAGCAACTCACGTGGAACATGGCGCACCTGGTGCTCTTCGTTGAACCCGACCGGTGGACGCTCACAACCATGAACGGTGGCGTTCTCGAGTGCAGCTCTCCAGAAGGATCTGACGAGGACTTCGTGCGAGACGTACGCGAGACGCTCGTCCCAAAGCTAGCGGCACAGGTGGCACCGCCGCGCGTGGACGCGCTCACGTTCGCGCCGGGCGCCCTCGATGTGGCAGCGCCCCTCATCAGCTCGTTGGCTGACGACTTCCAGGCAGCCGGTCGTGTTTGGGCCGAGAGCGGGCTGATGCTGGCCCACACGTCTGTGGAGGACCTTCGCTATCAGCACCCGTTCCACAAGCGTCTCGCAACGCTCTTCCTGGATGGGCGCACGGGCATGAGCTATGGCTTCATGGCGCACCAACTCCCGCTGCACCTTGAACCAGCGCGCCACACATCGGCAGATACGAACGGGCACGCCACGCCTGGGCGTGTCCAACTGAACTGGCGCGGCGAGCGCTGGGACGTTGCCGTGCCCGAAGTCGCCGTGCTTTGTACGCGTTCCGGCTGCGACAAAACGAAGGTAGACCCCGAGCGCGACCTGGTACGCCTGAGCCTGAAGGACGGCGCCGTAACGCTTGCGACCGCGCCCGGCGTTACGAAGGCGCGGCCGTCATACGACACCTTCACCATTCTGGCGCACGCGCTCGCCAACGCGCTCGTGGCAAGCTTACTGATGGCTGAGGACGCGGCTCACCCGTTCGTGGACACCCTCAGCACGCGGGGGCTCTCGATCTCGCACTGGCACGGCTACCTCGGCGCAGCGACGCCCCCCGTCGGGTATGCGCGTTTCGGCGACGTAAACCCGCCCGTCTCGTGTTCGACGCCCCAGTCGGCCGTCTACTCGCTCGAAGGCAAGCTTGCCGCCTTCGCGAACGCCGAGGCTGCATCGTTCCGCGGGGACGTGCACGTCGAGCCGCACCACGGGACGAACGTCAGCGGCATTTATTCGCTGCCCGAGACCGCGCAGTTTGTCGCGGAGGCAGCGCGCGTCGTTGCATAGAAGCCGGGATGGGCTACCACGCGACGTACACAGCGGTACGCCCCAAGATCATCGAGGCGATCCCGTCAGACTACGATCTGTGGAAGGCGTACACCTGGGGTGACGATTTCGAACTTCATCGTGACCTTCCAAAGTTCTATGCCGGTCGCAGCTCGGACTGGTTCTCGTTGTGGGTCTTTTCGACGCCATAGGTCCACTTCTTCCTAACAGTGGGGGTCCACGCAAGACAGACCACGTTCTACGCCGTGCCATCGTCGGGGCCCGAGAAACACATCCGGATTTCAGCGAGACACACGGAGGTACGCGCTACGGGATCTGGGATGTCCCACGGTTCCTCGACCCGGATGAGGTTTCCGAATCGGCGGCGGCGCTCGCGTCGGTAGACCTTCCGGAGCTTGCTACCGCCTACGCTGAGAATGTGAAACGAGGTACTCTAGGGCGTGTGGACATTCGATCTGATCGGCGCTCACGGCCCCCATTCGGCGCTCGCTGCGTTCTGCTCGTCGCTCGATCCTCCGGGATCGCGCTCCTCACACGCCTTGCGAGCCCGCAAATGGTGTCTCGTGACCGCCTGACCCCCTGATTGTCCACACGCTCTAGAGGACGGCACGCATGCTTCCACCGCGTCGGTCCTCGACCGGGCCGCCGCGTTTAGGAGCTTCTATCAGGACACGGCGTCTAGAGGAGACGCAATCCTCTTTCTCATGGCGTAGCGACCGAAGAACCGCTCCGCATAAACGCCGCCCCACTCCCCCATGAAAGCTACCTGGAACGACGCCACCCTCGCCGACTCGAATGACACCGTCGTCGTGGAGGGCAACCACTACTTCCCCGCCGACGCGCTCGACCGCGCGCACTTCGAGGCGAGCAACCACACGTCGCGTTGCCCCTGGAAGGGCACGGCGCACTACTACCACGTCGTCGTGGACGGCCAGCGCAACAACAACGCGGCGTGGTACTACCCCGAGCCGAAGCCTGCCGCGTCCGAGATCAAGGATCGTGTCGCCTTCTGGAAGGGCGTACGTGTGTCGGCCTAGCTGGCCTTTTTGTCGATCCGCTATTCGTAGCGGAGCACCTCGGTCGGGTTGACCGTAGCCACGCGCCAGATCTGGCGAGCGACCGTCAGCGCCGCGATGCTAAAGAGTAGCACAGTTCCGGCCAGGAACGGCCCGAACGAGAGCCCAGCGTGGTACGTCCAGATGCTCCCGAGCAGCAGTGGGAGCACGAACAAACAGGCTGCCGAAGCAAAGGCTGTAGCAATCAGCAGCATGAGGACAAACTCCTTGTTGAGGAGCACGCTGATCTGCCCCACCGTCGCACCGAGCACCTTGCGCACGCCCATCTCCTTCGTCCGGCGGGTGATCGTGAGCGACACCATCGCGAAGAGCCCCACGGCGGCGATGAGCACGGCCCCGAAGCCGCTGTAGGCGAAGACGACGACGATGCTGCGGTTGATAGCGCGCGGCTCGGCCCGAATCGAATTGTGGTCATAGACGGAGAACAGCACATCGGGAGCATGGGCTTTCCACGCAAGTTCTAGGCGCTCCTCGACGGCTTCGGTACGACCTGGCTTGGTTTTTACAACGAGGTAGGGATAGGTGCCCTCGCGACCGTCATTGGAGCGGGCTTGCAGGATGAAGGGGTCGACTTCGTCCCAAGGACCATCTGAAAACACGTTTTCGACGACACCGATAATTGCTACTTGCGTGCTATCGATCAGGAGACGCTCACCGAGTGCGGCCGCGGGTGTGGCCGCGATCCCTAACCCATTGATGAGCGCTTCGGAGACGACAACGCCATCCGACGCGTCCGAGTCGAGCCCGTCTTCGTGAAAGCGCCCGGCAAGCAATTTCAGGTTGACCAGTTCTGCGTAGCCGGGGGCCGCCGCGTAGACTTCGGCGCGCAGATCCGTGTCCGAACCAAAGGTGGAGACTGGCCGGGTGCTGTATCTGTAACTGAGGTGACCGTTCGTCCCGACGAAGCCTTCTACGTCCGGGTCAGAGACGACAGCCGCTCGCATCGCGACGAAGTCGCTCGGCGTGTCGGTGTTGATCGTCATCAGCGCTTCGGTCTCGTAGCCAAAATCGAGGCTGTCCTGATACTCGGCGTTGCGCAGGAAGACAGCGCTGGTGATCACGGCCATGAGCGCCGCGGCAAACTGGAAGACGAGAAGCGAGCGCCCTAGCCAGCCGAAGCGGGCCATGGGCTGCTGACCCTTAAGAATCTCGACCGGCCGGAAGCCGCTCACGTAGGCCGCCGGCCAACCTCCGGAGAGCAGTCCTGTGAACAGGACCAGGCCGCCCAGGAAGAGCATGAAGAGCGCATTCTCCGCGTAGGTGATCTGGAGGTCGATGCCCAGGGTCGGCCAGAGCGCGTTGTAGCCAGGCACGATGAGGTGCGCGAGGAGCAGTCCGAGTCCCAGAGAGAGCACGCACAAGATCAGGCTCTCCCCAAGGAATTGTAAGATGAGCTGACTACGCCCGCCACCCAGCGACTTGCGCACGCCGATCTCCTTCATGCGCCGCCCCGCAAACGCGATCGACGTGTTCATGAAGTTGAAGCACGCCATCAGCAGGACCAACACGGCGATGATACCCGGCGAGACGATTGCCGCCGGGTGGACCCCTTGTTTCAGCCAATAGTTGCTCTTCGAAGGGGAGCTGAGCGCGATCTCGCGAAGCGGTTCTGGACCGACAGCAACGAGCGGCCAGCTTTCGTTCGCCGCGTTCTGGGTCGGCACAAACCGGTTGGCGGCCTGCGCGATCTGGCCCGCAGCGGCTGGCTCGGCCTGCGCAAACGTCAGCGCCCAGTGCGTCCAATCGTCGGGGGACGTCCCGTAGATCCGCTCTTGCTGAACGAATGGGATGAGCAGGTCAAACTGCAGACTCGACGCCGCGAGGAGCGGCTCTGTGACCGCGCCGACCGTGAACGTGATCAGTGAGTCATTCTGGAAGCGGAGTTGGATGTCCGAGCCAACCGGGTTGGCCTGGCCGAAGTACTTTTCGGCTGTGCGTGCCTCCAGCACGACCTGCTGTGGGTCCGCGAGGGCCGCCGGGCTTCCGAAGCGCAGCGGGAAGTCGAACATCGGCATGAGGCTCGGCTCGGCGAACCGTCCGTTCTCGGTAAAGACCTGGTCGCCGACCCGCATCGTCACCCCTGCCCAACTGACGCGTGCCGTGCGCTCGATTCCAGACACCTCCGACTCCAAGGCCGGCCCCATCGGCAGCGGCACGACCCCCCAGGTCCCATCCCAACCCGTGGTCTCGACATCACCGTTGAGGAGGTAAATCTCGTCCGCGTTAGCGTAGTGTGCGTCGAAGCCGTATGCGAATTCGTAGTTGACGTAGGCTAGCACGCACCCGGCGATGGCGAAGGCCAGCCCGAGAACATTAATAACGGTGTAATGCGGATACTTTCGGAGGCTGCGCCAGGCGAGAACGAGGTAGCTCTTGAGCATGAGACGGGCGGGGTGTGGGACGTGGACGACGGGGGGGCCGTGCGGCGCTATTCGGAAAGCACGACGCGCAAGTTGCGCGATCGTTGCTGGGACTCACGGACAGGGCTTGCTAGAGCGGCTTGATCGGCCGCAGAGCGCGTCGCATCTTACTGCATCCTTTCACCTACCTCCGCCATGCGACTCCTCCCCCGCCTCCTCGCCTCCGTTCTCTTCGCCGCCACCCTGTTCATCGCCGCGTGCGACGAGCCCACCGACGACGCACCCAGCCCTGCGGGACCGATCACCCTTGCTGACACGCCCGACGATCTCGTAGCCCTCATCGATTCCGCCGGACTGCGCGCCCACATTGAGGTGCTCGCCAGCGACGCCTTTGAGGGGCGGGGCACCGGAACGGCCGGTGAGCAAATGACCATCGACTATATCTCGGCTCAGATGCAGACCGCAGGCCTCGAACCTGGTGCGGCAGACGGCACTTTCTTCCAGCCCGTCCCGCTACTCGGCTCCACGCCCGTCACGGTCGGTAACATGGCGCTCGTCCCTGACGACGGCGAGCCTGTCCTGCTCGACTTCGTGAGCCAGTTCATCGCCTCGACAGATCACGACACCACCGCGATCAGTGTCGAAGGCGCGGAACTCGTCTTCGTGGGTTACGGCATCTCGAACCCCGGCTACGACTGGGACGACTACAAAGGCGTCGACCTTGCGGGCAAAATCATGGTCAGCTTTGTCAATGACCCGCCAGCCACAGAAGCGGAGCCGAACCTCTTCCAAGCCGATACGCTCACCTACAACGGCCGCTGGACCTATAAGTACGAAGAGGCACGGCGGCGCGGTGCTGTGGGGGCGCTGCTGATCCACACCGGGCCCACCGCAGGCTACCCGTTCCTCGTGCTCTCGGGGGGCGCGCGCGGGGAGCAGATCTCGCTGGCTACGCCGCCCGAGAATGCGCTCGACGTGAAAGGCTGGATCACGCAACCGGTTGCGGAGCAGCTACTGTCCGAGGCGGGCCTTACCCTCAACGAGGCCTTCGCGAGGTCCGCCACGCGTGACTTCGAGCCCGTGCCTCTCCCCGTGCGTGCCTCGCTGGAGATGACGTTCGAGACGCGCCGCTTCACAGGCACCAACGTCATCGGCAAGGTCACGGGCGACACGACGCCAGACGAGGCCGTCATCGTCACGGCCCACCACGACCACCTCGGCGTCGACCCAGACCGGGAAGCCGCCAGCGAGGACGGCATCTACAACGGTGCCGTGGACAATGCCTCGGGCGTCTCGATGCTGCTCGAAATGGCCACGGCCATTGCGTCCGGCCCCACGCCCGACCGGAGCGTCTACTTCCTCACGCTCTCCGCGGAGGAGTCGGGCCTGCTCGGAGCGGCGCACTACGCCGAGGACCCTGTCGTCCCACTCGTGCATACCGTCGCCAACGTGAACGTGGACTCGGGCAACCTGTACGGGCAGACGACGGACATCGTCGGCATCGGGGCGGAACGCAGCGAGATGCTCCCGTTGCTGCGGCAGGCCGCGGCAGGCGAGACCATGACGGTGACGCCCGACAACCAGCCGAACCAGGGCCTCTTCTTCCGCTCGGACCAACTCGCCTTTGCACGCGGCGGCGTCCCTGCCGTGTTCATCAACACGGGCGTGGACTTTGTCGGGCAGCCCGAGGGCTATGCGGCCGAGGTCAAGGCCAGCTACCGCCGCGAGCGCTACCATCAACCCGCCGACGAATACACCCCCGGGTCGATGCCGCTAGGCGGCCTCGTGCAGCAAACAAAGGTAGCGACGCGCCTTACCTACGGCATCGCCGACAGCGACATCCGTCCCACTTGGAAGCCGAGCGAGGCCTTCGCCGAGACGCGTGCTCGCGCTGAGCGCCAAGCAGATCTATAGCGCGTGCCTCAGCTCTGCTCGCGCTGCCGCCGTCCCGTCGGTGCCTGGTCCGCGAGCGGGTCGAGGGCATCGACGTCGAGGAACGGACCGTCGAGATCGTCGAGAAGCTCGCCGGACGGCCCGGCGAAGATGTCTTCGATCTCTTCGACGGAAGCCTGCGTCTCTTCGACTTCAGAGACGAGCGTATCGAGTTGGAACGAGAGCTCCTCGGGGTTGCGCATCGTGAGCGACTGCTCGTAGATGTACTTCGTGACATCCTCGATCGTCTCCAGCTGTGCCTCGATGATGGCGAGGTTCTCGTGCGCCTTCTTGAACTTGCCCAGGCGTTTCTCAAGAATGTTGAGCCGCCGCTTCTTGATGGCGGCCACGCGGGGAGGGTCGTCTTCCATGTCTCTCCGCAGCTGCGCGATGGCGTTCACGACCTCGTCCTCCGCGGTGCGGCGCGCAAACTGGGCGTAGCGGTCCTGCAGCATGAGCAGGTTGAGGTAGCTGTCGAGCAGCCCGTCGAGCTTGCCTAGGTGGTTGTCGAGGAGGCCCTGGGACGCATAGGGCAGCTTCTTGTACGACTCCTTGATCTGCTTTTCGAGCGTACGAAACCGGACGTACCGTTTCTGGTCGTTCTTGCCAAGCGTCTTGAAGCGCTCTGTGTCAGAGAGTGGCTTGCGCTGCTCCGCGATCTCGCGCGACTTGACGGCACGCTGGAAGCGCTCGTTGCGCGGCATGATGCCGAGGTAGAGCAACTCCATCGCCGCGGTGAACGTGAGGATGATCTCCGGCAGCGCCGCGACGTCGTTGAGCAGGAAGGCCGCCACCATCGCCCCGATGAGGAACACGAGGTTCCAGGGCAACATGAAGGCCTCCTTGGTGTAGTTGATCTTGTCGCTCATCGGGTGAGGACGGGGGCTCAGTGGTGTGTGAGTGAGGGTGAGCGCAACGCGCTAGCTGGGCTTGCGCCTGCGCCCAATGGTCCTGTCCGGCGTAGGCTGCGCATCCTCCGACGCTGTTTCGCCCGGCGGCGGCGCAGCCTGCTCGTTCGGGGATGCGGCCGGCTGGGATGTGGCCGGCTGGAACGAGGGCGCGCGTCCGATGGTCCGCTCGGCGGGCGTGTCGGTGGACGCGGGCACGTCGTCTGCCGATGCCGCCAAGTCGCCAGCGGGGGTCCCCATCTCGGCCTTCATCTGGCGAATGAGCGCGGCCGCCTCGGCTTTGCGCAGCTTCTCGCGGTCGGCGTCGGTGAGCGCTTCGGGCTTCGGTGCCGTGTTCTTGGCGTCCTCCATCGCGATCTCGAGGCGCGCTTCCGTCATCGCGGCGTCTTCGGTGAGGCCACGCATGGCCTCTTCATAGGTCTCGTCGAGGTCGGGCCGCTGCATCGCGTTGAGCGCGTCCAGCACCTTCTTCTGACGGCTCACCCCCCGGTACTGCTGCTTCAGTTCACGGAGCTTGCGCAGGTGCGCCTTCTCCTCCGCCTTGATCCGCTCGAATTCTTTCTTGTCCATGGTCTGGGGTCCTTGGTCATCCGTCTCTTGTTCCTGGTCATGAAGCGGCGATGCGCTCCTTTCCACAATCGACCAGGGACATCGGACAAATTCACGCGCTGTCGCCGCCGGCCGTGCGCTGACGGCCGAGCGTCTTCTGGCCTTCGGTAGAGACCGGGTCCTCGGGAATCTGAAGCTCCGGCTCCGTCGTGGCGGCGGCCGGCTCGCCGAGGCCCATCTCGAGCTTGAACTGCTTCACCAGTTCGGCCGCTTGGATGTTCTGAGCGTCTTCCTCGATCTGCATCGCGTCGGTGTCGATGGAGTCGAGGGCCAGTTCCATGCGGGCCTCGTTCTTGGCGGTCTCCTCGTTGATGCGCGTGAGCATCTCGTCGTGCGTCTGGTCGACGCCTGCAACCTCGAACTGCTCCAGCGTGTCGGCAATCTTGCCCTGCCACTGCGCCCGCTCGTGGGCGCGGAGGGCTTCGCGGGCCTCGTTGATCTTGCGCTCGCGCTCGCGCATGAACGCCTTCTTGACTTCGAGGGCCTTCTCATAAGCGCGCTTCGCGTAGTCGAGTTGCTCGCCGGTGCGCGACTGGGCCTCTTTCGTCTGCTGCAGCTGCATCGCGTAGTTCTGCGCGATGTCGTCGCGGCCGGCCTGGATGGCGGCCTTGATCTTCGCGGTCAGGTTCTCGACCTGTTTGACGTACTTGTTGTTCTCCTTCTGCAGGAGCATCACGTTGGCTTTCACCGTCGCGATGTTCTCGTTCATCTGCGGGACCTGGTCGTTCAGTTCCCGGATGTTTTGCTCGAGGATGAGCCGAGGGTCTTCGATCGAGGAGATCGCGCCGCCGAAGAGCGACTTGATGAGGCGAGT
>JBCCLD010000073.1:0-14204 GCA_039027055.1 Bacteroidota bacterium
TGCCGTGCGGCCGTGTTGCCGTGCGGCCGTGTTGCCGTGCGGCCGTGGTTCAGGTATCCGGCTGAGCCGTAAGCCGACAGCCGTGCTGCGCAGGATGTGACAACGTGCTGAGCCTCATCTTGCTGGCTTGGGCCTTTCCCTCGGCAACCTCGCCCCACCTGTCCCGTTGGACGCCCGTTCTTCTCACGCGACCTCACTCCTCATGTACCGACTTCTCGTTGCGGCGCTCGCGCTGCTCCTAGTCCCCCCCCTGGCGCTCGCGCAAGGGCCGGCCAGCATCGGTCCGGACAGCATCATGCCGGACAGCATCATGCCGGACAGCACGCCCGACCGCCCCAACACCCTCGCCGACGACGGGGCCACGCCGACGCCGACGCTCTACGACGACCCGGCGCTCGTCCAGCGCTTCCAGCAGACCATCACGGAGCGCGAGTTGGAGGGACTGCTCCACTTCTTCGCCTCGGACTACTTCGAGGGGCGCGAAACGACGGCGCGCGGGCAGAAGATGGCCGCCGCCTTCCTCGCGCAGACGTTCATCGAGATGGGTGCGCTGCCTGCGGGGACCGTGGAGGATGGCGGGCCGCTCGCGGCGTACTACCAGCCGTTCCCGCTCCAGGCGCGCAAGCTCGACCGCAGCGTCCTCACCGTCTACGACGCCGACACCACCACACGCATGACCAGTACGTTCGGCCGCGACGGCATGGACGGCACGAGCTACCTCGCCTTCGGTGGGGCCAACGGAGCCCCCTCGGGTGCCGGCGTCGTCTTCGCAGGCTACGGCATCACCACCGAGGGCTATGACGACTTTGCCGCCCTCAGCGAGCAGGGCATCAATGTGTCGGGCAAGTGGCTGCTCGTCCTCGACGCAGAGCCCATGAACGAGGACGGCACGGCGAGCCTCATCACCGAAGACGGCGCGTTCACCAACTTCACCACACAGTGGTGGTCGAAGCTACAGACGGCCTACGGCGCAGGCGTGGGGCAGCCTGCGGGCTTCCTGATCGTCACCGACCGCAACGCACGCAACGCGACGCCGCTAGCCACCCGGGCGAAGGCCCGCCTGGATGCGGTCGGCACCCTCTCGCTCGAAGGCGGCGGCGGCGGGCAGTCGTTCAACCTCCCGCCCATCTTCAGCATCACCTCCGAGGTGGCCGATGCGATCCTCAGCGACCGCTCCATCGCCGAGGTGCAAGCACAGATCGACGAGGCGCTCACGCCGAAAGTCTTCAACGTCGACGGGGCCATCGTCGGGGGCGAGGTCGCCTACGTGACAGAGACGGTGATGACCGAGAACGTCGTCGCGATCGTCGAGGGCGGCGACCCCGTGCTCAGAGACGAGGTCGTCGTCCTCACGGCGCACTACGACCACGTCGGTATGACGGCGGGCGAGGGCGACACGATCAGCAACGGCGCCGACGATGACGGCTCCGGAACGATGGCGCTCGTCGAGATGGCCGAGGCGTTCGCGCTCGCCCGGGAGGCCGGCTACGGCCCGCGCCGCACGGTCGTCTTCCTAGCCGTCTCCGGCGAAGAGAAGGGCCTCCTTGGTTCCGCCTACTACGCCGACACGGAGCCGCTCTTCGCGCTGGAAAACACCGTCGCCAACCTCAACATCGATATGATCGGGCGCACCGACCCGACCTATCCCGGCACGCAGCTCGACAACTACGTCTACATCATCGGCGGCAAGCTCATCTCGGAGGAGATCCAGACCATCACCGAACAAGCCAACGTCCTCACTGGCCTCGGCATGGACCTCAACGAGCGCTTCAACTCGCGCGATGACCCCAACCAGTTCTACCGCCGCTCCGACCACTGGAACTTCGGCAAGAACAACATCCCGTTCATCTTCTACTTCAACGGGACCCACGAGGACTACCACCAGGTCGGCGACGAGCCGCAGAAGATCGACTACCCGCAGCTGACCCGCCGCACGCAGCTCATCTTCGCGACGGCGTGGCAGCTCGCCAACCAAGACGACCGCGTCGCCGTGTCGGGCACTGGGTTCAATTAGGCCGTCAAGAGTTCAGCCGTGAGGCGGTGTCGCGGTGGGTTTTTGAATCATCCCACCACAACACCGCCGCACTGCAGTACCGCAACACTTACCGCACAACGCCTCTACGCGCGCTGGTACCCACGGCGCTATCGGGTGACCGTCACGAGACGGCTTATCCGGGCTTGGTTGGTAGCCACCTCCACGATGTAGGTCCCACTGGCGAGATCGTCTGGCAGGCTGACCTGATGCGAGCCCGCGGCGGACGACTCACGCTGGATCGTGGCGACGGTGCGTCCCAGCATGTCCACGACGCGGACGAGCACGTTCGAGGGCGCTTCGATCTCAAAGGCCACCGTAGCGTGGTCTCGAATGGGATTGGGGTACACGGTCACCTCGAACGCGCTGTCGTGAGGCGCGTCTTCTGTAGAGACCGGACTCCCCCCACCGAAGAGCAGCCCTGCATCATACGCAGCCTGGACGCGGTCACTCGCAAGGCGAAGTTCGGCGACGCTGTCGAGGCGATCGACACCCTGCGCAAACAGCAGCGCCACATCGAACTGGTAGGCTTCGCCTGCTGCTAAGTCGAACGAGGGTGAATTGATAAGACCGCGCATGTCGGCAGGCGGTGCCTCTGTACCGTTGCCGTCTATATTCTCCAAGCTCCAAAATTCGTGAGCCACTGGATCACCAGGGTACATCCAGGCCACTGGAGAACCGTCGGTATCGAAGCCCAAGCCCTCCTCCGTGACAGGCGACCCGTCACGCCAAAGCCCTTGCATGAATTGGTAGTGTTCGTCGGGACCTTGTGCACTCTCCGAGATCGGATAGGGCCCATTCTTGAAGGGAAAGATGACACTCGCCGCCCCGCTAAGGACATCCACACCGAAAGCAGGAGGCGTACCGTATTCCTTGTCAGTGGCCTCCCCGTTGTAGACAAAGGCCATGTGGCGCGACGAGTCTGCCCCCACGTAGTCATCGCGGGATGTACCCAGATCGAAGTCTGACCAGAGTGAAGCACGGCCAGACACGATGGGGATGATGTTGCGGTTGACGATGCGATAGCGGTAGACCGTCGCGTTGTCGAAGGCTGCCACGCCTGTGTCAAATGCGGACGCGGTCACCTGCACCTCGATGCCCAGCGGTGCCGAGCCTGTGTACGTGTGCTGGTTGCCTACGTCGTTCATGACCCAGAATGTCGTCTGGGTGCCATAGACGAGCGGCCGCTCACCCGCTGCCAGATCGATGACCTGATCGCGACTTGTGGGCACGACGAGGGCTCCGGTCGCATCGACAGCGGCGGCACCGAGGCCGGTCGGCCACTCGCGCAGGTCAGTAGTGGCGGCCCCGCCAGTCTCGAAGGCCACCACCTCGTCTTGCGACACGCTCCAGATGCGGTCGTACTGGGCGCAGTCGTCCAGGGGTTGGCCGCCTGCCCCGAGCGGACCGGGCCAGAACTCGAAGTCGCCATACAGTGCAGCGGCCGTGCGCGTCTCCCCGCCAACCTGTCCACCGACCCAGAGGCTGGCCACGAAGAGCGGCGACTGCGTGGTGCCTCGCGGCACGAAGTACGTGGGGCTCACCGCGTTGTCGAGCCCGATGCTACTGTCGATCCAAAGCCCTGTTTCGACGTTGGCGCCGCTGAGCGTTGTGCGGGCTGTTCCGTCCGCACAGGAAGTGGGAGTCTGAGCCTGCGAGGAAGCAGCCAGGCCGAGCCAGAGCAGAGCGAGTAGGAGAAGACGCATATGTGGCGGGTGTCAGGTGCAAGAAATACGGCGGACAGCCAGCGTCCCTATCGTACCACGTCGCCGGTGCGACATCGTCGAACCTCTCCACAAACGGCTGCAGATCTTAGCCGAGCGGTTTCTGAGGCGTCTGAAATGCAACGCCGCCCGACAGCCCTTAGGGGGTGCCGGGCGGCGCGAGCATGTAGACTGGAGTACGGCTACCGCACGACGACGACCTTCTGGGTCTGCTGCCGACCGTCGGCGCTCAGACGCAGCACGTACACGCCAGCAGGCACGTCGAGCGCGGCCTCGATGGTCTGGCTCCCGGCGGGCTGCGTGCCACTGGCGAGCGTGAGCACGCGGCGACCGAGCGCATCGTAGAGCGCGAGATCTACGTCGGTAGGGGCGTCGAGGGTCATCGGGACTGAGAGCGCCGCGCCCGTCTGGAACGGGTTCGGGTACGACCGACCGAGTGCGAAGGAGGATGTCACTGCCTCGTCTTCGGTAGACACGACGGACTCGCCCTGGAAGAGGAAGTCCTTCATCTGCACCGGCCCGTTCTGCTGCTCGAACGTCGTCTGGTAGAGCGGCCACTGGTCCGCGAAGTGGGCGCTTGCCTGACCGTTCACGTCCGTGAAGGCACTCTGACCTGGCGGGATGACGTTCTGCGCAACAACACCCGTGCCCGGCTTGAACTCGATGACTTGCTGGTAGGACCCAGGGTACTCCTGGTAGTCCGGGTTGAAGCGTGGCACGCGGAAGAGCGCCTTCAGGTCGTCGAACGAGATGGGCGCGTTGGCGCGGACGTAGTCGTCGAGGAAGTCCACGCCGTCGTAGGTGCGGAGGTAGCCACCGGGTCGGGTGGCCGCCCAGTCCACGTTGTCGCCCTGGTTCCAGGAGGCGGCGGGCTTGTTGTTCCAGTTGACGAAGTAGCCTTTGGTCGGGTTGATCTCTTGCGGATGCTCGGTGGCGAAGTCGAGGAAGCCCTCCCACTCCTGCGTCCCGTCGCCCATCGCCGGGAGGCGCGGGTCGACGGTGGCTGGGCGACGCGGGTAGACACCGATGTGCCAGAAGGCGATGTCCTGGTCGCGATCGTTGTAGAACAAGTTGAACGACATCGTGGACCGCGTGATCGCAGCCACGTAATCATCGAAGCTGGAGCTACGCCAGACGTCGTAGAAGGCCTCGACCATCTCCAGCTCACGGTCCCAGAAGGCATAGCGCCATGAGAAGAGCACGCCAGGGTTCGAAGGGTCGCTGGCATAGACCGGCCCGTGGATGGTGCGGAAGCTGGTGTAGGGCACGTCGTCCCCACCCGCTACCGAGATCGAAGACACGACCGGCTGCAGGGGCAGCAGGCCCCCCTCGTACTGGTACTGCGTCCCGGTCATGTCGAGCATCTCGACATAGGTATCGGTGTTGTCCGAGAAGCCCGTCGTGAGCGTCCAGGCGCGGTCGGGCGTGCGGCCGATGATCACACCGAGGATGCCTGGAACGGTCATCCCGGCGATGTGGATGCCCCCTTCCACGTTCAGCTCGACCTCACTCGTGACGGACGAGCCGGTGCGCGTGACGGCGTCGGGCGACGGGAGGCCCATCTGCGGGGCACCGAGGAGCATCGCGTTGCCGGTGGCCGAGAGGCTCGGCGCGATGACCGCCGCGAACGAGCCAAACGAGCGCGGAATCCCGTTCTGCTCGTAGAGTGCCTCGACGATAGCCTCGCGCTCGGCGACGTCCGCGGCCGCGTTGCGCGCCGCCTCGACGACGCCAGCAGGGAAGGCATGGTTGACGTAGGCCGGCGTGTCGCCTGTGATGGGCGGAGCTTGGCCCGTGATCGTGGTCGAGGCGGTGGGGTCGTTGATGGGGCGTAGCTGGTTGAACATCTCGGGGCCCATCGCCTCGAACTCAGCGAGGCGCGTCAGCTCGGAGCCGCCGATCTCGCCAAAGCGGCGCATGAAGAACTGCAGCACCGCGATCGACTTGTCATTCGTCCACGGGGTCGGGGTGAGCGAGGCGAGGGCGAACTCGGCGGGCAGTTTGAGCGGGTCGGTGGCGATCTCGCCAATGTAGAGGTTGATGCCGTCGCGGTAGGCTTCGAGGGCCGCCTGGAGGCCGGGCGAGAGCGCGTCGAACTGCGCAGCGCGCTCCTCAGGCGTGTAGAAGACCGTGCGGATGTTCTGGTCTTGGATGATGTTGGCGTCGTTGGTGCCTGGCCCGAAGGCTTCTGAGAAGCGGCCCGTGGCGATGCGCCAGAACGTCTCCATCTGGAAGAGCCGGTCCTGCGCGACGGCATAGCCCTGCCCGAAGAAGGCCGCAGCCTCCGTCGGCGCGGAGATGTGCGGCACGCCGAAGTCGTCGCGGTCGATGACGACCGTGTTGCCGTCGGTGGCGGTGAGCGTGATGTCGGTGGCGGTCTGGCCCGTCGCAGGGAGGGCGACCACGAAGGCGAGGGCGCAGCAGAGCGCGCCGAGGCTGTAGCGTGGAGTCATGAGCGGACTCGTTGGTTAAACGGGGGAGAAAAGCGCTTTCTTGAGCTCGGTGCCTCAATGTACGAGCGTTGTCCTGCAACCGCGTGGTCTGCGCCCCGCGTGGCGGAGCGCCGCCGCCGAAACCCCGCCCCCGATGGAGCGTGCTTGCTGCCCCCGTTTCCACTCGCTCCCCAGCAGTTTACCCCTCGGCGTCTGTTCATGGCGAACGCTCCCACCCGTCCCGGCTCCATCCAACTCAAGGCCGTCAAGCCCCCGATCACCGAGATCGGCGGCGATGGCATGCTGGAGCTGCCCGTCGTCACGCGGCCGGTCACGACCAACCGGCCCGGCCAGCGGCCCGAGTGGCTGCGCGTGAAGCTGCCCTACGGCGACACCTTCCGCAACGTCCAGGACATCATCTCGAAGCACAGCCTGCACACGGTCTGCCAGAGCGCGCGCTGCCCCAACATGGGCGAGTGCTGGACGGCGGGCACGGCCACCTTCATGATCCTCGGCAACGTCTGCACGCGCTCGTGCAGCTTCTGCGCCGTCATGACGGGCCGCCCCGGCAAGAAAGACCTCGACTGGGGCGAGCCGCGCCGCGTCACCGACGCAGCCAAGCTTATGGGCCTGCGGCACGTCGTCATCACGAGCGTCAACCGCGACGACCGCAAGGACGGCGGGGCGCCCATCTTCGCCGAGTGCATCCGCCTCCTGAAAGACGAGATCGACGGCGTCACCATTGAGGTGCTCACGCCCGACTTCCGCGGCGCGGAGGCGGCGATGGACCTCGTCTTCGAGGCACGGCCCGACGTGTTCAACCACAACATCGAGACGGTGCCGCGGCTCTACCGCCGCGTGCGCCCGCAGGCCGACTACCAGCGCTCGCTCGACGTGCTCCAGCGCGCCAAGGACGAGTTCGGCCTCCGCACCAAGTCCGGCATCATGGTCGGCCTCGGCGAGACGCGCGACGAGGTGCTCACCCTCATGGAGGACTTCGCAGGCATCGGCCTCAACGTGATGACGATCGGGCAGTACCTCCAGCCCACCAAGATGCACCTGCCCGTCGAGGACTTCGTCCACCCGGACGTGTTCGCGTGGTACAAGGAGCAGGGCGAGGCCATCGGCATCGAGCACGTCGAGAGCGGGCCGCTGGTGCGGTCGAGCTACCACGCCGAGCGCCATGTCTGAGGTGGGACGTGGGGCGTGGGGCGTGTCTGGCAAGGGCCGGCATCATCGCGCACCGCGCAGACTCGCCGGCGCGCTTGCGGCGCTGCTGTTGATTCTGTTCCCTTCCTGCAGCTCGGAGCCGCTGGCGGGGCGCACAGCAAGCGTCGTGTTTCTGACCCAGTCTGGCTGCGAAGCCTTCGTGGTGCAGGCGCTCACGGGCAGCTATGCCCTGCTTGGCGTGGCCTCGGGCGACCTCACCCCCCAGCGCGGCGACGTGTTCGAGGGCGGCGTGCTGCGGCCCGGGCGCGTGACGTTCCGCTACCTCCCGGTGAACGGTAGGCAGGACCGCCGCGACGCACGCCAGGTGATCCTCAACGTGGACGAGGCCGGCCTCTCTGTGACGGAGGCCCAGGCGGCACTGCGGGCGGCGTGCTCGATACCCGGCTGACGTCGTCGTTTCGTTTAGAAACACGATCGGTAAAAAAGTCGAGACGGCCTGGCGTCATGTAGGCCATGCGCTTACACGGGCATCATCCTAAAACGGCATGGGCTTCGCTGCGCGCCGCCCGTTCCCCTCTACCCGACCCTTCCCGCAGCATGATCCCGGTCGTCTCTGCCGCCCTACCCCTTTCCCCTTCGATCCCGCCCGCCCTTCCACGTACACCGTCTTCGCCGCACCTACCCCACCGCGTCCTCGTCGTCGACGATTGTCCCGACCAGCGCCTCATCATCCGGAAGGTCCTGGAGCGCTCCGGCATCACGGTGGACGAGGCCAGTTCCGGATCGGAAGGGCTCAAGCTCTATGACAAGGCCCGTCGGCAGGGCGCGCCCTACGAGGTGGTCCTGATGGACCTGCGGATGCCAGACATGGACGGCATGGAAACGACCCGCCGGTTGCTGGCGCGCAAGGCCGCGGTTCGACCGCGCGTCGTGGGCGTGACCGCCGAGCCGCATGAGGCGTTCTTCGCCGCCTGCCAGTCGGCGGGCATGGAGGCGATCGTGTCCAAGCCGTTTCGGGCCGGGTCGCTGCTCGTCGCTTGCATGAAGCGCCCCGGCGCGTGAGGCATAGCTTGAGAACACAGCGGAGGCGCATAGCCCCGGGAGGTGCTGCGCGGGAGGTGCTGCGCGGTACGATCTTGCAGCATCGTCTGCTCGCTTTGCCTCATGCCCGACTCGCCCTCGTCCCCTGACCCGATGCGCCGCTACGCGCTGGCGCGGACCATCGTCTTCCAGGGCGTGCTCATGGTGGGTGGGCTGGCGGCGTTCTTCTTCCTACTCTTCGAGATCGGGCAGGCGGTCAACCCGCTGCTGATCGGCGCGGTCGGCATGGCGATCCTCTGGCCGATCCGCAAGCAGCAGGCGGCCCGGGCGCTGCTCATCGCGGCAGGCCTCCTCCTGGCGTTCTGGCTGCTGCGCACCCTCGGCGGCGTGCTCGCGCCGTTCGTGGTCGTGTGGCTGCTGGCCTACCTCCTCGACCCAGCCGTGCGGTGGGCTGGGCGCAAGCTCAAGATGCCGCGCTGGGGGGCATCGCTCCTGCTGACGCTCCTCGTGGTGGGCGCGCTCGTGCTGGTTGTGCTGCTCTTCGTCCCAAACCTGATTGCCCAGGTGGAGACGCTCGCGCAGCGGGTGATCGAGCTCCTCTCGACGCTGCCCGCGGCGCTCTCGGACAACGCGCTCGTGCGCTACCTCGAGAACAACGGCCTCGTGGACCTTGAGGAGCTAGAGATGCAGCTCTCGGCGTTCCTCCCGGACCGCATCGCCGAGTTGGCGGGCCGCATCCCGGACGCCGTGGGCGGGCTCTCGCGCTCGGTGGGCACCCTCATCGAGGCCATCACCGTCATCGTGCTCGTGCCGGTGCTGCTCTTCTACGTGCTCAAGGACTACCCGAGGCTGCGCGACACGCTCACCGAGCAGTTCCCGACCTACCGCGGCGACCGCACCTACCTCTTCCGCAGCACCGAGATCCTCGGCAACTACCTGCGCGGCCAGCTTCTCATCTCGGCGATCTCGGCCTTCAACGTGTCGCTCTTTCTTGCGCTGTTCGGCGTCCCCTTCGCGTTCGTGATCGGGCTGCTCGCCGGCGTGCTCAACATGATCCCCAACCTCGGCGCGATCCTGACCAACGTCATCGCCGTGGCGATCACGCTGGCCTTCGGCTCGCTCGGCGACGTGGCCGTGGTGGTGATCGTACTGCTCGCGCAGAGCCTTCTGGAACAGGCCGTGCTCACGCCGAACATCATGAGCCAGCAGGTGGGCCTGCACCCGGTGCTCATCATCCTCTCCCTGTTCGTCTTCGGCGCGCTGATGGGCTTCCTCGGGCTGCTCCTCGCCGTGCCCGTGACGGCGATCCTGCTGACGTTCTACCGCGCCTGGCGAGGCAACCGCGCCATCCCGGCACAGGCCCCCCCAGTACCGGACGCTCCGGCGCAGACCATGTGATACGGATTCGTCGTCACGATGTCAGCATAGCTCCGTGTCGCGTATCAGATCGAGGTCCACACGCAGCACTCGGCTGCCAGACATCGACAAACCGAACGCGTACGAGTACCTGTGTGGCGCATGAAGGACGTAGTGGTGCTTGGTGCTTGGTGCTTGGTGCTTGGAAGCAAACAGCCCTTGATCACGAGCGCAAGCGAATGTGCTGAGCCTTCCTCGGTGCCTATTCTCTAGTCCCTACTCGCCAGTCGCCTCATGCCTCCGTCCCCCCTCACCTTCCGAGCCCCCCGCTCGTTCCACCCGCCGTCCTCGCTGCTCGGGCGTGGGCTGCAGCGGTGGATCGGCGACCCGCTGCGGGCCGAGGCGACCTACTGGATCGTGCTCGTGTTCGTCGTGGCCGTGGCGGTGATGGGCACGCAGTGGGGCTGGCTGTGGCTGCGCGACGTGACGACGCCGGAGACCTTCCTCGACACCGCCGTGTGGTATGCCGCAGCCCAAGCGGCCGCGCTCGTGCTGTTCGTCCTCGTTGGCTATGTCGGCTGGCGGCCCACCGTTACGGTGACGCTGACAGACGAGACGTTACGCATCCAGCAAGGACCTACCGCGTTGGAGGTGGCTCGCGGGACGCTGCGCACGGTACGCCCCATCGACGCTACCGAGGAGCATCGCACGCTGCGCCGCCGCGCCGACGTGCGCCGCTTCGTGGCGAAGGCCTACGACCCGCTGCTCGTCCTCGACGTAGAAGATGCTCTCCCCGTCGTCCTCGCGCTGCCCGACGCCGAGCGCGCCCGCTTCGAGCACGCACTCGGACCTCTGACTCGCGACCTGCGCCCCACGCCCCCCCCATGACCTTCACCCTCGCCGCCGAAGACCCGACGACCGATGCCCGCGCCGGGGTGCTCACGACCGACCACGGGGCCATCGAGACGCCCATCTTCATGCCCGTCGGGACGCTCGGCACCGTGAAAGCCGTCGAGCCGCGCCAGCTCCGCGACGACCTCGGCGCGCAGATCATCCTCGGCAACACCTACCACCTCTTCCTCCGCCCCGGCATGGAGGTGATGGAGGCGGCGAGCGGGCTGCACCGCTTCATGCGCTGGGACGGGCCGATCCTCACCGACTCGGGCGGCTTCCAGGTCTTCTCACTCGCCGACAGCCGAAAGATCACCGAGGAGGGCGTCACCTTCCAGAGCCACCTCGACGGCAGCCGCCACCTCTTCACGCCCGAGAGCGTCGTGGACACGCAACGGTCCATCGGCTCCGACATCATGATGGTGCTCGACGAGTGCCCGCCCGCCGACGTGGACGAGGCGTACGCGCGCACCTCGAACGCGCTCACGATGCGCTGGGCCAAGCGCTGCCAGGACCACTTCGGCGCCACCGAGCCGAAGTACGGCCACAGCCAGACGCTCTTCCCCATCGTGCAGGGCGTGACGTACCCGGCGGTCCGCCGCGCGTCGGCGCGGCAGCTCGTGGACATGGACTTCGAGGGCTACGCCATCGGCGGGCTATCGGTGGGCGAGCCCGCACCGGTGATGTACGAGGTCGTGGAGGTCGTCACGGCCGAGCTGCCGCGTGCGAAGCCGCGCTACCTCATGGGCGTCGGGACGCCCGCCAACCTGATCGAGTGCATCGCGCGCGGCGTGGACCTGTTCGACTGCGTGCTCCCGACGCGCAACGGCCGCAACGGCACGATCTACACGACCGAGGGCCAACTCAACATCCGCAACGCGAAGTGGAAGACCGATTTCTCACCGATTGACCCCGGCCTCGACCACTACGCCGGCCAGTTTTCGAAGAGCTACCTCCGCCACCTGCTGGGCGTCAACGAGGTGCTCGGGATGATGCTCGCCTCGCAGCAGAACCTGGCGCTGTTCCTCTGGCTCGTCGGCGAGGCCCGCCGCGCGATCACGGAGGGTCGCTACGGAGCGTGGATGCGGGCGTGGCTGCCGAGGCTGAGTCAGCGGTTGTAGCGCCGGCCCTCACCGGTCGGCCATCGACCGTCAGTAGACCGCGTCTCCAGTTCGTGTCCCTTTTCGTGTTCCCGACGTCGAGGGGTGCGCCCGCGACGTGGGGGGCGGCCACCGGGCTGCGTTGCTGCGCCTCGGCCGACGACGCGCTATCCTTCCTCTATCGATAGCTGACCGCCGACCCTTGTCCGCCATGCTCGACTCATCTGCACCCCGCCTGGAACGCCATGACGCGTCCCGGCCGCGTGGCACCGCGACGCCGCGCAAGCTTATCTCGAACAAGAAGCCCGTCTATCCGCTCAGCGACTACGTCCTCGAGTACCTCGTGCGCTATGGCCGCCTCGTCACGCGCGGCGCGGACTACGACAGCCTCCTCCGCTACGCCGGCGCCACGACGCTCTACGACGAGCAGGGCAACGACACCCTCTGGAACACGGTCTACTACGGCCCCGCCGACCAGCGCGAGGTCCACGACGCCCTGCTGCTCACCTACGCGCTCATCAAGTCCGACGGTGACCTCTCCACGATCGAGCACCTGCGCGTCGACCGCGTGGACGTGTGCCTCTACGGCAACACGCTCCCCTTCCGCGTCCGCATCGTCAACGCGCTCAACGAGAACTTCGACTACTTCTACGTCAAGCGCGGCGACGCCAACCGCGTCTACGGCCTCGAACTGGAGCACCTCCTCTCGCCCAACCGCATCCACTACCTCGTCCACCCGTCGCGGACTGGGCACGACACCGGCACGCTCATCGAGGAGCACATCATCGGGATCCCAGCCGCCAAGTTCGTCCGCGAGGCGATGCCGACGAACCACTTCGACGAGGTGCGGCTGGCGAAGGAGTTCGTGAAGTTCAACGAGCGCTGCCTGATCCGCCTGCTCGGCGACATGCACTCGGGCAACTACGTCATCGACATCACGCCCGACTTCGAGAAGATGCAGTACCGCATGCGCCCCATTGACTTTGACCAGCAGAGCCACCACTGGCGCAAGCAGGTCTACCTCCCGCAGTTCTTCCCGCAGAACAACCCCATCGTGGAGCTAGGCATGGCACGCATGAGCGTCCAGACGTACGACCAGTACCAGCGCGAGGAGCGCGGCCTCATCGCCGGGCGTATCCGGTCCAACGAGGGTCGTTTCGAGGCGCTCATGGAGGTGATGCGCGAGGACCTCATCGCACCACCGGCGCATGTGACACGGCTGGCGGCGCAGCTCGTCAACCACTATGGCGACCCGATCTTTGAGACGTGCCACACCATGGGTGAACTCGTCTATGCGTCGCTCGACCGGCTCCTGCAGCGGGTGCTTCCGTAGGCCACCGACGGACGATTCGAGCAGCAGCGGGAATGGAGCCGGGCTACTTGTAGACCTCGATCATCACCTCGGCCGGGCGGATCCCGCTGACGTTCGACACGGCAACGATCTCGACTTCGCTCGACCGGATGACGCTGCCCTGGGTTTGCATGAGACTGCCCAGGGCGTAGATCACCAAGCTGCCCTCCCCGCGGCGCCCGCTATACTGCGGGACTGGGCAGTAGATCGTGCTGTCGTTGGACCGGTAGCACTCCGAGTTTTCGCGTGAGGCATAGCCCGGCGTGTCTGGGTTGGAAGCCGTCACCCGCATCGTCACAGTCTCCCAGCCGAGCTGCTCGAAGATGCGCTCCGAGCCGGTGAACCCGTCTTCGCCAAGCCCGCCGCCCATCGCCTTCGGCTTCAGCTTCCAGACCTGCGCCGACGATGAGAGCCGGACGAGGTCGTAGACGATGATGTCGACCTCCGACTTGCGCCGGTTCTCCATGAAGCTGTCGATGGCCGTCGCGGTGCCGAGACCTACGATGATGATGGTCAGGACGAGGAGAAGAACTTGTTGCTGGCCCATCAGTCTGGTGGGTTGGGAGGGCAGGAATGTTGGAATGGCCATAGCCTAGGCAAGGACAGTACCACTCCTCGGAGGCCAGACCTGATGCTCGTGCCAAGCTGGCACTTGGGAACGATCTAGTGACATCCACCACCTCTAGAACGGCCCGGTGCCGGTGACCCCGCCCGACCCGACGACGGCACCCGCAACCCTCTCTGCCATCACGACACGCGGGTGTATGATTTTGATCCAAGACGCTCCCCCGCACCTCGCGTACGCATCGCCCTCTAGGGCGTGTGGACAATCAGGGGATCACGAGACCCCGTTTGCGGGCTCGCAAGGCGTGTGAGCAGTGCGATTCCGCAGAATCGGGCGACGAACACAACGCCGCGAGCGCCGAATGGGGGCCGTGAGCGCCGATCAGATCGAATGTCCACATGCCCTAGTGTGAGCGCAAGGGGTCTACTGCGCGATCACCTCTGGACGTGACGGGGTTGCCAGGTTGGTCAACCACCCCTGTCCCCTCCTATCCAGGAGGGGAACTGCGTTTGCGGCTTCCATGCCCGAGCAGCGATATCGCA
>JBCCLD010000074.1:0-14123 GCA_039027055.1 Bacteroidota bacterium
AGGCACGCCGCGCGCCCCTGGCTTCTTCCTGCATCGTCCCGGTGAGCGGCTGCACCACCACGCCGGCGACAGGGTAGCCGGCGTCGTCCAGTAGCGGCGCCACTGCCCACGATGTCTCCGTGCGCCACACGTCGAGGTTCACGGCGATGCGTCCGGCGCGGAGGGCCGCCACCGCGCTGTCGGGCACCGCCAGCGCTGGCGAAGACGACGCGCGTTCGGCAAACAGCCCGCCCGGCTCAAACGTGTCCAGGACGGCCCCAGTGGTGTCGAGGAGCGCGAGCGGGTCGGCGAAGCGCGTGGCGAGGTCGTATCGCAGCAGGTCCGGCAGCGCGAGCGTGTCCGCGGAGACGACGGCCCGGTCCTCGATCTCGCGGGCAAGGGCGTCCAGCCGCAGGATCAGGCTCCGCTCGATGAGTTCCGACGATTCGCTCCGCACGAGCGTCGCTGCGAGGAGCACCGACAGCGCCGCCGTCGCCACGAGCGTCCCCGCCAGCAGCGCGGCGAGCCGCCAGAAGAGGGTGGGAGCTTGGGTACGTGGGGGCCGGGGGGCCGGGGGGGATGTGTTCAGCGTATCGCCTATGCTGGATAGCCGCTTGGGAGCAGCCCGGCGTCGCGTCGCGTGGTGACGGTGCTCGCTCTCCCAAGGCCCCATGCTCCCTCGCTCCCGCGCCTCCATGCCCCCACGCTCCATCACTCCGCCTCCGAGGCGAGCTTGTAGCCGACGCCCCACACGGTGCGGACGAAGCGCGGTGCGCCGGGGTCGTCCTCCAGCTTGGCGCGCAGGCGCTGCACGTGGCTGTCGATGGTGCGGTCATAGCCCTCGTAGGTGATGCCCCAGATGTCTTCGAGCAGCTGCGTCCGAGAGAAGGGACGGTCCGGGTTCTGGGCGAGGTGGAGGAGGAGGTCATACTCCCGGACGGTCAGGTGCAGGAAGGCGCCGCCGCGCGTCACCTCGCGCCGCATCGGGTCGATGCTGAGGTCGTCGAACGTGATGGGGGCCTCGCCCGGCGCGTCGCTCGGGGCGGTGGCTTGCAACTCTGCGATCCGGCGGAGGCGGCGCAGCGCAGCGCGCACCCGGGCGACCAGCTCCTGCATGCTGAACGGCTTCGTGACGTAGTCGTCGGCCCCCACTTCCAGCCCGACGACGCGGTCGAGTTCGTCGCTGCGCGCGGTGAGCATGATGATGTAGAGCAGCGGGTGGTCCGCGCGGAGGCGGCGGCACACCTCGAGGCCGTCGAGGCCGGGCAGCATCACATCCAAGAGGACGAGGTCGGGCACGCGGCGCGCGACGGCGTCGAGGGCGGCGGGGCCGGTGACGGCGGTCGTGACGTCGTAGCCCGCGTCGGTGAAGCGGGTGGCGACGAGGGTGCTCAGGTCGGGGTCGTCCTCGACGAGAAGTAGGTGCGGAGTGGTCATGGGGCGAGGGCAGTCGAACTAGGAGCTCTCCCCTGGACAGGGGGAGGTGGAGGGGGTAGATCTGCCGAGCGTGATACGTCGTCACGGTGTGGCGTTCGACCACCCCCGTCCCCTCCTAATCCAGGAGGGGAGCTAGCGGTCCAGCGAGAGCGGAACACGGTGCAAACATAGGGCGCGAATCTGCTGAGGTTGCACGCGGGGGACATCGCGGTGCCTGATGCCGTAGAATGCTGATGCCTCTGCCACGACTTTGTGACAACTGCAGCGCGGGTGGTCCGTTCTTGAACCTACCGACCCCGATACGAATCCGCCCTCTGCCCTTACGACTCTACGTCTACCGAACCTGATGCGTCTCTCGTTCATCATCGCGGGTGTGCTCGTCGCGCTGCTCTTGGCAGGCGCGCCAGGCCTCCATGCGCAGGACGCCGCCGACGGCGATGCGCTAGTCGCGGCGTGGCGGGCGCAGCAGACGGAGCGGCTGCGGGCAGTGGACGGCGTCGCGTTCGCGCTCACGCTCGACCGCACGCTGGACGGGCCGAAGGGCACCCACCAACTCCGCGCCGACGTGGACGTACGCGTTCGCCTCGACGGCGAGGCCATCTCGGGCCTGCCCCGCTTCGACGCCGACGTGCGGGCGCTGGAGGTCAACGGCCAACCTACCGGCACGGCCGACTACGAGCGCGTAACCCACCCGCTGCGCCGTGTCCTTGGTCGCGGGGCCTCGTGGCTCGAACGGCCCATGACGCTGCCCTACCCGATTGCCCGGGTCGCAGAGGTGCGCGACCTCGTCGCCGAGACGCGCGCTGGGCAGCCCGTGTGGCGCGTCCGCCTCGACCGTCTCCCGCGTGGCGTGGACGCTGCCACGTTCTGGTTCGCCCGCAACGGCGACCAGCTTCCCACGATGCCACGCCTCGTGGCTAGCGTCGTACGTCTCACGCTCGAGGGCGGGTCGGCCCCGCCCGACGGTCTGCCGCCTGGCGGCCGTCCGCCTCGGGGCGGTCCCCCAGGCGGCGGACCTCCAGGCAGCGGACCTCCAGGCAGCGGACCTCCAGGTGGCCGGCCCCCGCATGGCGCCCCGTCCCGTTCCGGTCCCGACGTACGGGCCCCCGACGTACGTGCGCGCCTTGACATCGTCACCGACTATGTCCGCACGGACGGCCTCGACCTGCCCGGCATGCAGGCGCTCAACCTCGTCGCCCAGCAGCGCCGCCGCATTCGCATGTTCACCTTGCTCGTGGAACAGTCGTTGCGGCTCCGCGACGTGCGGCTGGTGGAGTGAGGCCGTGATGCGGCCGCTGTGCCGCCGTGTCCTCGCTGTGCTGTCCCCGTATCCCTCCTGACTCGCCCTCCCTCTATGCGTGTCTTCGTTCTCCTGCTCGCCTTGGTTGCCGTGCCTGCGTGTGCGCAGCCGTCGGGACAGCCACAGGTGCCGATCTCCACGGCCGCGTCGGTCGCCGACCTGCAGGTGTCGCGGATGCCGTACGTCGAGGCGGGGCTGACCGAGCAGGAGGCCGCGGCGCACCTGCTCAACCGCTTCGCCTACGGCCCGCGCCCCGGCGACGTCGACGCGCTCGTGCAGCAGGGCCTCGATGCGTGGTTCGCCGCCCAGCTCAGCCCCGGTCCCGATCCGCCGGCGTTGACGCAGCACCTGGAGCGTTTTCCGTCGCTCTCGGGCATGCCCGAGGACCTCGCGGCGACGTACCGGCGCAACGGCGAGATCCTCCAGGAGGCGCGGTCCCGCGGCCTCATCGGGCGCGAGGTGACGGCCAACTCGGAGGAGGGGCGCGCGATCATTCAGCAACTCCGCGAGGAGCGCGGCTACCGGAACGGCGCGGAGGTCATCCGCGACCTCATGCACTACAAGCTCGCCCGCGCCGTCTACAGCCCCTACCAGCTGCAGGAGGTCCTGACCGACTTCTGGTACAACCACTTCAACGTCGAGCTGCTGCCCGACGTGGCGTTCTTCGTGCGCGACTTCGAGGCGTCGGCGATCCGCCCGCACGTCACCGGACGCTTCGAGGCCATGCTCCGCGCGACGGCCCGGCACCCGGCGATGCTGATCTACCTCGACAACGCGCTCTCGGTCGCGCCTGAGGGCACACGCACCGAGGCGCCGCGCCCGCGCCGCATCCCCGGCGGGCTGTCCGGCGTCAACGAGAATTACGCTCGCGAGCTGATGGAACTCCACACGCTCGGCGTGGACGGCGGCTACGCGCAGGCCGACGTCGAGGAGGTCGCGCGGGCGTTCACCGGCTGGACCGTCCTGCCCGTGCGGCGCTACCAGGCGGCGATGGTCGACGCCCGGGGGCAGCAGCAGCTCGACCGGCTCGTCAACCGCCCTGGCATCGTCCGCGACGGGTTTTTCCTCTACGTCCCTCACTACCACGACGCCGAGCCCAAGACTATCCTCGGTGAGCGCTTCCCGGCGGGCGGCGGCATGGACGAGGGCGAGCGCATCCTCGGGATTCTGGCGGCGCATCCGTCCACGGCGCGCCACCTCGCGCGCAAGCTGGCCGTCAAGTTCGTCCAGGACGACCCCGACGCGGTGCTCGTGGAGCGCCTCGCGGAGGTGTTCACCGAGACGGGCGGCGACCTCGGCGCGATGCTGTGGGCCATCGTGGAGGCCCCGGAGTTCTGGGCGCTGCCGTCGATGGAGGGCAAGGTCAAGACGCCGATGGAGTACGTGGCGAGCGCCCTCCGCGCCACCGAGGCGGAGATCCGCCGCGCCGGGCCGCTCGCGACCGCGCTCCGCACCATGGGCGAGGCTCCCTACCGCGCGCCCGCCCCGACGGGCTACGACGAGGCCGGGGCAGCCTGGATCAACACCGGCTCGCTCCTCGCGCGCATGGACTTCAGCCTCCGCCTCGCGCAAGGCACGATCACCGGCATCGACCTCGACCTCGCCGCGCTCAACCAGCACCGCCAGCCCGAGTCCGCCGAGGCCGCGCTGGAGACGTACGCCCGCTTGCTCCTCCCGGGCCGCGACCTCGACGAGACGCTCGCGCGCCTCACCCCGCTCATCGCCCGCCCCGACTTCGCCGAGCGGGTCCGCAACGCCGCCCCCGAGGCCCGCCCCGACGTGATCGACGGCGAACGCCTCGACGAGCCCGACCGCCCCCGCCCATCGCAGGCCATGCGCGCCAACGACCGGTCGCGGGACGACACCCTCGCCCTGGTCGTCGGTGTCATCCTCGGCTCGCCCGAGTTTCAACGACAGTGAATGAGTTTTGCTGTGCGGCCGTGTTGCCGTTTTGCCGTGGGAAATACGGTGAGCGACAAAAGACCACGGCATCACGGCGTCACCGCAACACGGCCCCACGCCCATGATCGACCGTCGTGCTTTCCTCAAGTCCTCGGGCCTCGCGCTGCTGGCGAGCGGTCTCGGCGGCTGCCCGCTGTTTCTCGGACGCACCGCGCAGGCGAGTGCCGGGCCGGGGCTGTTCCAGCGCCGCAAGACGCTCGTGTGCCTCTTCCAGCGCGGCGCGATGGACGGCCTCGCCGCCGTGCAGCCGCTCGTGGACCCGCACCTGCAGCGCGTGCGCCCGTCGCTGACGCTCTCGGCAGCCCGCAACGCGGAAACGAGGCTCCGCGATCTCGACGGGGCCTACGGGCTACACCCGGCGCTGGACCCGCTCGCGCGCTTCTTCGAGGAGCAGCGCCTCGCCATCGTCCACGGCGTGGGCTCGCCCGTGGCCACGCGCTCCCACTTCGACGCGCAGGACTACATGGAGACGGGCACCCCCGGCGTGCGGGGACGCAGCGGCTGGCTCAACCGCGCCGTGGGGCTGGCCGGGCACGAGGCGACGCCGTTCCAGGCCGTCGCGCTCACCCCTGCGCTGCCGCGCTCACTCTTCGGGCCGGAGAACGCGCTCTCCATTGCCAAGCTCGAAGACTTCGGGCTACACGTGCGCGGGGCCGACCTCGCGCAGACGGCCGGGCAGAGCCTCGAAGCGCTCTACGAGCAGACGACGCGCAACCTGCTTGGGGAGGACGACGCGCTCAGCCAGGCGGGCCGCGAGGGCCTCGACGCCGCGCGCCTCCTCCAGGAGTCGGACCTCCGGAACTACCGCCCCGAGCACGGCGCGGAGTACCCCCGCACGAAGCTCGGCCAGAGCCTCCGCCAGATCGCCCAGCTCATCAAGCTCGAGGTGGGCCTCGAAGTGGCCTTCGCCGAACAGGGTGGGTGGGATACGCACGTCCGGCAGGGCGGCCCCGGCGGCTCGTTCGCCCGGCAGGCCCGCGACCTTGCCGAGAGCCTCGCCGCCTTCTGGACTGACCTCGAACGCCACCACGACGACGTGACCGTGATGACGATGACCGAGTTTGGGCGGACCGTCGCGGAGAACGGCGCGCGCGGCACCGACCACGGCCGCGCCTCGGCGATGTTTGTGCTCGGCAACGGCGTCGCGGGCGGGCAGGTCCACGGGCGACCCCTCGTCCTCGACCCCGAGGCGCTCGAAGACGGCCGCGATCTCCCCGTCACCACCGACTTCCGCGCGGTCTTCGCGGGCGTCGCCGGCCCCACGCTTGGCATCGTCGACGACCGGACGCTCTTCCCCGACTGGACCGGCGAGCGGATGCGACTCGTGGGGTGAGAGCCTCATCTAAGTCAGTCAGCCTGGGTCGACGATGCGTCCTAGCTGTATGGTCCCCTGCCATCCACTTTGGATGTCGCTTCTTCGGTCATAGTACCCCGGTAGAGGCTCAGTCTCAGAGGAACTCACGTTGGTAAGGAGTCGCAAGCGACTGTAGATCGTGCGCCCGCTCAGCGTAAACGTCCCGTCGTCATCGGTATAAGTCACGTCCGCATATGTGCCGATGCACCCCTTGGGGATCTCGGCACACGCCTGAAGAGCTACAGGTACGGCGCTGAGTGGCGCGCCCGTCTCTGCATCCACCACGCGCCCACTCGCGCGATGCGAGTTCTTCGGGATCAGCGCATCGCAACCGACGAGCAATACCGCGAGGGTGCAGACAAAAGACAGGCTTGCAATAGTTTTCGATCTGTCAAGCATGGCTCCACGATGGGTTTCAACAGTGAGCCAAGATACACCGTTAGTCTGCGTCGGCTACGAGCGCACGGATGCGGATGCCGAGTTCAATCGGGTCTGCGTCGGCGGCGATGCAGACCGAAACGTGGCCCCACGGCTGCGGCAGGACGAACTGGAAGAAGTGGCCGTAGCGCACGAGGACGTAGTCGAGGCCGCCGCAGTCGATGTTGCCGCGTTGCGTGGCGAGCGTGAGCAGCGCGGGGTTGACGAGCAACTCCTCGTAGCGGTCCGACTCCGCACTGCTGGCGTCCGGCGTGTCGGCTTCCTGCTTCGAGGTAAGCGCGCCGTCGCGGTAGACGGCAGCGTAGCGGATGGACGGGGCGAGCTGAAGGAGGGCGTCAATCATGGTGTGCATCAATCATGGTGTGCATCTGGGCGAAGGAGCGGAGCGACGCCGTAGGTCCGCATGGCGGCGGCGCGTTGCTCGGCCTCGGTGATGTCGGGCCAGAGGAAATAGCTCGGCGCCACGATGGGCGCGGCCGCCGTGACCTCGATGGCGATGATGCTGCGGATCGGAAACAGCCCCTGCGTGATGCGGTGCAGCGGCGGCAGCAGCGCCTCGAAGCGCGCGGTGTCGGGCGCGACGAGGGTGGCGATGCCGGTGAGCTTGAAGCCCTTCTGGACGAACACGTCCACGAAGCTCACGCACACGTTCGGGTTGACTTCGATGTTGCGCACGCTCTGCGGCGAGGCGATGTGCGCGATGAGTAGGCCGCGCTCGCCGTGCGCCGCGAAGGTCTCCTTCGGCGAGACGTTCGGGACGCCGTCGACGTTGGCCGTGGCTAGCCAGCACAGGATGCTGCGGTCGATGGCGTCGAGGATCTCGGGCGTGAGCATGGGAGAGAGCGTGGTGCAGGGAGATGGGTAGCGCAGGCGATCACTCCGCATCGGGCGCAGGCGTGCTGTTCCACATGTCGAGGTGCATGCGCCACGCGCCGTCCGCGCCGCGCTTCCAGACGATGAGGTACTTCCCGTAGCTCGGCCCCCAGGCCTCGCCGTTGTTCGTGCCGCTCACGGTGTAGAGGCCGTGGTCGTAGGCCATGTCGCCCACGACCTCGACCGAGGTGGGCGTGATGTGGTGGTTCGTGATGGCGCGGCCTTCGCCGAGCGTCCAGTAGGCGCGGATTGCCTCGCGGCCCTCGATGGCGGGGCGGCGCTCGGGGAAGATCACGGCGTCCTCGGTGTAGAGCGCGGCCATCGAATCGGCGTCGCCCTGCATGAACGCGGCCGAGAACGAAGCGGCAGCTTCAGCGATGGCGGCCTCGTCTGTAGATGGCGCCGCACTCGGCTGGGCGATGGTGACAGGGGTGAGTAGGAAAAGCGCGGCGAGGACGAGGACGAGACGGGCCATGGACAGCGAGTGAAGTTGAGGGGAGAGAGAGGCGTAGGGCAGTTTGGCGTGCCACCGTTGGGCCGCGCTCACGGCCGCGCGGCGAGGCCGCACTGCGGCTCACGCATTTCGGGCGAGTGGCAATAACCGGAGCGCCGTAGCTGTTTAGGGGGCAGACGCGGAGGCGACGCCGGCTGTGCTTCCGTGGACGCTCTCTGACGGCGACTTCCTTCTGGGGTTGCGGTCTACGCTCTGCGCTGTGCCCCGTAAGGTGCCCGTGGACTTCCCTATCCCGTCCACGCACTCGTCACAGCCCATGCTACGCATTTCTACGGTTCCGCTCGTTCTTCTGGCCGCCCTCGGGCTCCTGTTCGGCCCCGCCGTCGCGCTCCACGGCCCGGCCCCACTTCCCAACACCGGCAAGATCGCTGGGGTCGTCACGGACGACGCAGGCGATCCGCTCCCCGGTGCCAACGTCGTCATCGACGGCACGGCGATGGGCGCGGCCACCAACATCGACGGGGAGTACGTCATCCTCGGCATCCCCGTCGGGGAATACGACGTAATCGCCAGCTTCGTCGGCTTCACGTCCGTGACGGTCACAGGCGTCCAGGTCGCAGCCAACCTGACCCGCGTGCTCGACTTCGAACTGCCTGCGTCGTCCAACCTCGACGAGGTCGTCGTCCGGTACGAGGGGCCGCTGCAGCAAAACGACGCTATCGGTGTGCCGAAGGTGGTCACGGGCGAGGAGGCCGAGAATCTCCCAGTTCGTGGGGTCGGCAACACGGCTGCGCCACAGGCCTCGGTCTACAGCCGTGAGCGCGACGACAACCTCAACATTCGAGGTGGTCGTTCCGAAGAGGTGGTCTACTACGTCAATGGCGTGCGCGTGGAAGGCCCTCATGACATACACCCTGGTGTACCATCGGATCGTGAGAGCTATGCCTCTATCCAAGAAAACGCGTTCCTGCGCGTAGGCGACGCGCCGCTCTCGACGTTCGGCATCGACGTGGACGCGGCGTCGTACGCCAACACGCGGCGCTTCCTCAACAGCGGTCGCCTGCCGCCCGCCGACGCCGTCCGCATCGAGGAGTTCGTCAACTACTTCTCCTACGACTACCCCGATCCTGAAGCGGACGTGCCGTTCTCGATCACGACCGAGGTAGCCGTCGCGCCGTGGCAGCCCGCGCACCGGCTCGTCCGGATCGGCCTCCAGGGACGCCGCATCGACACCGAAGACCTGCCGCCCGCCAACCTCGTCTTCCTCCTCGACGTCTCCGGCTCGATGGGCAACGCGGACAAGTTGCCGCTCCTGAAGTCGGCGCTGCGGCTGCTCGTCAATGAGTTGCGCGAGGAAGACACCGTCGCCATTGCCGTCTACGCAGGGGCAGCAGGCGTCGTCCTCGAACCGACCTCCGGCGCGGACAAAGAGACGATCCTCGAAGCGCTCGACCGCCTCAACGCAGGCGGGTCTACGGCGGGCGGCGAAGGCATCCGTCTCGCGTATCAGCTCGCCCGCCAGCAGTTCGACCCGGAAAAGAACAACCGCGTGCTGCTCGCCACCGATGGCGACTTCAACGTCGGCGCGTCGTCCGACGCCGAGATGCAGCGGCTGATCGAGGAGGAGCGCGAGAGCGGCGTCTTCCTCTCGGTGCTCGGCTTCGGCCAGGGCAACCTGCAGGACAGCAAGATGGAAGCCATCGCCAACCACGGCAACGGCAACTACGCCTACATCGACACCATCCAGGAGGCGCAGAAGACGCTCGTGGCGCAGATGGGCGGTACGCTCTTCACCATCGCCAAGGACGTGAAGCTCCAGATCGAGTTCAACCCGACCGCCGTGGCGGCCTACCGGCTGATTGGCTACGAAAACCGCCTCCTCGCCGACGAGGACTTCAACGACGACACGAAGGACAGCGGCGACCTCGGGGCTGGGCACTCGGTGACGGCACTCTACGAAGTGGTGCCTGTGGGAGCCGATTCGCCCGTTCTCGCGAGCCTGCCGACGGTCGACCCGCTGCGCTATCAAAATCCTACAGGGCAGCAGAACGTCGAGCCGACCGAGGAAGAGGTCTTCACGCCCACCGAGGTGGCGGACGAACTCCTGTTCGTGAAGCTGCGCTACAAGCAGCCGGACGGTGATACGAGCGCGCTGCTGACGCACACCGTCCGCCCGGCCGACACGCCGATGGCCCGCGCGAGCGCCGACACGCAGTTCGCCGCGGCCGTGGCCGGCTTCGGGATGCTGCTGCGCCGCTCCGCCCACGCGGGCGACGCCACCTACGAGGACGTGCTCGCCCTCGCCCGCGACGGGCGCGGGGCCGACCCGAATGGCTACCGGGGCGAGTTCATCCGGCTCGTCGAGACGGCTGGGGCACTTCAGAATGCCCAAGCCTCCCGGTGACAATAAGCCGGGTGGCGGCGGCGTTATAGATGCGACGGCCCCGTAAGGCCGTCGATCCTGCATTCAGTCCCGATGAGGGGGACCCTCCATGAGAGGGAATAGGGGTGCGGCTCTAGGGGTGGGGCCGTACCCCTCTTTTTTGTACGAGTGTCAACATGGCTGGGGTCATCGATGGCGCACGGTCTTTGCGCCGCCTTGCCTAGCGTTTCGCTCCCACCTACAGTCCCGCCACGTAACATCCCGCCGAGCGCCGCCGTACTTTCCGGCACAGCCCCACGAGCCGCCCCGCATCCATGTCCACCCGCTCCCGACAACGCCGACGGTCGGACGAACTCGACCGCGCCGATAACCTCGACACCGACGAAGAACTCACGCTCCGTCCCAATACGGCCAGCGCCGACACGCGCGCCGACACGCGCGCCGACGAAGAACTCGGCGACCGGCTCGACGAAGGCCTCTACGACGACTTCTACGACGAAGTCACCGACGAGGAGATCGAGGCGTTCCTGGACGAGCAGGCCTACGAGGAACTGGCGCAGAAGAAGCCGGGCTTCTGGAATCTGCCCACGGCCGCGGGCATCTCGCTGATTGGCCTCGGCACGCTGTACTCGCTGCAGCAGATGGGCCTCCCGCTCTGGAGCGGCCTCGGCGAACTCATGACGGTGCTGCCGTGGCTGGCGGGCATCCTGATCATCCTGCTCGGCTTCGGGCTGCTCTCGTGGAGCCCGGACCGTCGCCGCAAGAAGCAGAAACGCGCGGAGCGTCGTCGCAAGCAGCAGGCCTCGCGCCGCCGCCGTGAGCGGGAGCGCCGCGAGGTGTCCTCGAACAACCAGCGCGCATCGAGGCGCGAACGTCGGGAGGAGCGCCGCGAGCAACGTCGTGCCACGCGGTCGCCGTCGTCGCGTACGGCCCGGACCTCGGGGCGGCGCAAGAAGCTGATGAAGACCCGCGAGAAGAAGATCCTCGGCGTGGCTGGGGGCATCGCACAGTTCATCGGCGTAGACCCAACCCTGGTCCGGATCGCCTTTGTGCTCGCTACCATCTTCGGCAGCGGTATGGGCATCCCGCTATACATGGTGCTCGGCTTTATCCTCAACGACGAGGAGACCGAGGAGAAGAAAGCCCGCCGCGAGGCTGCGCGCCGCGCCCGGTCGTCCTCCCGCGAGGACCGCTACGGCCGCAATGACGGCGACGAGCCGTTCATCCGGATCATCAGAGATTAGACTTTCTGCATGATAAAAAATTGAGCATACTAAACGTCTATAAAAAAATAGTTTATATAAAAAACCATCAATCGTTGTTTTACAAGGACTTGGTCTGTCTGAAAGCTTATTGTGCAGGAGGTCTCTTGAGTGTGCACTAGCTCCTCCAATCCCTGCTCGATATTCAATCCCCAGGTAGGTCCGCAGCCAGTCGAGAACTACATGAATGTTGCGGAGAAGCAGTGTCTCATGGAGTTCACAGAAGGTCAGTTCGCACGCATGCGGGGCGAGGTGGTGGCAGGACGACCTACACTTGCCTATGCAGACTGGGACGAGATCTTCTTCACCAATGACCTCGTCATCGGTACCAACCAGACGTACACGTTCTACGACGTTGACGTGCGTATGGGCCTCTTCGCTGGGATCAACGTCTTTGGCGAGTTGAACGCAGAAGGCACGACGTTCACAGAAAGCAGCATCGGGCAGAGATGGGACGGCATTCGCTTCGAGGCGGGCAGCGAGGGATTGCTCACGGACGCTACCGTGGAGCTTGTGAACGACCAGAGCGGCACCAACCCAGTCCCCACTCTCCGCGTCGAGAACGCCGACGTGATCCTCGAAGGCACCACCCTCGCCGACGGCACCGGCGACGGCCTCTTCGTCGTCGGCCAAGCCGCCGACGTGACCGTGCGCCGAAACGGTCTGAAGTTGTCCGAGATCCTCCGCCACGACCAGCGCAGCGTCTTATCGAGCAACCACGCCGATGTCTATCTCGACGACGTCACCATCTTCGATAGCGGCAGCGTCGGCGTCTACACGAACAACTTCGGCGACATCTACCTCCGCGAGACCGAGATCGAGGAGAGTGGGCAGCAGGGCGCGCGTGCCTACGACCAGGGGCGGGTGATCTTCGGATTTACTGGACGCAACGCCGGAGCCTCGGGCCAGAACAACTTCATCACGCGGAGCACCAGCCAAACGATGCGCGGCGACCTCGGCGCGACGCTCTACGGCGGCGGCCAGGGCATGGCCTTCGACGACAACTTCCGCCACAGCTGGTTCCGGCGCGGCGTCACCAACCCCAACGAGCGCCATGCCTGGCTTAACGGCTCCGACGCGATTGCGGAGTGCAACTACTGGAACGACGGCCAGCTGAGCGCGCCAGGGCCGGACCTCACTCGTGTCTTTACGAGCAACGGCGGTGTCTTCGACGGCGACCCGTTCCTCACGAGTCCGCCCGACATCTCCACGACGTGCGGCATTCTTGAACTCACGACCGAGACCAACCCCACGGCGCGCACGGGCTCACCAAGCGTGTCTGAGACCGCTGGAGGCCCCCCGGCGGGGATGATGCCCGAGCGCTGGTGGGCCATCACCCAGGGCATCGAAAACAAGGACCCATCGGTTGGCATCGGGCACAGCATAAGCGCCATCCAGCGCGCCGAGACGCCTGCGGATATGCGCCGCGCCTACGAGGTGGCTGCGCAACTCGGCAGCGACGAGCCGCACGCTAGCCTCGAAGGCTTCCTCCACGAGCAAAGCCGACGGCCTACTCATCGTGCCCATGCGCTCAAAGCGCGCGCGGCGATCCACTACGGTACAGGTCGCGCGGACGCGGCACGGGCCGACGCTGATGCGCTCATCGCAGAGTATGGCGAGACGGAGCACGCACGGCGGGGATGGCTGACGCACTACACGCTCGCGCTCGACGCGGGGGACAAGACCAGAGCCGAGGGTGCGCTCGCCGAGGTGGCGGCGCGGTGGCCGGACTACGACCTGGCAGTACTGCGTGAGGCGGTAGCAGGCATGGCAAGCGAGGGCACGGCACCACGCACGGGAGAACCACGCGCGGGGGAACCACGGACGGGAGAACCACGCGCGGCGGGTGGCCCGGTGCTCACTAGGCAGGCGCAGCAGCCGGTGCTGCAAGCGACCTCGGAGGCGTTGCCGACGGTGACGGAGCTTCGCACACCGTATCCGAACCCGACGACGGGCGCGGTGACGATCCCGCTGGCGCTGTCTGAGGACGCCGAGGTGCGGCTCGCGGTCGTGAACGCGCTCGGGCAGCGGGTGCTCTACCGCGCAGCGCGGCGCGAGACAGCAGGCGTGCACGCGCTCGCGCTCGACACGGACGGGCTCGCGCCGGGCGTCTACGTGGTGCAGGTGACGGTCGCAGGCGCGCGGACGACGCAGTTCCAGGAGACGTTCACGGTCGTCCGGTAGCGAGCATGAGAGCCATCGCAGTAGCCTGCGTGTGCCTCGCGGCGCTCCTCCTGATAGGGGGAGCGCTGCCGGTGCAGGCGCAAGGCGAGGAGCCGGTCGTCTGGGAAGTCGTCAGCGACTCTTTGCAGGTACGGCATTTCTCCACCGCAGGCGATTCGACGATCTACTTCTCCGATGACGGAATCTGGGTGTGGCGACGAGATGACCCCGACCGCTTCGTCGAACTCACCGACTCACGGGGGTTTCGCTACGTCCAGATGGCATCGACGGGACGAATCTTCATCTTCGGAGCAGGAATGGGCTACTCCGACGACTACATGCAAACCTATTCTGATGTGGTAGTGCGTGACGCTGAGGCGGTGATCGAGATGCCGTCTGGCGCGCTCGTGGCCGCCGTCGATGGCCGCGACGCCGAGCGCTCCACCGACTCCGGCGACACCTGGACGCCCCAGCCCAACGCCGTCTTCGACACCGTGCTCGGGCGCGGCCTCGCGCTC
>JBCCLD010000075.1:0-14062 GCA_039027055.1 Bacteroidota bacterium
CATCATCGAGGAGACGCTGCCCGAGGTAGAGGCCCGCGCCAACGAACTGCTCGACAAGCTCACGGCCGGCCGAGGTGGGGGCCGCACGCAGGTCCTCTTGGAAACGCTCAAGGACAAAAAAGCGGGGGGGACGAAAGAGACGCTCGACATCAATATCACTGACGAGCACGGCGTCGCGAGGGCCTACGAGACCTACTCGGGGGGCGAAGCCTTCCGCGTCAACTTCGCATTGCGGCTCGCGCTCGCGCAGCTACTCGCCGAGCGCAGCGGCGTCCGCATTCGCACGCTCGTCGTGGACGAAGGCTTCGGCACCCAAGACAAGCAGGGCCTCCACAGCCTCGTTGAGGCCATCAACGCGGTGCGCGACGACTTCGACAAGATCCTTGTCATTACGCACCTCGATGAGTTGAAGGAGGCCTTTCCCGTACGCATCGAAGTAGAGAAGCATCCCGTCGAAGGGTCTCGCTACACCGTGCTGGGCGTGTAGCACGCGGGCCCGGCCGTCGGTGCGTGATTATCGGCCTCAAAGTTGCAAAGTCGCTGTGTTACAGATAGGTTTAGTCGTTTCCCCCATCTCATGTGCATTGGTATCTCCTATGCGGTTCTTTGTCGTCGTGTCATGCCTCCTCCTCCTCTTCGCTCCGGCTCAGGCGCAGCTCAATCCGGAGGACGCGATTGCCGCGCTCGGGCGCGGGATCAATCTGGGCAACACGCTGGAGCCGCCGCGCGAGGGCGCATGGAATAATGGCCCAGCGCAGGAATACTACTTCGACGACTACGCCGCGCAGGGCTTCGAGACGGTGCGGATTCCCGTTCGCTGGGACGAGCACACCGCAGCCACTGCCCCGTTCGCCGTCGACGCATCGTGGATGGACCGCGTCGAGCAGGTGGTGGACTGGGCGCTCGCCCGCGACCTCTACGTGATCATCAACGCGCACCACGAGGACTGGCTCAAGCAGAACTACGGCAGCGCCACGCTGCGCGCCCGCTTCGATGCCATCTGGACGCAGGTCGCCGAGCGCTTTCAAGACAAGTCGGAGCGGCTGCTCTTCGAAGTCATCAACGAGCCGTTCGGCATGACGGTGGCCGAAGTTGACGACCTCAACGCCCGCATCCTCGGCATCATCCGGGCGACGAATCCCACCCGTATTGTGATCCTCGGCGGCAACGAATACTCGAACATGGAGCAACTCGAACGGATGGCCGTCCCCGACGACGACTATCTGCTTGCCTACTTCCACTCCTATGACCCTTGGCCGTTCGCCGGGCAGGGGCAGGGGACTTGGGGCACGGAGGCCGATCGGGCCGCCGTGCGGGCGCGCTTCGAGCGGGTGGCCGCGTGGACCCAGAACACGGGCGTGCCTGTGATGATCTCCGAGTTTGGCGTCGTGCGCGAGACGCCGCTCGTGGACCGGCTGGCCTTCTACGCCGCCTACGTCGAGGAGTCGGTGCGGCTCGGCATCCCGTTCCAGGTGTGGGACGACGGCGGCATGTTCCGCGTCTATCGCCGTGGCGAGCGCACGTGGAACGACGAACTCGATATGCTCCTCCACACGTACCCCGACAGCCCAACCAACCTAAGCGCAGCGGTGGTGGACGACACCACGGTGGTCCTCACGTGGCGGAGCCGCCTGCAGACTGCCCACCGCACCACGGTAGAGCGGCGCCTACCAGGCGGCACCTTCGAAGCGATTGCCGACTTCGAAGGCGGCACGACCTTCGTCGACGAGTCGGTAGGAGGCGGCCGGACGTACCAGTACCGGCTGGAAGCCCAAGTCGACGGTCAGCCCAAGCGGATCTCGGTACCAGTGGAAATCGAGGTGCCTCCGTTTGAGCGTAGTCCGTTCAACGGCCAGATTCATCCCATCCCTGGCGTGATCGAGGCGGAAGACTTTGACCAGGGTGGCGAAGGCCTCACGTATTCCGACACCACGCCGGAGAACATTCCCGGTGCCTATCGGCCCGGTGTGGGAGTGGATCTCGAAAACCGTGACGATGGCGGCGTCCAGGTGTCCTACATCGAGTTCGGCGAGTGGCTGGAGTACACCCTGGACGTGGCTGAGGCGGGCACCTACACGATCACGACCTACGTGGCGGCTGAGCCATCGGGCGGCCGCTTACGCTACCTCGTCAACGGCACGTCGAGCACCTTCATGACCGTGATGAGCACGGGGTCGTGGCAGACGCTCTCGCCGCTCTCGACGACCCTCGACTTTGAAGCCGGCGAGCAAATCCTACGCCTCGACTTGTACGCTACGCAGCCGTTCAACGTGGACCGCATCGAGGTCGCGCTGGCCGTGAGTGCGGAGCCTGATGCGGAGCCGCGCGCGTTCGCCGCCTACCCGAATCCTACCGGGGGCATGCTGACGATCACGCCGGGGCGCGTGACGGACACCGGCACGCTGGAAGTCTATGATCTGCTCGGGCGTCGAGTCCGGCAGCTAGCCCTCCCTGCAGGCCGGGAGACGCGCCTCGACCTTGATGCGCTGAAGCCAGGGATCTACATATTCGTCGCCCTCTCCGACGGGGAGGTCGTTGCCCGAGAGCGCATCGTCAAACTCTAGCGAGACCTATCCGAGCGTTCGAGGAATCCAGCACGAACCCAAAGAGGGCGGTAGCACGATCGTGCTACCGCCCTCTATTCGTTGTGGGGGACGCTTACTCCATGTCGGAATCGTCTTCCATGTCGTCGCCATCCATCGTGTCGTCAGCAGGCGGCAGCAAGACGCCGTCGATGACGTGCACGACGCCGTTGGAGGCCATGACGTCGGCGATGGCGACCGTCGCGCCGTTAATCATCACGCCCTCGTCGGTGACACTCACCTTCAGCATGGCCCCCGTGAGAGTTTCGAGCATCTGGCCGTCGGAGAGGTCCGCCGCCGTCAGCTTGCCCGCCACCACGTGGTAGGTTAGGATGCCGCGCAGGGCGTCCTGGTTCTCGGGCTGCACGAGCGACTCGACGGTGCCCTCGGGCAGCGCGCCGAAGGCGTCGTCGGTGGGGGCGAAGACCGTGATTGGGCCGTCGGCGCTCAGCGCGGCTCCGAGTTCGGCTGCGTCCACGGCGGCCTTGAGTGTGGAGAGCGCCTCCGTCTGAGCGGCAAGGTCCGCCACGGTCGCCATCGCCGGGTTCGGCGTCCCACCGCCGACGGTGGTAGACGGCATCGTGTCCGCGTCGCCCGCCATCATGGGCGGCATGAGAACGCCGTCGATGACGTGGACTACGCCGTTGGAGGCCATGACGTCGGCCTTCACGACCGTCGCGCCGCCGACCATCACCCCAGCGTCGGTCACGGAGACTTCGAGCTGGTGGCCCGCAACGGTTTCAAGCATCTGGCCGTCGGCGAGGTCCGAAGCGGTCACAGTGCCAGCCACGACGTGGTGGCGGAGGATACCGCGCAGGGCGTCCAGGTTCTCAGGCTGCGTGAGGCTTTCCACAGTGCCGTCGGGCAGGGCCTCGAACGCGCCGTTGGAGGGGGCGAACACGGTGATGGGACCGTCAGCACTGAGCACGTCGCCCATGTCGGCCGCGACGACGGCGGCCTTAAGCGTGGAGAGGGCGTCCGTCTGAGCGGCCAGGTCGGCGATGGTCTGGGCACGGGTCGCCGGGACCAGCAGGAGGAGGGCGATTAGCGCTGCACCGAGGTGACGAAGAATAGGCATGTCGAAAAGAGAGAGGATGGGAAGAGGGGCCAGCGTGCCACGCGCGCGGTCAAACCCTTGCAGGTCCGTCCGCAACGCAATGTGCAGGCACGAGGAGAGAAGGGAGCGCGCAGGCCGCTGACGTGAGCCTCGTGAAAGGCAAACCGCATTCCTACGAGCAGCACGACTTCTACCCAGAATCCTGTGAACCAGGTTCCTTGAATGAAACCAATCAGTTGGGGCCAATCGGCTAGGCCCGGGCCGTCCACCTAGAGTGTGCGGCCCTTCCACGCGATGCGCGGAAAGAAGAGCAGAACGTAGGGTAAAGTAGACATATATCCGTGGAGGACGAGCTGGAAGACGGGAAACGCCCACAGGCGGCGCCGTCGCCCTCCCTGCGCCAAGCCTACCCATAGCAGCGTGATCTCCGCCGTCCACTTCGCTCCGAGAACGGCAAGCGTTGCAAGCGGCGCAACGAAGAAGCCGATGAGCGGAAGCAGGTGGGCCAAGTGCGTCAACACATAGGCCACGTGGAGCCCGGGCTTTGCGCGAAGGCCACCGCGCGCCCATCGTCGCCGCTGCATGTAGAGGTCCCTGAGCCGCGCAAGTGGAAGCGTCCGGTTCAACGTGCGGCCGTCCGAAGGAAAGTGGGTCTCGAAGTTGGGGTGCCGTCTGATGTAGCGCCACAACTCATAGTCCTCGGTGACCGAAAACGGCAAGCCCGCGTAGCCGCCGACCGCCTCGTAGGCGCTTCGGCGCAACGCCATGTTGTTGCCCATCGCCGTAGAGTCGAGGTCGAGGTAGGCTAGGGCGGAGGCCGAGGTGAGCAGGAACGACCAGTCGAGTGCTTGCACCGAAGCGAAGAGGCCCTGTCCTTCCACGATCGACTGCGCTGCGATAGCTCCCCGTGTACGCTTCTCCATGAGGTACTCGACCATACGGCGCGCCCAGTACGAGGGCGGGGCGCAGTCGGCATCTGTGACCAAGAGCACCTCCTCGCAGCTCACCCCGATGGCGCAGTGGAGCGCGTTGGCCTTGCCCCGGAGGTGCCCATTCGGAGCCCCCACAGGCACAGCGACCACACGCGGTTCGCTCAGCGCCTCACCGCGTGCAAGGTCATCAGGGGCGGCTCTGTCGGTGATCGATGCTCGATGAACCGTCCGAGCCTCATACTCCTCGATCAGGTCGGCTGTCCGATCCGACGAGTGGTCGTTGGCGACATAGATCGTGAGTCGTTCACGCGGATAGTCCTGTGCGAGGAGCGCATCCAGGCAACGGCGGATCGTCTGCTCTTCATCGCGGACAGCGACAAGCACGGCTACACGCGGTAGCGCATCGTCCCCGAGCGGATCGGGCCGTGGTTGCTGGGACGCCCTCCACGCTGCTAGCGCCACCCCGGCCATCATCACCGCGTAGACCCCCGTCGTCAGGACGAGCAGGATCGTAAACGTCATGACGACTTCGGCTGAACGACCAGAGGGGAGAGGAAGCGCGGCTCAGAGCCTGGCAAAGCGCCAGCCCTCGGCCCGGTAGCGCGCGAGCACGTCGCCGATCACACGCGGCGTGAGGGAGCGCGCCTGGCCGCCTTCGTGAAGGACAATGATCGACCCAGGGCGAGCGAAGCGGGCTAGGTGCGCCCGGACGCCCTCAGAGGTTGCCGAAGGTAAGAAGTCGCCCGGCATGACGTCCCACATCACGATTTGATGGCCGGTCTCCTGCGCCCAGGTCCGCGCCGACGGCGAGAAGCGGCCGTAGGGGGGACGCATGAGCGTTACCCGCTCCCCTGTGAGGTCTTCCAGCAGCGCTGTCGTGTCGTCTAGCTCCCGACGGGTCTCCTCGGGAGGCGTCTCCCACAGGTTGGGGTGCGTCCAGGAGTGGTTGCCGATGGCGTGGCCCCCTTCCACGTAGGCTCGGACGAGACCTGGATCGCGCTTGGCATGGGCCCCAATCAGGAAGAACGTGGCCGCAATGTCGTGCGCGTCGAGGAGGTTGAGCAGCGCGGTGGTGCCCCCGGACTCTGGGTCCGGCCCGTCGTCGAAGGTGAGGTAGAGCGTTGGGGGCTGATTGTGGGGGGTCGGCTTGCGGAAGAGCAGGTCCGGGAAGAACCGCGCCCCAGCCCGAGGCACGCGCACGCCGATCGTGTTGATCAGCGCGTGGGTGAGCCAGGCGGGGCGGCGAGGCACGAAAGCAGGCACAGAGCGCCTTCGGGGTGGGATGGAAGTGGGTAGGCCGAGGGCCTTTAGCTCGCGTCTGGCTTGGTCAGCGCGGTCATGAACGTCCGAAACTCGCCCCCGCGAACGGGGCGCCGAACTTGCAGCAAGAACGTGTCTCCCGAGTTGATGCTGCCGTAGACGTCCTCGAAGTCGCCCGTGGAGCCGACGCGCTGTCGGTTGGCCTCGACGATGATGTCGCCGCGCTGGAGGTCGGCGTCACGCGCCGCCTGGCTGAGCGGGGCGACGTTGGTCACGAGCACGCCTTCGACCTCAGTGGGCACCTCATAGGTTTCGCGGAGGCGCTCCGTGAGGTTGTTCAAGCTCAAGCCGAGGTCGTCCTCCATGTCCATCTTGTCCTCCTTCTCGGGTGCGCGCTGCGGGGTCCCTCCCTCGGCTAGTAGCTCGTCGCGGTTGCCCAGCGTGACGGATACGGTGCGCCGGTCGCCCCCTTCGTTGGAGACGTACGTGATCTCGACGGCGTCGCCCGGGAGGCGGTTGCCGATGAGGCTGAAGATCTGCGCGGGATCGCGTACCTCGGTGCCGTCGATGGCCGTGATGACGTCGCCAACCTCCAGGCCAGCCTCAGCAGCAGGCGTGCCCGGTGTTACTCGGGCAATCTGGGCGGAGCCTGGATGCACGTCGAGGGCGCGGGCCAGGGACGAACTCACAGCGTCAGGCGAGATGCCCAGGAAGCCGCGTGCGACCTCGCCGCTGTCGATGAGTTGCTCCACCGTGTTCTCGACGATGTCGATCGGGATGGCGAAACCGATGCCCTGGAAGCCACCGGTCCGCGTGGCGATCGCGGTGTTGATCCCGACCAACTCGCCGCGCAGGTTGACGAGCGCGCCGCCCGAGTTGCCCGGGTTGATCGCGGCGTCGGTCTGGATGAAGTTGCTGAGCGTGCCTGGGGTCCCGACCCGCCCCAGAGCACTCACGATGCCTGCCGTGACCGTGTTGTTGAGGTCTTCTGAGAGCGGGCTGCCGAACGCAAGCACCCACTGCCCGACATGGACGTCCTTGCGGTCGCCATAGCCGATGAACGGCACGGTTTCGTCCGCCTCGATCTTGAGCACGGCGAGGTCGCTGAACTCGTCGGCACCGACCACCTCGGCTTCGTATTCGGAGCCGTCGAAGAGGCGGACGGTCAACTCGTCGGCCCCGTCGATCACATGGTTGTTCGTGATGAGGTGGCCGTCGGCACGGATGAACACGCCGGAGCCGAGGCCGCTCTGCACACGCGGCGCATCGTCGCCCTGGCCGGGGAACATCCGTTCGAAGGGGAAGCCCATCCCGGAGCGTTCGGCGACGCGTGCGGATGCGATCTGAACGACCGCCGGGTTGATGGACTCAGCGACGGTCTGGAAGGCGTCGCCGAGGTTGGTAGCGGCTTCGATGGCGTCGGTCACGGGGGGGGCGACCTGCGCTCCGGCTTCGCTACTGGTGACGGCGTTCAGGACATCGCCGCCTGCGGAGACGAAGAAAACACCGCAGAAAAACGCGGCCAGGACGAGCGCGAAGACGGATGCGGTGCGACGGGTGCGTGTGCTCATCGTCGGAAGAATGGCTGGATGGGATAGGCAGGAGGGGCCGAGGTAGCGCGCAGGCCGCGAAGGCGGATGCCCGAGCTTGTACGGCGAGGTCTGCCTCCGGTTTTCAGGAGTGTGGATCCCTAAAACGAGAGAGGGGCAGCAATACGTATGCTAAAAAAACAGCAAGCGCTGCTTGAGCGTGGGAGCACGGGGTAGGGGAACACGGGGTAAGGGAGCACGGGAAGACTTTGCTCGGATTCTCCGCTACGCATGTGAAGGAACAGGGTCGCGCCCCCAAGTTGGTTGGTCTGCTCTACCCTCAAACACTCACCGCTGGGCCCCCACGCGCTTGACGTTACACATAGCATGCAGCCTGGAGGTGGTCCGGAGAAATTTCTCCGCGATGCTAGCCTCCAGCCCCACATGCACGTTGTCGGCGTTGTACCACGTCTCGGGCATCGTCGCGGAGGTGAAGTGCAGAATGGGTGGTGGGTCGGCGGTATAGAGGTCGTCTACCACGCGGAGGAGCCGGAGCGCATCGTCGGTGTTGTCTAGGGCGATGTCGGCGAGGTAGAGCGCCGTCGGTTCGAGCAGCTGCGCGAGGAGCTTTGAACGCTCGGTATGAGTGGTGAGGTGCAGGAGTTCTTCGAAGTCGATCCACCGCTTTGTGCGGCCATCGGCATCGAACGCCAGGCGCATGGCGGCCTGCGTGGCTTCGCGGGGGCCGACCCACGCGCGGCCCGGCTTGGCGAGTCGCTGCCGAAAGTCCTCGCCGCCCACGAAGACGACATGGTAGGTGTTGCGAAACTCCTCAGAGATGAACCGCTCCAGCCGGTCGCGCCCGAACTGCGCCGAGACGAATTTCTCGGGCTCCGCGTTGGAGGTTGCCGCGACAGTGACGCCCAGGTCGCGGAGCGTCTTGAGCACGTGGATGAGTCGCACCTCGGCGGCCGGGTCATCGAGCTCGACTTCGTCGATGAGGAGCACGCGGGCACGCTCGGCGAGGCTGCGCGCGTAGTCTTCGGGGCGCTGACGCGCACGGAACAGGTCACTCGAGTGGGTGAACGCGCACGCCACGTCAGGCTGGAGCGCGTGGTAGATCGAGGCGAGGAGGTGCGTCTTGCCCGTCCCGACCGGACCGACGAGGTAGAGACCGCCGCGTAGGTCCTCGTCGCCGCTCCCAAAGACGCGTTTCCACCACGGCGAGGTGTAGCGGTCGCGGATCTGCCCAGCCAGCCGCTCGGCCTCGCGCAGCGCCTCGGCCTGCATGTCGTTCTGAGGGCGGTACGTCGCGAAGCGCACCGCCGCGAACCGGGTGGGCGGTGTCAACGCGGCAGGGAGGCCCGATGTCTGCTGACTCACGACCGCTCCCGGCTCAGCTTTCGGAACAGCAGCCAGTTGGCCACCATAATCAACGCGGCGAAGATACCCGTGCTGCCGAGGAAGGGGCTGGCTCCCACGCGCATCGTCGCGACGATGACCATCACGAGCGCTGCTGCACCGCCCAGGGCCGCCGCGAAGGCGAGGCCCCGAACCAAGTCTTCAGGTTTACGATGGTCGGGTTCGAGCGGGCGCATGATTTGAAGTCATGGGTCAGGTGTCTTGGGTCGAGCTTGTCGGGGCAGTCGGGTGACGAGACTCACGACCCTCGACTCACGACCCGGGGCGGGCCGGATAGCTCACCATGTTGGCAACCATACGCCACGCGCCGGGCTTGAACCGTTGAATCTGGCGGTACCACCCGAGTGCGCTATACAGGTAGCTTCCATCACCGTACTCGGCAAGCAGGGTGGACGAGCGTAGCGGGCTCTCGCCGGGGTCGGCCATCGAGACGAGTTCCACATAGCGGTTGTCGTAGGTGGCGGGGAAGTAGAGGCCGCGCTCCTGGATCCACCCGTCCCAGTCGGCAGCGGTGATGGCATTGGGCGACGTGAACAGTGGACTCTCAGGTACGAGGACGTCGATGGGCGCTTCCTCGACGGTGACGCGGTCGCGGCCCAGCGTGAGTGGGTAGGGCGCATAGGCCGCGTTCGGCGGGCCATTGCCGGTGGGGTGGGGGTTGCCCTCGTTCCACTCGAACGTCTTGTTGTACATCACCACGAGGTGCCCACCGCGTTGTACCCAGGCGAGGAGGCGGTCGTTGTGGCGGCGGAGGTCGTCACGCACGAGGTAGGCGCGGATGTCGAGTACGATGGTGTCGAAGGCGCTCAGGTCGGTCGCGAGCGCCGTTGAGTCGAGTTCGGTGACAGCAAAGCCCATCGCATGGAGCGCGTCGAGGGTGGCGTCGTCGTAGCTCTTGACGAACCCCACCTGCACGTCGTCGGCGATGGCGATGTCAGGCATCACACGCGCCTCGGCGCGCACCTCGTCGTAGCCCGTTCCGGTGGCCCCATCGGGTCCTTGCGGCTCGACGGAGGCGACGAAGCGGTAGAGGCCCGGTTCGAGGTCGGCCTTGGCTTCGAGCGCCGCGGCGTCGGCGACGTAGGTGAAGCGGCCGTGGGCGTCAGGTGTCAGCAGCGTGTCGACGCGCCAGAAGGGGCGGTAGCGCACACGCGGATCTGGGGTGTGAACCACGACGGAGGCAAACACTCGCACTTGCTCAATAGCGTCGTCGTAGACCTGCCCTGATACGGTGATCGGCGCTGCGCCCTCGCCCAAGCGAACGACATCGGGTAAGTCTTCGAGCACCACCGGCGGTGTGATCTCGACGGGTAGGTAGTCGGCCTCAATGCCATCGTCGAGCGCGAGCGTGATCGGTGGGCTGGCGATGCGGCGGCGGTATTGAGCGCGGTACTTCGGCAACGTGACCACGGCGTCGGTGGGCACAATCAGGTCGAACGCGAGCGGTGCGCCATCCTCGCCCGGCAGCGCCACGATCGTCGTGTCGATGGCGCCGCCGAAGGCGAAGCGCCGACCGGTGGTGGGCCACTCCACGAGGCAGTCACCCTGCGTCATCGTCACACGAATCGTGTCGCCAGGGACTACAACGGCAGGCTCGGCCTCAAAGTCGAAGCAATGGCGCTGGGCCTCGGGCGCGTCGAAGAGCCGGCGCGTGCGCTGGGCGTCGATGCGGTAGCGGAGGCTGGTCTGCGCCGCGAACGGGTTCGGAGGCAGTCCTGCTGCGAAGTCGACAGCGTCCTCAGGGAGCGGAGCGACGCCGTCTGCACGGCGAAGCTCCACGAAGAAGGTCGAGTCGCGGCGAAAGCGGGGGGCGAACTTGTCGAAGCCCTGCGATCGGTGCTGAGCGGCAGCCCGGACGGCGCGGTCCGCGGGGGCCTCACCGATGGCCTCGACGGTCGCGCCGACGGGGATCGCCACGACGGCGCCGGACACGTCGGCTCGGCCGCGAAGGTCGTCGCGGGAGCGCGCACGCCAGTCGCGGAGCAGGAGCCGCTTCGGCTGCCACAGGTCCACGCCGTCCTCGGTGAGCTGGTCGGGGTGGTACGATGCGTCGGAGGCCAACTCGAACGCCTCGTATGCGCTCAGCCCGACGACCTGGTGCTGGCCATGCTGGCGGCGCGGGCCAGTCGTCAGCGTGTCGTGGTTGGTGAAGAGGACGTCCGGCTTCAGCTTGCGGATGTGGTAGACGAGCCGCGACGTCACCACGTCGCGGCCGCCCCATTTCTCGTAGGCCTCGGCGGCAGATTTCGAGTAGCCGAAGTCCTCGAAGTCGAAAATGAAAACCTGCGTGCCGAGGATACGTGCGGCGGCTTCCGTCTCGGCCGTGCGGATGGCCCCGAGGCGCTCGTAGAGGTCCGGGCCGATTTCGTTCTGGCCGCCCTCGCCGCGGTTGTAGATCACGCTGTAGGCCACGGCGTTGTGCGCGTGACGGTAGTGGGCGAGCGTCAGTCCGTCCTCGTCGTCGGGATGCGCGGCGAGATTCATCACCACCAGCGGTGCTGTGGGCGGTGGCGGGTCCGGCAAGGAGACCGAGCTTGGAACGGAGCGCGCGCATCCAGTGAGGAGCACAGCGGCAAGGAGCAGGGACCCGCAGCGGAGGAGAGACATGAGAAAAATGACGAGAACGGAGCGAGAATCTTCCCGAAGTTAACCGCCGCTCTCTGGCCCAAGCTCCCGGGAGCCCCTACCTTTTTCGCACTTCGCACTTCGCACTTCGCACTTCGCACGCCTCGCCATGTCCCTTGCCGACCGCGCCTTCCTCTTCGACCTCCTCGGCACGCCGAGCCCGACCGGCTTCGAGGCCGCGGGCCAGCAAACGTGGGCGGCCTACGTCAAGCCCCACGCCAGCGCCGTCGAGGCCGACGCCTACGGCAATGTCTGGGCGACGGTCGAGGCAACGGAGCCGGACGCTCCGACTGTGCTTCTCGAAGCGCATGCCGACGAGATCGGCTTCATCATCAAGCACATCAGCAAGGACGGGTTCATCTACGTGGACCGCATCGGCGGCTCGGACGCGGCCATCGCACGTGGCAAGCGGCTGCACTTCCTGACGCCGGAGAAGCCGGTCCTCGGCGTGATCGGCAACACGGCCATCCACCTCCGCGAGCGCGGAAAGGAGGAAAAGGCGCCGAAGCAGCACGAGCTCTTCGTCGATATCGGCGCGGCGAGCCGCGAAGACGTGGAGGCACGCGGCCTTCGCGTGGGTATGCCGGCCGTCTACGTGGACCGCGTCGAGGAACTCACGCCGCAGCGGCTCATCGGGCGTGCGCTCGACAACCGGCTCGGCGGCTACGTCATCGCGCAGGTGCTCAAGGCCTACGCGCAGGAGGCGGTTCGGCCAGCCCGGCTCATCGCACTCAACAGCGTGCAGGAAGAAATCGGCGGCCACGGCGCGCAGATGGCGACCTACCGCCTTGACCCGGACGTGGCGCTCGTGATCGACGTGACGCACGCCACCGACTCGCCCGGCATCAAGGAGTCGCAGCATGGCAGCGTCACGCTAGGCGGTGGGCCGTCGATCACGCACGGGACCGTCAACCACCCCGCCGTTGTGAAGCGCCTCATGGAAGTCGCTGCGCGCGACGATCTCGCCCTCCAGCACGAGTCGTCGAGCCGCTACTCCGGGACTGACACGGACGTCATTTTTAAAACCAAGACCGGCATCCCGAGCGCGCTCATCTCGGTACCGATGCGCTACATGCACTCGACCATCGAGACCGTAGATGTGGCCGACATCGACGGCGCCGCGCGGCTTATGGCAGGCTTCGTGCAGAGTCTCCGAACAGGCGACGCCTTCCGGGCCATCACGCTTCTGTGAGCCCGTGCCGACTGACAGCGAGTGCTTACCAGAGCCGTGAACACCCATGAACTGGCTTGACTAGGTCGCACAAGCCGTATTCCTTCTCCGCCGACCGCCGACCGCCGACCGCCGACCGCCGACCGCCACACCATGCCTAACTTCCTTTTCTGCGCCAAGTGCGGCTCCGACCGCATCGTCACGGACGCGAAGACCTTGCTGAAAGACTACGGCAGCACCGTCCAGGTGAGCGTCGACGCCAACCCCGGGGCGATGATGATCAAAGGAACCGTACGCGCGTCGCTATCTGCCCGCATCTGCGCGACGTGCGGGTTCACCGAGTTTTATGCCGACAACCTCGACGCGCTTTGGGACGCGCATGAACAAGCGCAGCGACACCGGTAGCTACCGGACCACCGTCACGTTGCTGGAGGAGGAGCGACCGCTGGTGGCGACCCGCCAGATGTAGATCCCGCTGGCGAGGGAGGAGGCGTAGAACGGAATGCGGTGCCAGGCCGCATCCAGCGTACGTTCATGCACACGCATGACGACGGGGGCTGGCCTAGACCAGAGTCTGGTAGCTTAGCCTACTACCATGCCCTGACGCAAAAGCAAACTCCCACGCCGAGTCCAACTCCGCCTCATCGAACATTTCGTCGCCGGAACCACTGCGCGCATGGCCGCCCAACTCGTCGGCGCCAACCGCCATACCCCTCTACTACCACAAACTGCGCGAGATCATCGCCGAGCGGATCGCAGGCGAGAGCCCGTTCGGTGACGAAGTCGAGCGGACCCGCGAGCGGTCCGTGAAGAGTCCTACTTCGGAGGCCCCAGAAAAGGGAAACGAGGCCGTGGAGCTGCAGGCAAGATCGTCGTGTTCGGCATCCTCAAGCGCGGAGGTCGGGTCCACACGGCCGTGCCCGCCGACCTCAAGCGCAAGACCCTCTTGCCCATCATCCGCGCGCACGTCGAGCCGGACTCGGTAGTCTACACGGACGGCTTCGCGTCCTACGACACGCTCGACACGTCGGGGTTTGCGCACAACCGTGTCGATCAGAGTGAGGGGTCTGTGGCGTACGACGCTAACGGGCATGCAGCGCACATCAACGGCATCGAAAATTTCTGGAGTCAGGCGAAGAGACATCTTCGGAAGTACAACGGGGTACCGAAGGCCCATTTCGAGCTGTTGTTGAAGGAATGCGAGTGGCGTTTCAACTACGGAGAGCCACGTGAACTACTGAAAACCCTCCGCCGCTGGACTCTTATCTAGGCCAGCCCCAGTAGATTTACTCTGAGAGCCAGTAGACAGGTGTGCCCAGCTGAGCCTCTCGTGCGCAGCGCTCGATGGCCTTGTCCAACTCAGGCAACCAGTGGAGATGCTCCTCCACGGAATCGACCTCGATGCGGAAGCCGAGCACGTCCATCACCGGCTCTACAGGTAGTCACCCGGCAGGCTCTTCGATGAACGGCTGTTTAGGCATGCC
>JBCCLD010000076.1:0-13988 GCA_039027055.1 Bacteroidota bacterium
AGCCCTTGCAGAGCCGACGTACCCCTCTGGTATTGCTCATCGGTCGGTCGTCTCCGGCCTCGCACCCCGCGCCATGCAGCCTCCCGCACCTGACTCCTCTCCGATTCTCGAAAAAGCGCTTCCGACAGAGTCGATGCCGGATGATCGCCCCCTAAATGGCCACGCGGCCCTCCTCGGCTTCGAGGGAGGGCTCGAGGTTGAGCCGGTTGGACCTCGCGACTTTTCCCCGGAGCAACTCCGCGCCATCTTGCGCACGATGCTGACCTCGCGGCGTCTTGACGAGAAGATGCTGACACTGCTCAAGCAGGGCAAAGGCTTCTTCCACATTGGGGCCTCAGGGCATGAGGCGGCACAGATCGGCCTCGGCATGCACCTGAGAGGCGGACACGATTGGTTCGCGATGTACTACCGCGATCTGGCCACGGCCCTCGCCATCGGCGTCACTCCTCAGGAGGTAATGCTAGCGCACCACGCCCGCGCGTCCGACGCCTTCAGCGGGGGGCGTCAGATGCCTGAGCACTTTAGTCATCGCGGCCTGCACATCTTCAGCACGTCCTCGTCGGTTGGCGCGCAGTGGGTGCCTGGCGTGGGCTTCGCGCTTGCGAGCCAGCGGCAGGGTACAGATGCCGTGACCTACATCTCGGGAGGGGAGGGCTCCACCAGCCAAGGGTCGTTCCACGAGGCACTCAACTGGGCAAGCCGCGCCCAAGCGCCGGCGCTCTTTCACATCCAGGACAACGGGTACGCCATCTCCGTCCCCGTCCACGAGCAGACCACAGGCGGCTCGATCTACCCGCTCCTGGGCGGCTATACGGGCCTCACCCGCGCACGCTACGATGGTACCGACTTCTTTACGACCTATGCCGTAGCGAAGGCTGCCACCACGCACCTGCGTGCCGGCCTCGGTCCGGTCGCCCTCTACGCCGACGTCGTCCGGCTTCTGCCGCACTCCTCGTCGGATGACCATAAGAAATACCGCGCCGCAGACGAGCTAGAAGCTGACCAGCGACGCGATCCTAACGCTCTCTTTATCGAGCGTGTTGTTGAAGCAGGCATCTTCACCTACGACGAAGTGGAGACGCTGCGCAACGAAGTCAAGCAGACCGTAGAAGAAGCATCGCGGTGGGCCGAGAGCCAGCCGTTGGCCGATGCGGCCACCGCCACCCAGTTTGTCGTCTCCGAAGCGGATCTTGGTCACGAGTACGAAGCCTCTAGGCCTAACGGTGAACTGATCGTGATGGTCGACGCCATCAACCACGCACTCGACGAGGAGATGGCCCGCGACGAACGCGTGCTGGTTTATGGCGAAGACGTGGCCGACGGGAAGGGAGGGGTGTTCACGGCCACGCGGGGCCTCACGAAGAAGCACGGAACGGATCGCTGCTTCAACAGCCCCCTCGCCGAGCACTCGATCGTGGGCAGCGCTGTAGGCTTGGCCTGCGCTGGCTTCAAGCCTGTCGTCGAGATCCAGTTTGGCGACTACATTTGGCCTGCGATGCAACAGCTTCGCAACCAGGTGGCACCGCTGCGCTACCGGTCAAACAACACGTGGGCCTGCCCGATGGTTATCCGCGTGCCAGTCGGAGGCTATATCCACGGCGGCCTCTGCCACAGTCAAAATATCGAAGCCATCTTCGGCCACATGCCGGGCTTCCAGATTGCCTTCCCTTCGAATGCAGGCGACGCAAAAGGATTGCTTAAGACGGCGATCCGCATGGAAGACCCCGTGCTCTTCCTCGAACACAAGGCGCTCTACCGCCAAGGACCCGCGCGCCGTCCCGAGCCAGATGCCGACTACCTGGTGCCGTTCGGAACAGCCGCCATCGCACGCGCCGGTACCGATCTGACGGTCGTAACCTGGGGCGCCCTCGTCTATAAAGCCTTAAACGCGGCCAAGGCACTGGAGAAGCAGGACGGGGTCTCGGTCGAAGTGATCGACCTCCGCACGATCCTGCCGCTCGACATGGACACGGTGCTGACGTCTGTTCAGAAGACGAACCGCGTGCTCGTCGCCTACGAGGATCACGAGTTTATGGGCTTCGGTGCCGAGATCGCCGCGCAGATTGCTGACCGCAGTTTCGGTTATCTCGATGCGCCCGTGCGCAGGATAGCGGGGGCCTGGTGTCCAATTCCTTATGCGGGCCCGCTAGAAAAGGCGGTGCTTCCTCAGGACGAGGACATCATCGATGCCGCTCGGAACGTACTCGCATTTTAGCGAACCGCTCGCCTACTCGTCCTCGAAGCTGCCCGGGAGCGCTGCCGTGAAGGTGTCGTCCTTGAGCTGTACCACCATGAGGTAGCACGGCTCGTCGCCGACGGTGCCGGAGCGATGGCCCTTGTGGCCGTGCTCGTTGGCGACCGTGTTTTGGTCGGCCCCGAACGACACCTCGCCGGGGCCCATCTCGACGCGCTGGCCGTCCATCGTCTCGACGAACCAGCTACCTTGGAGGGGGACGATCCATTGTGGCTCCGGATTCTCGTGCCATTCGCCGACCCAGCCAGGCGGGTGCATGGTGAAGAGGATCTGCGCGGCCCCGTGCATCAGCCAGTTGTTGAACTGGGGCGCTGCGCCCTCACTGATGCTGGACTTCTCGTAGCCAGTAAGGGTAGCCTGGCTTTGGCGACTCACGCCGTGCTCGTCGGTCCAGACGTGCCAGTAGGTGAGAACCGGGGACTCCGTAGACATCGTGCTCATAGTTGGGGTGAGGAAGAAGTTCTACGCATCGACGCGTTCAGATGTCGCCAAAGTTCCTCCGACTCACAAATATGTCCATTATTGCAAACCAAATACATGATCTAGCATGCACCCGAGCACCCGATGAGCTAGAACTGAGGTCTGTGGATCAATGTGGCGCATCGCCTCGGCTGTTTGCACCCAGGGTTGGCCTTGCGCGTCCGCGAGCTCGTCTGCGCAGCCTTCGATTATGGCGTCGATACTCGTGGTCGTCATTTCGAGGTGGCATTGCAGCCCTAGGACCCGGTCGCCCCAGAGAAACGCCTGCGTCTCGCATACGGGGGTGCGGGCTAGGTGAACCGCACCGTCGGGGAGTGGAAACGTCTCGCCATGCCAGTGAAACACCGGGAACGAGTCGGGGGAGCCCTCAAGCATCGGGTGCGCGCGACCGCCCCCGGTGAGCGAGAGGGGAAACCAGCCGATCTCCTTCTGTCCGACCGGCACAACGCGGCTCCCCAACGCATCGGCGATGAGCTGCGCGCCCAGACAGACGCCAACAACGGGTTTGCCCGCTTCGAGCGTGTCGCTGATCAGCGCTTTCTCGTCGACGAGCCAGGGGTAGCTGTCCTCTTCGTAGATATTCATCGGACCGCCCATCACCACAAGGCCGTCAATGTCAGCGGCATCAGGCGGAGCCTCGTCCGCGAACAGCCGCGTAGCGGCCAGCGGTTTGCTACGAGAAGAGGCCCACGCAGCGATGTGTGCGGGCCCCTCGAAGGGTACGTGCTGAAGAAGGGCAACCATGCGCGACCAGGTCAGGATATTCAATGACGCCGGAGTTGTACGTCCAGAGACCGAGGAGCACCAACCTACCGCTGGCTGAGCGGCTTAACGCGGCGCTGCGCTGAGCCTGTATACGCTGCAAGCGGGCGGATTAGCCGGTTGTCGCCGATTTGCTCGAAGTAATGCGCGCACCAGCCCGTGATCCGGCTCATGACGAAGAGCGGCGTGTAGAAGTCGATTTCGATGCCCATGAGGTAGTAGGCCGGGCCCGCCACGAAGTCGACGTTCGGGTAGATGTTCTTCGCGTCGAGCATCGTGCTCTCAACGGCGTCCATCGTCTCGATAAGGTCCATGCGGTTGTTCTTCATGGCGAGGCCGCGGAGGTAGGTCCGCATCGTCGGCACGCGCGAATCGCCGGAGCGGTAGACGCGGTGGCCGAAGCCCATGATCTTCTTTTTGCTCGCGAGCGCGTCCTCGACCCACGCGCGGCCTTCGTCGGGCCCATGGATTTCGAGCAGCATGTACATCACGGCCTCGTTGGCTCCGCCGTGGAGCGGCCCTTTGAGCGCGCCGATGCCGCCCGTGATGGCGCTGTTGAGGTCAGAAAGCGTCGAGGCAATCACGCGACAGGTAAAAGTGCTCGCATTGAATCCGTGCTCCGCATAGAGGATCATCGAGACGTCGAACGCCTTGACGACTTCTGGTGGAGGCACCTCGCCTGTCATCATGTAAAGGAAGTTATCCGAGAAGCCAAGGTCGGCACGCGGGGCGACTACGTCCAGGCCTTTTCGGCGACGGTGATCCGCTGCCACAAAGGTGGGAATCTTGGCGAGCAGGTCCATCGCGTGTTCTCGCTGGGCCTCCACCGCGTCCGCAAAGCCACGGTTTTTCTTAGCGCCCAGCGCAGCCAACCCGGCACGGAGCACATCCATGGGGTGCGCATCCGCAGCAAACGTGTCGAGTAGGGCCAACTGGTCATGCGTGAGCCCACGGCGCCTGCGTTCAATGTTGGTGAAGGTGGCTAGTTGCTCGGTGGTAGGCAGTTCGCCGTGCCACATCAGGTAGGCGACTTCCTCGAAGGAGGCATCCTCGCAGAGCTCTTCAACGGGATAGCCTCGGTAGGTGAGCGAGTTGGTCTCAGGCATCACCTTTGAAATCGCGGTATGGTCTACCGTGACCCCAAAGAGGCCTTTGTGGATGGTCGGTGCTTCCATGATCATGTCTAGACTAGTGGAAAGGTCTCTCACTGTGTATGTTGGAGGCGCTAGAGACGGAAGTCGAAAATCGACTGGTCAAACGCGTTATAGGCCTCGTAGTCCACGATGTCGTAGAGGCGCTTGCGCGTCAGCATGTGGTCGAGAAGGTGCCGCTGCGTGCCGTCTTCGTAGATGCGCGTCAGTCCGTCCTCGATGGCTTTGAGCGCGAAGCGTAGGCTCGTCACGGGGTAGATAACCAGGTTGTATCCGAGGTCGCGAAGGTCGTCGAGTGAGAAGATGGGCGACTTGCCGAACTCGGTCATGTTGGCGAGCAGCGGTGCCTCAACGGCGTCGCGGAAGGCACGAAACTCGTTAGCGTCCTTGAGTGCCTCGGGAAAGATCAGGTCCGCGCCCGCGTCGATGTAGGCCCGCGCTCGCTCAACGGCGGCGTCGAAACCGAGGACCCCTCGCGCATCCGTTCGTGCGATCAGGAGGAAGTTGGGATCCGTCCGCATTCGATCAGCCGCGCGAAGCTTCTGGATCATCACGTCCGGCTCTACGAGCTGCTTGCCGCCGAGGTGGCCGCACCGTTTGGGGTTGACCTGGTCCTCGAAGTGGCAGCCAGAGAGCCCTGCCGCTTCAAACTCAACGACCGTGCGCCCCGCGTTTGTAGCCTCTCCAAAACCCGTGTCGGCGTCGATGATCGTGGGCAGGTTTGTGACGCGGCTGATCTGGCGACCCCGCAGTGCTACTTCTGTGAGTGTGGTGAGGCCGATGTCAGGCAGTCCGAGATCGTTCGCCAGCGCTCCACCTGAGATGTAGACCCCATCGTAGCCAATGCGTTCGATGATCTGGGCCACGATAGGCGAGAATGCTCCGGGAAACCGGACGAGGTCGCCTGCATCCATTCGGGCCCGCAGCGTCGCGCGTTTTTCTTGGGGGTTGGTGTGAACGTTGAGCACAGGCCGTTGCGTGGGTCGAGTTGTACGGGGGCTAGAAGATGCCAGGTGAGTCGTTGCGCTCTAGGGGGGCCGCATCGAGCACCACGTTCAGATCCGCTACCTGCGCAGAAGTCAGCTCCGGTAGCTGTTGGACGAGGTCGATGAACCGGTTTCGCTCGTTCGTGGAGATAAGGCCATCGGTCAAGGTGTCAAACTTGCGGATATAGTCTGGGCGTTCAAACGGCCGGGCTCCGGCCGGATGCGCATTGGCCACGCCAAGCTCGTCCTCGATCGTCGACCCGTCGTCGAAACGGATCACGACGCGCCCGCCGAAGGTGCGCTGCTGCGGGTCGGGATGATGGTAGCGCTCCGTCCATGCAGGATCTTCAGTGGTGGTCACTTTCTGCCACAGCGAAACGGTGTCTCCACGTTGAGCGCGCTCAGGAGCATAGCTCCGGACGTGGTGCCAGGCGCCGTCCTGCAGCGCGACCGTGAAGATGTACATGATCGAGTGGTCGAGCGTCTCTCGACTTGCTGTGGGGTCCATCTTTTGTGGGTCACCCGCGCCTGTGCCGATCACGTAGTGCGTGTGGTGGCTGGTGTGAATGATGATCTGTTCTACCTGGTCCCAGCTCCGTCCCGTGTTTTTTACGGTGTTGCCCATCCTAAACGCGAGGTCGATCAGTGCTTGGCTTTGATATTCCGCTGAATGCTCTTTCGTGTAGGACTCCAAAATGGCGCGTTTCGGCTCACCTGGGCTGGGAAGCGGGACCGTGTAGCGCGCGTCGGGTCCATCGAGCATCCAAGCGATAACGCTGTCTTCTCCCTCGTAGATCGGCGATGGAGCCCCTTCTCCACGCATCGTGCGATCTACGGCCTCGATGGCGAGCTTGCCCGCATGCGCGGGGGCAAATGCTTTCCAGGTTGAAAGCTCGCCTTTTCGGCTCTGACGCGTAGTAAACGTGACATGCGTGGCTTGCTGGACCGCCTGGTAGATCGTGTCCGTGTTGAGACCAAGTAAGGTGCCGATACCTGCCGCCGCCGACGGTCCGAGGTGCGCGATATGGTCGATCTTGTGCTTATGTAGGCAGATCGCTTTGACGAGATCGATCTGGATCTCGTAGCCTGTAGCCAACCCGCGAACGAGCGCGTGGCCGTCGGCCCCGACGGTCTGCGCGACCGCAAGAATCGCTGGAATGTTGTCTGCCGGATGGGAATAGTCGGCTGCAAGAAAGGTGTCGTGGAAGTCCAACTCACGGACAGCTGTCCCATTGGCCCAGGCGGCCCACTCCGGAGACACGCGGGTTCCGATGACACCGAAAACCGAAGCGCCACCCGTGCGCGGATGCGCGAGAGCCATCGCTCTAGCAGTCCTCACTGCGCCCCGATTTACTGACGCGATGGCCACTGATGCGTTGTCGATGATCCGATTAATAATCATTTCGGTGACGTCGGCATCCACCGCGACTAGGTCGCTCGCTACGCGTGCGATCTTGTAGGCGAGTTGGTCTTCGCGCGGGAGCGGTTCTTTCGAAGGGTAGACGCGAACGAGGTGCTGCTGCATCGCAGTGGGGAAGAGGAGAGGGGGCCGTCGGGAGCGCTTCCGTAGCGCTCCAAACAAGGACGACACAGGTGTGTGCGAATGCAACGCACACGGGGTGAGTGCTTCGTGAATCAGATAAGGTCCCCAATGTTGGACAGCGCTGGTCGCAAGCAAAGGCCCGCTGGTACTACCACGTTGTGGGCGCCCAAGACAGCAAATGCTAACAGCTTTATTAAGCTGTTATTGCAATGCGGAGTGAATACGCGCAGGGACGTCGCGTGTGACCTCGGCCTCGAATGGTTTCCCGGTTATAGTCTCGTACAACTCGATGTATCGCAGCGCGACTTCCACCCTAAACGCATCAGTGAGGTCGGGGAGGAGCTGGCCCACTTTACCTTGGAAGCCAAGGTCCATCAGCCACTCCCGGACAAACTCTTTGGAGAGTTGGCGCTGCTGTTCACCTCGAGTCTGCCGTTCGTCGTATTCGTCCGCATAGAAGTAGCGAGAGGAGTCAGGCGTATGTATCTCGTCGATAACCAATAGGCTGCCATCGTCTGCCCGTCCAAATTCATACTTGGTGTCTACGAGAAGTAAACCGTGCTCGGCGGCCATCTCCGTTCCGCGCTCGAAGAGCGTCAAAGCCATCGATGCACAGTGATCGAGCGTGTCCTGATCGAGGAGTTCACGTTCAACGATCTCGGCCTGTGAGATGTCTTCATCGTGGCCCTCTACAGCCTTCGTGGCCGGCGTCAAAATGGGTGTAGGCAGTCGGTCGCTCTGGTGAAGTCCCTCCGGTAAGGTTTCCCCACACAACAATCTTATACCGTTATTGTAAATACGCCATGCATGACCTGCCAAGTATCCTCGTACTACAAACTCTACCGGGAGTGCGTCACACCTTCTCGCTACGGTGACATTGGGGTCTGGGGTCGCGATCATGTGGTTGGGAGCCACGTCGCGCGTGTGTTCAAGAAAGAACGCCGCGGTCTGATTCAAGACCTGCCCTTTGAACGGAATTGTCTGGCGCAAGACGTGATCGAAGGCTGAGATCCGATCCGTTGTAACCAACGTCAGTCGGTCATCCAGCGCATACGTGTCGCGCACTTTACCCTGGTAGCGCTCGCCAAGTCCGTCGAAGTTCGTGGCCCGAAGCGTGTAGGGAAGCTGCTGCTCGATGGCAGCGCGAAGATCAGTTTGCCGGGATGGTGTCATGATGGCCGAGGAATACAGCGATGGGAGGTGGCGCCCAAGTATCGGCAATCACCATCACTGCATGTCTTCGCTACATCATTATACCATTAGGCATGTGGTGCTGTCGAATTTCGCACGACTAACTCGGGCTCGACATAGCGATTAATTCGCTCGTCGGTGTCGTTTTTGATTCGCTGTAGAAGGCGTTCCGTGGCCAGTTTGCCAACCTCGTACATCTTCTGATCAACGGTCGTGAGCCGGAGGTACCGGCTAAGCTTGAGGTTGTCGTACGCGACCAAGGACATGTGCTCGGGTACCTGCTGGTCGCGAGAGCGCATCTCGCTCCAGGCACCAAATGCCTGGACGTCTGAAGCCACGAAGACCGCGGTTGGCGGGTTGGGCAGGGCAAGCAACTTCTTCATAGCCTCTGCCCCTGACTCTTCTGAGAACCCGGCATGCTTCAGCGTGTCGCCCGAGGCGATAAGCGATGGGTCGAACGGGATACCTGCGTCTTCCAACGCATGCCGGTAGCCTTGGATGCGCTCGTCTGTGACGTAGCTCCACGGATGCGGCGAGATCATGCCGATTCGCCGATGCCCAATGCTAATCAGGTGCTCAACCGCTTTGCCCGCACCAATTCGGTCGTTTAGGTAGATGCAGTCAAACTTCGGGTGGTTCACACCAACGATCACGACGGGTGCGTGGAGCTTCATGAGCTCGTTCTCCAAGTTGTCGTCAATGGGCAGCGACGCTAAGAGTAGCGCATCTACTGCTCCTCGGGCGAGGAAACGCTGGAGCGTTTGATAAGGGGACGTCGAGCCTAGGTTGCAAAGCAGCAGGTCGATATCGTGTTCGCGCAAGGTGTCTTTGACGCCCTTCAGGATCTCCACGTAGAACAGCGACGTGGTCGAGGGCATGGCGACAGCAAGCGAGTGGGTCTGTTGCTGGGCGAGTGTTTTCGCGGTGCGCTGCGGTTTAAAACGAAGCTTTTCGATGGCTGCTTCGACTTTCGCGCGGGTTTTGTCCGAAACCTCTTTCGAGTCGTTCAGGACACGCGACACCGTCGAGATCGCGACACCGGCCTCGTCGGCGACGTCGTAGATGGTGATCTTCGGGCGGTCAGAAGTGAGGGATGCCTTGGCCATGCTGGAAGCCCTGGATGGGCGGCTGGAAGAAAAAGTGAAAGCACATGCTTCCTTTGCGGCATTGACGCGATTCACCCGGTTCTTCCGGAAGAAACATCTCTATGTTTCCATAGGCCAAGCGGAGATTGTAAGAACTTGGCTATATAATGTTATAGAACAACTAACTAGATGGAATACTGCGCGTGTAATTAAGGACGCGATTGAACCCCGAATCTGTACTGTAGCGGAGTGCGTCCGTAGCGGCGCGCTTGGCATTCTGCAGTGCTTCTTCCAGAGCTAGCCCTTCAATCAGTGCGTCAAGAACGGCCATGCCGTGCACGCTTGAAGCTCCGTCCACCTCGTGTTGAATCGTAGGTGCTTCGTAGAGCGCAAAGTCGTCCCCGTCGTAATACAAGTCGCTCGTGAAGCCCGTGCTGGTTGCTTCAGGATCGTCAGCCGCATCGTAGAAACGGGCGGGCAGATCTCCACATTTTATGACGATCCGCCGGGCACCGCGATGGAACGCGCGCTGTGCCGCTACTTGCGCATCATCCAAGGAACGGATCTCGCCTCCGGTCACTAGCTCTGCATCTGCACGTCGGATGAGCACCAAGTCGGCCCGGCCCATTCGCTCTGACAGCGCGTCAATGCCTCGTTGCGTCAACACTGTTTCACCGTAGGGGCCACTTGCGGTAAAGTCTAGGACTACTGGGCCATCAAATCCGTCTAGGTGGTTGAAGACCGTATCTACGGTGCGACGGTCTCCCAGGATGCCGACTTTCACGCCCGCCCAAGACAATGCTGCTGAGAGGTGCTCAAGCTGCGCTGCAACGGTATCGGCAGGGACGTCAGTGACGTCTGTTACGGTACCGTGCGACGCTACAACGATGGCACTGCATACAGTATGTACGTGGAGTCCGAGGCTTCTTCCGGCTTGAAGATCGGCGGACAGGCCACGATCACTTCCGGTATACAGGGCATTGATGGAGAGGACGTGGGGTGCCGATGACATGCTGCGGTAGGGGAGTGGTCAGCCAAGAAAGCGCTTCTCTTGAACCACGCTGGCTCGCTTGGTTGGTACCTTCTTGCGTCTTCACTAAGCCTTCGCCTCTACTTCGTCGCTTGCATGGCCAGCGTTTCCCTCGACTCCGTTCGCAAAGTCTACGATAACGGCTACGTGGCCGTTCATGATGCCTCCTACACCGTCAACGCTGGGGAGTTTGTCGTACTCGTCGGGCCCTCAGGGTGTGGAAAGAGCACCATGCTGCGCATGATCGCGGGGCTCGAAGACATTTCATCGGGTACGCTAAAAATAGGTGACCGCGTCGTTAACGACGTGTCGCCGAAGGATCGGGACATAGCGATGGTGTTCCAGAACTATGCGCTCTACCCGCATATGTCGATCTACGATAACATGGCGTTTGGTCTGAAGCTGCGGAAGTTTCCGAAAAACGAGATCGATCAGCGTGTACGGAATGCAGCGCAAATTTTGGGGCTAGAGGCCACGCTTGACCGCAAGCCTAAAGCGCTATCAGGAGGCCAGCGCCAACGTGTGGCACTGGGCCGCGCAATTGTCCGGAAGCCGCGAGTGTTCCTCTTCGATGAGCCCTTGTCCAATCTGGACGCCAAACTGCGCGTTCAGACTCGCACGGAGATCTCAACGCTGCACAGTCAGCTAAAGGCTACCATGCTCTACGTGACGCATGACCAGGTCGAAGCGATGACGATGGGCGATCGCATTGTGGTGCTCAAAGATGGCTACGTCCAACAAATCGCACCGCCGCTCGAGTTGTATGACCGCCCAGCAAATCAGTTTGTGGCAGGGTTCATCGGGTCGCCCTCCATGAACTTCTTCAATGGCTACCTAGAAGCTACCGGGGCTAGGGTGCGGTTCAAAAGTGGTACCGTCTCAGTATTGCTATCAGACCGTCATCTTGAACATGCTCATACCCTGATCGGAAACGCCGTCACCTTGGGCATACGTCCCGAAGACATTTACCTAGAGGGCTATGTCCCGGAGAGCAGGGCTACGTCACCCGTTTGCGCCCGACTCGACGTGATAGAGCCCATGGGAAATGAGATCTTCACGTATGCATCGGTTGATGGCGCTACCCTTGTCGCTCGCATTGAGCCAGCTCCGCTGCCTCCCAACGGAGAGGTTGTCACATTCCATGTACATCGTGATAAGGTGCACTTATTCGATGCTGGGAGCGAAGCTGCTCTATTGACCGCGTAGCGGGAGCGAATGTAGGTGCCAACACCAATAGGCTCGCACCTCGCTATAGAGCGGTTACGGTAGGGATTTTTAGCGGGAGGGTTGGAGAAGTCACCTCGGCGGCGTATTTCTCTGCTTGCTGAGGCCACCGAGCCCGCCAACCACCAACGCAACACCACACCCCAACCATCATGACGATGCTTATTCGCTCGCTCACTTTCCTTTTTGCCTTCGCGCTCTTCGTGGGCTGCGGCAGTGAGACCGCGACGGACGCGGCTGCCGATGCTGATACTGCTGTCGAGGAGGCCATGGACGACGCCACTGAAGCCACCGACGATGCCATGGACGACGCAGAGGGCACCATGGACGATTCTGCAGATGCCGCTGAAGGCGCCATGGACGACGCCGCAGATGCCGCTAGCGATGCCATGGATGCAGCCGGCGACGCCGTCGAAGGTGCCATGGACGACGCCGCAGATGCAGCCGAAGGTGCTATGGACGATGCGGCCGACGCTGCGGAAGGTGCCATGGACGACGCCGCCGGCGCAGTGTCCGATGCCATCGGCGGCTAAGTAGCCGCCCCGTAGCGCTGGGAGTTTCTGCTCCATAGCGCTACGTTTTTGTATGCTCTACTTCCGATAAGTGTTATTATCAGAACTAAAGCTTTGCTTAATCATCAACGGCTCCCATGGCGTCCTCATCGACCCCTTCAGGCAGACTTGTCGTAGCGCCTACCCTGTCATCCGATGTTCTCCCTAGCGGCGAGATCCTTCAACTGTATCTCCTTCGCTTTGATCGAGATCACACCCGACGCGCCTATCGAGCCGATTTAATCGACTTCTTCGGAACTGAGTCCATCCAGCTCGAGGCTGCCCGCGCCGTCTCTTTTGTAGATGTAAACGAGTACATCAGGCTTGGTGAACTTGCAGGACTAAAGCCGGCTACTATGCGTCGGCGTATCGCAGCCCTGCGTGGCTTCTTCTCTTGGTTGGTTGCACTGGGTGCCTTGGACCGCAACCCCGCTGACCGTCATCTTACTCGCAAGATTCGAGGCGGTCGCTACTCGGATAATGCCCTGACGGTACTTAGTCGAGCCCAAGCCCGATCATTGATCGACTGTGTCGACTTGGAGTCGCGATCGGGTCGACGCGACCGAACGTTGCTGCTCACGCTCCTGCACTGTGTACTCCGTCGCTCAGAAGCTGCTGAAATGCAGATAGAGCATCTACGCCAGGTTGGAGCCTACTGGGTTCTGGACCTACCCCGCGCGAAGGGAGGCGCTGGTCAATATGTAAAAGTCCCGGATTTTCTAATTTCAGAACTTAGAGTCCATACCAGACACTATGGCATCCACCAGGGAGCACTATGGCGCTCATTTAGCAATAACAGCTTTGGTAATTCTCTATCGGACCGTTCTGTTTATTCTATAGTCAATCGCTATGCTAAAATCTCTGGGTTGTCTTCTTCGATTGGAGCACATACACTCCGTCACACAGGTTGTACGCTCGCAATCGAAAACGGCGCAAGCTTGCAGCAAGTCCAAACGCATGCGCGGCACAAACGGATCGAGACCACGATGGTATACATCCACCAGCGTGATCGGCTCAAAGACAGCGCAGCCGACCGAATCCGCCTTGAGGATTAGGAGAACATCCTAGCACCCTCTTCTCGTGTCAGCAGGACGGCTCGAACCGGTGACGCGTCGAGCCCGCGCAGCTTAAGAGGCAGTGCAATTATGAAGTAACGGCCTGGCACAACCTGACTTAAATCCAGATTTTCCAATATGCCTACCTTGTGCCTTCCCATAGCATGATGTGCCTCTAGACTTGTACTGGTCGTGGGATCAACGCTTGCTGCGTCTATTCCGACGAGCGGGCATTCAATATGTGACAATGCAATAACAGTATTAACGTCCAGATAGGGGTTGTTAGTCTCCCACGTGGACGGCTTGGCGCCTAGTCGGGTCTTGAACAGCACCCGGTCCCCCAACGTGAGGTCAACCCCATCTAGCACCGAGGGCTGTATCGGACGGGATTCTGGAGTATAGATGACAACACATGGTCCTATATACGGGTATATTTTTATCTCATCAATGTGTGGGCCTGCCTCGTCGTAATGCCATGGCGCATCCACGTGAGTGCCGTTATGAACACTGGTATGTATAGAGCTTAGATTAACGGTATTGCCTAATTTTTTTCTCATTGTTTTACCTATCTTGAATCCAATATCCCCAGGCCAACATGTCGCGATATCATCCATATATGTACTGATGTCTATCATGTTACTTTATGGTGTTTATTAACTTCTAGAAGACGTGGTAG
>JBCCLD010000077.1:0-13873 GCA_039027055.1 Bacteroidota bacterium
CCTTGAAGTAGCCGCCGTACATCCGCCGCATCTCTAGCGTACCCTTGCGCTCGCCGAGCCACTCGCACTTGAGCGTGAGGTGCTCCGCGACGACGGCCACGCGCTCCTCCCACGAGGGCGGGTCGGGCACCTCGCCGGTTGCGAGGTAGGCCTTCGCGTCGCGGAAGATCCAGGGGTTGCCGATGGCCCCCCGCCCGATCATCACCGCGTCCACGCCCGTCTCGTCGAACATCGCCTTGACTTTCTGGGGGGTCGTCGCGTCGCCGTTGCCGATGAGCGGGATATCGCGGACGCCCTCCGCCTTGAGGCGACGGAGCCACTGCCAGCGCGCCTCGCCCTTGTACATCTGCGCACGCGTGCGGGCGTGCACGGCCAGCGCCGCGATGCCACTCTCTTCGAGCATGCGGGCCACATCGAGGATCTGGATCGTCTGGTCGTTCCAGCCGAGGCGGGTCTTGACCGTCACCGGCCGCGTCGCCACCTCCAGCACGGCCTCGGTGATGGCCTGCATCTTCGGCAGGTTGCGCAGGATGCCTGCCCCGCCGTCCTTGCACACGACCTTCTTGACGGGGCAGCCGAAGTTGATGTCGATCAGGTCGGGCTCGATGCGGTCGACGATGGCGGCAGCCTCGCGGACTTGGTCGAGGTTGCCGCCGAAAATCTGGATGCCGACGGGCCGCTCTTCGTCGTAGATGTCGAGCTTCTGGACGGAGTCGTGCGCGTCGTAGAGCAACCCGCCGGACGAAATGAATTCGGTCGTGACGAAGTCAGCCCCGTAGCGCTTGCAGAGCAGGCGGAACGGCGGGTCGCTCACGTCCTCCATGGGCGCGAGGAAGAGCGGGCGCTCGCCGAGGTCGATGGGGCCGATGTGCATGGAAAGGGCTGCGGTAGTGCTAGAGCGCAGGACAGACGCGGGCCGGTGAGCAACGGGATGGCGGATTTTGCGTTCCTCGGGCGGAGTGAAGCTTCAGCGGACGGCCTTTCCGGCACGGCGATCGCACGGTATGTTGACGCCCTCTTTTCCGAGGCGTTCTGTGTGCCTTTTCCCGCTCGCTGCGATGCAAGCTCCCGTCATGTCTCCGCCCTCCCCGGCCCTCCGCTCCGTGACAGCGCTAGGGCCGGCGTCCCTGTCCAACCTCGGCCCAGGCTTCGACGCCCTCGGGCTGGCGATCACCGGCTTCTACGACGCTGTCACGCTTACCCGCCGCGAGGCCCTCGGCGTGGCGATAGACGCCACCCACATCGGGGAGCAGTGTGGGACGCTCCGGGCGGCCGACCTCCCCTCGTGCGACCAGAGGAACACGGCAGCTCGCGCCGCCCGCCTCGTCCTGGAGGCCCATGGTGCGCGCTTCGGCGCGACGATGGTAATTGAAAAGGGCATCCCGCTGGGCAGCGGCATCGGCGGCTCGGCAGCGAGCGCCGTGGCGGGGGCCGTTGCCGCGGCAGGCCTCCTCGACGCCGAGGGCGTCCTCGACGCGCCCGTCGCAGAGGCGGTGCTCGTGGAGGCAGTCCTCGACGCCGAATCTGTCGCGTCCGGCGGGCGGCATGGCGATAACGTGCTCCCCGCGCTCCTCGGCGGCCTCGTGCTGGTCGACTCCGCTGCCCCGACCCGCTTCCGTCGCATTGATGGGCCAACGCCTGCGCTTGCGCTTGCGCTGCCGCACGTGCAGGTCCTCACCAAGGCCGCCCGGGAGGCGCTGCCCTCGGCCGTGCCGCTGCGCGACGCCGTCTGCAACGCCGCGCACCTCGCCTTCCTCCTCGACGCGTGGCGCGCGGGCGACTGGGGCGAGGTCGGCCGTGCGATGATGACCGACCGCCTCGCCGAGCCCGTCCGCGCCCCGCTCGTGCCCGGCTATGCCGCCATCCGGGACGCCGCGCTCGATGCGGGCGCGTTCGGCTGCTGCCTCTCCGGCTCCGGCCCGGCGATGGTCGCCGTCTGCCACGACGACGCGCACGCCGCGGTCGTCGCTGCGGCGATGCACGCCGCCTGCCGCGCGGCCGGGCACCACGCCTGGACCGGCCCCATCGCCGTCGACACCGTCGGAGGGCGCGTCCTGTCATGACGCCACGCTACGTCAGCACCCGCGCCGCACACGCCCATGAGCACACCGGCGTCTCGTTCGCCGAGGCGCTGCAAACCGGCCTCGCCCCCGACGGCGGCCTCTTCGTGCCCGATTCGGTCCCGGCGCTGCCGTCGGATTGGCGGGACGCCGACAGCGTCGCCGATGTGGGACGCCGCGTGCTCCCGCGGTGGCTGAGCGCCGAGGTCGAGCCCGACACGCTCGCGGCGCTCGTCACCGACGCGCTCAGCTTCCCGATCCCGCTCGTCCCACTCGCTGGAATGGGTCCCGACGGCGTGCGTTACGACGGCATCTACGTCCTCGAACTCATCCACGGCCCGACGCTCTCGTTCAAGGACGTGGGCGCGCGGACCATGGCGCGGCTGCTGGCCTACTTCCGGCAGGAGATGGAGGCCACCGATGACCTGACCATTCTCGTCGCCACGTCCGGCGACACCGGTAGCGCCGTCGCCGATGGCTTCGCGGGCCGACCGGGCCTGCGTGTGGTGTTGCTCTACCCAGAGGGCCAGGTCAGCCCGGTCCAGCAGCGCCAACTCGACGTGCAGCGTCCGGGCGTGCAGACGTTCGCCGTGCGCGGCACCTTCGACGACTGCCAGCGGCTCGTCAAGGCCGCCTTCGCCGACCCCGCGCTCGCGGAGGTGCCCCTCTCGTCAGCCAACTCGATCAACATCGGGCGGCTGCTCCCGCAGATGCTCTACTACCCGTGGGCGTTCGTCCAAGGGAAGGGTGCGCAGGGCGGCTTCGACGCGGCCAACGTGTGCGTGCCGAGCGGCAACCTGGGCAACCTGACGGGCGGCGTGCTTTCCAGCCTAGCTGGGCTGCCCGTGCGGCGCTTCCTCGCCGCGCACAACGCCAACGGCTTTTTCCCCAACTACCTGGCCGACGACCGCGACGAGCCGGGCTCCTTCCCCCCCTCGGTCCGCACGCCCTCGAACGCGATGGATGTGGGCGCCCCGAGCAACTTCGAGCGGCTGCGCATGCTTCTCGGTGCTGAAGGTCTCCGCGAGTGCGTCTGGGGCACGAGCGTCGGCGACGAGGTTACGCTCGACCGGCTGCGCCACGCCTACGAGGCGACGGGCTACCTCGCCTGCCCGCACACGTCGGTCGGCCTGGAAGCCGTGCTGCGCTACCGGGCTGAGACGGGCGACACCACGCCGACGGTCGTCCTCGCCACGGCCCATCCTGCGAAGTTTCCGGAGGTCGTCCAGCAGGCGCTGCCTTCCTTGCCCGCACCGACGGCCCCGGCGCTCGAAGCCCTCCGCGACGCTCCGAAGGCTGTGCAGCCGCTCGACGCCACGTCGGCGGCGCTGCGCGCGGCGCTGCTCGCCTAAACGCATTCTCACCTAAACGCAACACGCCCCGGCAGCGAGAGGCCACCGGGGCGCGAAAAGGGCGAGAGGGTATCCCTAATTACCGAGCGGGCACTAGTTGCCGAGCGGGATCGCAACACCACCTACGACCGCCAAGCCACCGGAGTCCTTGTTGATCTCTATGCCAGCGGTCTCGAACTCGACCTCGAGGAACGTGTAACGAACCTGGACGAAGGGCGACCCGAAAGGCAGGGCATTAACAAACTCGATGCCACCCAGGACGTTGAATCCAAATCCGGATCCTGACTCGTCGTTTGAGGAGCCGCCGATTTCCGAGGAGGTAGTGAGGATACCGAACGCGATACCAGCCCCAGCGAATGGGGTAAAGCCGGAGGGTTGTGCAAACTTGGCAACCACGTCTCCGTTGATTTGGAAGTAGGTCTGGCTGAACTCATCCCCTCCTTCCTCCTCTCCAGGAAGTAATACCACCTCTACGGAAGGACGAACGACCAGTACAACGGGAGCTTCGAGAGGCAGTGGAAACTCCGTCCCGATACCGATGAGGAATCCTCCGGCCGTGTCATTGAAGTCGTTGCTGTCTGTATCGAATCCTGTTCCTGTGTTGTAGCCGAGGTAGGGCAATAGGACGAACTGCGCCGCTGCCTGGGGTGCGGCGAAGCTGACACAGAGTGCGAGGGTGAGAGCAGTAAAGAGCTTGCGCATAGGGTTGAGGGAGGCGGGTGTGAGGAAGAAAAAGCGGGTGTGTATGGACGGTCCTGCCAGGAATCAGTTGCGGCCATACGGGAGTAAAGACCATCCACCCCAAACATACGCAGACGCGCGAATTGACAGATCACCATTTCAGGGGATTTTTCCCCACGGCCCCCCTCAGCCTCTCGTTCGAAGGGTTCGAACCAAACGGACTAGACGCCCTGGAACGTTTGCGCCAGGAACCCCACATCGAGCAGTACCGCAAGGAGAAGGCGACGCTCAAGACGCACATCCAGGAACCGTTCAAGCGCTACCGCGACGACCTTGTCGTCAACTGGGTGCTGCCCAACCAGCTTCCGTTCGAGACGGAGCGCGGCGTCTTCAGCCGCATCCTTAAGAATGACTTCGGCGCAGGGGGCTCACACCACCACCTCTGGATGGCGTTCTACCGCCCCGGCCGCAAGCGCCTGACCGACGTGCAGCTCTCGCACAGCGTCTACCCCGACCGCTTCGCGTGGGGCCTCTACGTCGGGGCCTACGCCAAAGCCCTCTTCCGAGACGCCCTCGCCCGTACGCTCGACGAGGAAGCCGTATCGCTGGCCCTGCTCAACGCGCTCATTGAGCAGGGCTACCGCCTGGCGTTCGCACCACGTGTTTCCCGCCCGGCCGGCCACCCCGAGTTCGATGCGCCGCTCGACGCGCTCCCCGACGGCCTTGCGAAGGCCCAAGGGATCTGGGTACGACGCACCATTCCGCGCGAGCAGGTGCTTGCACTCGGCCCCGACCTCGTCGCTGAAGCGCTCCGCGCCCAAGATGAGCTATGGCCGCTGTATCAGTTTTGGGTAGACTCCGAGCACTAGGCGCCGCCCCAGCGTGGCGACGAATTGGCTTGACGATGCCGCCCATTCGGCGCACTTTTTCGACCCCCGACCCCCCGATCCTCGTGCTTCAGTCTCACCGCGACGGCCCTGTGCTCACGCTCACGCTCGACCGTCCTGAGAAGCGCAACGCCCTCAACGGCGACCTCGTCGACGCACTGCTTGGTGCGCTCACAGAGGCGGCGGCCGACGAGGCGCTACGCGTGATCGTGCTCACCGGCGCGGGCAAGGTCTTCTCCGCCGGGGCCGACCTCGCGGCGCTGCAGGCGCTCCGCACGGCCTCCGCCGAAGCGAACCTCGCCGACTCGGCGCGCCTCGGTCGCCTCTTCGACGCGCTCTATCAGCACCCGAAGCCCGTCATCGCCAAGGTCAACGGCCACGCCATCGCGGGCGGCTGTGGGCTCGCGGCGGTGTGCGACTTCAGCCTCGTCGCGGACCGTGCGAAGCTCGGGTTCACGGAGGTCCGCATCGGGTTCGTGCCGGCGCTCGTAGCCGTGTTCGTTCGGCGCAAGCTCGGCGAGGCCGCGGCTCGCGACCTCATGCTGCGCGGCCACCTCATCGACGCGACAGAGGCGACGCGCCTCGGCCTTGTGACGCGCACTGTGCCCGCTACGGATCTCGACGAGGCCGTGGACGCGCTCGCGCACGAGATCGTCACCCAGACGAGCGCCACCGCCGTCGCGCTCACGAAGCGGCTCCTCGCCGCCGTGCCCGGCATGGGCTGGGAGGAGGCGCTTTCGTATGCGACCAACCTCAATGCTCTCGCCCGCAGCACCGACGACTGCCAGGCTGGCATCGCCGCGTTCCTCGACAAGACCGACCCACCCTGGCGCTCGCGCTAGCGCCCTCAGCTACGGCTCTCCGAACCGTTGATGTTCGATGGTGACATCGTCGGGCGTGCGCTGATCGGGATGCTCCGTGATCGTGGCGACGAAGAGGTCGCCATAGGTGTCGTGCGCGAGGTCGTCCATCGGCGTGTCCGTGAGCGCCTCAATCATCGCTGGGATCGTGTTGCTGTGGCCGACCACGACCACTTGGTAGGGAAAGTGCGCGGCGGCGATCTCGCGAATCGTCGCGGCAGCTGACGCGCGCGGGTCTGACGTGTCGAGCGGGCGGACGATAACGTCGAGGCCTAGGGTGTCGGCAAGCGGCTGGACGGTCTCTTGGGTGCGGGCAAACTGCGAGGCATAGACTGCCGTGATGCGTCGGTCGGCGAGCAGCGCCGCGAGCGCTTCGGCACGAGCGCGTCCCTCATCGCTCAGTTGGGGGTCGTCGCTTGCCTCCCCTGTTTCCGCATGGCGGAGCAGGTAGAGCACCGTCGGCGGCGGGTCAAACGTGCGCTCGGGCTGAGGCGTCGTGCACGCGGACAGCACCACGAGCAACGCGCACACCAGAGCGACACACCGCATCAGCGCTACCTCGGTGAGAGGGTTCAGGCCTCTTCGGGCATGCAGAAGTTGGCGTAGGTGGAGCCGTCCGTCTCTTCACGGAGGAAAGCGACCGCATCTTCCACCATGCACGTGCTGCCGATGTAGACCGGCGTGCGCTGGTGTAGCTTCGTCGGCACCACGTCGAGGATGCGCTGGCTGCCGGTGAGTGCGAGACCGCCCGCCTGCTCGATCAGAAAGGCCATCGGGTTGGCCTCGTACATCAACCGCAGCTTACCCTCGGGGTCCCGGTTGGAGGCGGGATACATGTAGATCCCGCCCTTGATGAGGTTGCGGTGGAAGTCCGAGACAAACGACCCGATGTACCGGCTCGTGTAGGGCCGCTTCGAGGGCGGGTGCTCCTCCTGCGCCCACTTGATGTACTGCTTCAGCCCGTGCGACCACGAGTTGTAGTTGCCCTCGTTGATCGAGTAGATCTGGCCGTGCTTCGGCGAGGTGATGTGCGGGTGCGAGAGCAGGAACTCGCCGATGGACGGGTCGAGCGTGAAGCCGTTGACGCCGTTGCCCGTCGTGTAGACGAGGATGGTTGAGGAGCCGTAGACGACGTAGCCCGCCGCGACCTGGTTGCGACCCGGCTGGAGAGCGTGCTCCAGAGTCGGCTCGCCCTCGTGGTCGTCGGGCATGCGATAGATCGAGAAGATGGTGCCGATGGAGACGTTCACGTCTACGTTCGAGGAGCCGTCTAGCGGGTCGAGGAGGACGATGTATTTGCCGGAGGCGCTGTCCATTGTCAGCGGGATCGCCTCGGCGTGCTCTTCGGAGCCGATCAGGCAGCACTCGCCGCCGCGGCGGAGCGCCCGCGCAAACTCCTCGTGGGCAAGGAGGTCGAGCTTCTTCTGCACCTCGCCTTGCACGTTGATGTCGCCCGTCTCGCCGAGGATGTCGTCGATGAGGCCCGCCTTGCGCACGTCGCGGTCCACGATCTTCGCCGCGAGGGCGAGGTCGCGCAGCAGCCGCGAAAACTGCCCCGTCGAACCGGGCGCGTCGCTCTCGCGCTCGATGATGAACTGTTCGAGGGTCTTGATCTTGCCGCTGAGCGGGGCCACGAGGCCGTTCGCAGATACTGGCATCGAGAGAGGGCAGTCGGATGAAGGCAGGAGGTTACACGGGGTGGCGTGCCCCACGTCGAGGCCATGGCTCCACCGCAGCCGGAAGTTAGCGCATCGCAGCAGTGCGGCTGTGCGGTGTTCACTCACACGCCTGCGAGGGCGTGCTTGACGCCGCCCCGCCGCCGCAGGTCGGCCTACCTCAGGTCTTCGTAGCGGGCGCGCAACGCAGCCAGGGCCACCTCGGTGCGCGGTGGCACGGTCGCGCCCTCGTCCAGCTCGCGGCACAGCCGCCGGAGTTCGACCGGCGTGTCCACGTCGTACCACGTCGGCAGCACGACCGGCTCGGCGGTGACCTCGGCGGCGCGGCGTAGCGTGGCTTCGAAGACGCCGTCGTGGCTGTAGGTCATGTCCTCGAAGAGGCGCGGGAAGAGGTCGTTCTGGCCGAGGAGGTAGTAGCCGCCATCGTGGGTCGGGCCGAGGACAACGCGCAGCGGCTTCTCGCGCAGCAGCTCAAACGTCATCTCGATGTAGGCAGGCGGCAGCGTCGGGTGGTCCGTGCCGATCACGACGAGCCGCTCGTGCCCGGCGCGGAAGGCGTCGACGAAGGCGTGCAGCATACGCTGGCCGAGGCCGTCGCCGTGCTGGGTGTGGACCGTCACGCCGTCGGGCACCCAGCCATCGGGGAGGGTTGGGGCATGGCCGTCGGCGTCGGGCGCGAGGTAGAGCCGGACCGCGCATCCGAGCGCGGCATACGCGTCGAGCGCGTCGCGCAGCATCGCCGCGTAGAGATCGGCGGCCTCCTCGGGCGTGAGGAGCGCCGTGAGCCGGGTCTTCACGCGGCCTGGCTCGGGCCGCTTGGCGAAGACGAGGAGCGCGGAGGGCGGAAGCGTCGGCATGAAGCGGAGGCGGAGCATTAGAGGGCCCCGCTCGCCCGGCGCGGAGGGGCGGGCGGGCGGGTCGTCCCGGAACGTACTGCCGCCCTCGGGCCTGAGGAAACCGTGGCGCCCACTCTCCGACGCACTGCGCTTCCCCATGGCCTTGGTCTTGCATCCCGTCGGTCACCGCATAGACCGTGTGCGGTTGCCCGGATTTGGGCAACTCGAACGCGCCCCCGTGGCTAGGACGAGGGCTGCGACCACGTTTGTTCACCCGATGGCGAACTTCATGCTACGCCCCTTGTAGCTTGCGTGCTCTTTTGTCCGCGCAGGCCTCCACTGCCCGGACGAAAGCATACCCCCTCAACGACCCACCCTTCTCAACCCGATGCACCCCACCTCCAGCGGCCTCGTCTCCCGACGGTCAAGCGGCTACCAGATGCCCTCGGGCACTTCACTGCGCGGCGTGGACTTCTCGTCCATGTCCACCCAGGACAAGATCGACCTCCTCCACCGCATCCTGGAACGCCGCGTCCACGGGCTCTCGTTCAGCCCCTACCTCGACGGGCAAGAGCCCGGCGACGAGATGAGCGAAGAGCAGATCCGCGCGCGCCTCGCGATCATCGCGCCGTACACCCGTTGGATTCGCACCTTCCGCTGCATCGAGGGCAACCAGCATGTCCCCCGCATCGCCCGCGAGTTTGGCCTCAAGACCATGGTCGGCGTGGACCTCACGGAGGACCTAGAACGCAACGAGGTCGAGCTTGCGGCAGGCCTCGAGATCGCGCAGGCCGGGCACGCGGACCTCTTCGTCGTGGGCAACGAGAACCTGCTGCGCCGCGACATCACCGAGCAGCAACTCCTGGACTACATCGCCCACGCGAAGGCCGCCCTGCCAGACGACCTCCCCGTCAGCTTCGTCGACGCGTACTTCCTCTTCGAGCAGCACCCGGCCGTCGTCGACGCCTGCGACATGCTGTTGGTCAACTGCTACCCGTTTTGGGAGAGCTGCCCTGCCGACTACGCCCTGCTCTACATGAAAGAGATGTACCGGCGCGCCGTCCGCGCGGCGAACGGGAAGAAGGTCATCATCAGCGAGACCGGCTGGCCGACGTCCGGCACGGCGTTCGGCGCGGCGGCTCCGTCCTACGACAACGCGCTCGAGTACGTCATCAACACCTATACGTGGGCGGAGGAAGACGACGTCGAGATCTTCTACTTCGCGGCCTTCGACGAGGCGTGGAAGACTGGCAACGAGGGCGACGTGGGGGCCTACTGGGGCCTGTGGGACAGCAAAGGCAACCTGAAGTACACCTGACCATGACCAAGACGAAGGGCTCAGTGCCCGGCATCGACGTCGGCCCCGCGATCTGCTACTCGGGGTACCGAGAGGGGCAGTCGCCCGTGACCGACACCTACCCCACCTACGAGCAGGTCTGCGAGGACCTCCGCCTCCTTGCACCCACGTGGCGCTACCTGCGGCTCTACGACCCCAGCCGCCACGCCGAGTTGGTGCTCGAAGCCATCCGGGCCGAAGGTTTTCCCTTCCAGGTGCTGCTGGGTGCCGACGTGCGCGCCGAGCGTAGCAACCCGCACTGCCCGTGGGATGCGAATTTCTCCGAGGAACAGCTGACCACCAACCGAGCCGACAACGACGCCCAGATCGACCGGCTGATCGCGCTGGCGGAAGCCTACCCGGAGACGGTCTTCGCCGTGTCGGTGGGCAACGAGGCGGCGGTCGAGTGGACCGACCACCTCGTGCCGGTAGAGCGCCTGGTGGACTTCGCGCGGCGCGTCAAGGCCGCCGTCGGGCAGCCGGTCACGTTCTGCGAGAACTACGTCCCCTGGACGACCAAGCTCGCCCCGCTCGCCGCCGAACTCGACTTCCTCTCGGTCCACACGTATCCAGTCTGGGAGTACCAGCCTCTCGACCGCGCGCTCGACTACACGAATCAGAACTACCGCAGCGTGGCCGACCACTATCCCGACCTGCCCGTGATCATCACCGAGGCGGGGTGGACGACCGGCTCGAACGGGCGCGGCATCGAGCCGTGGAACGCGTCGCAGGAATTGCAGGCCGCCTACGTCCGCCACCTCATGGCGTGGAGCGAGGCCCACCAGATCCTCACCTTCGTCTTCGAGGCGTTCGACGAGCCGTGGAAGGGGTCCCCAGATCCCATGGAGCCGGAGAAGCACTGGGGGCTCTACCACGTGGACCGGACCCCCAAGCAGGCGATGCTGGAGCTTCACGCGCGCCCGTAGGCCTCTCTTTGCGAAGACGGGGGGCGTGGACGGCATAGCTCTACCAAGTCAGGGGCCGTACACAGCCTCGTCCGTCACCACCGTATGCGCTGCGATGTCGTGTTGCTCATAGGGCAGCTGCTCGACAAAGCAGGCATCGTATACCACACAGGCGCGCACCGCTCGAGTCTGTGCCAGGAACGCATCGTAGAAGCCGCGCCCGTGCCCAATGCGGTGGCCACGACGGTCGGCCCCGAACGCCGGGACGATCACGACGTCGAGATCGGTAGGGTCAACGAGCGGCCCGGCCGGCTCGTGCAAGCCCCAGCGGTTGGTGACGAGGCGGTCCTCGCCTTCGTAGCACCGATGCACCATGCGCGGGGCGCTGTCGAAGGTCTCCACGACCGGCAGCACCACGCGCTGGCCGGCCGCCTCGCACGCTGCGATGAATGGCCGCGTGTCCACCTCACGGCGCGCGACGAGCGGCCAGTAGCAGTGCACCGTCTGGGCGCTCTGCACCTCTGGGAGCACTCGAAGGCGCGCGCAGATCGCCGCGCTCATGGCCGCATAGTCCGCGTCGGACAGCGAGGCCCGGTACGCCACGAACTGCGCCCGCCACTCGACTTTCGACCTTCGACCTTCGACGTTTGACCTGGGCCCCATGGCTCTCACCAGCCCTCGGCGTCCTCCGCCGTGGCGCCCACGCCGAGGTCGGCGTAGGCAATCCGGGCTGGGAAGAGCGGCAGCAGGAAGCGCTGGCTCGTGACGAGGTAGGGCAGGCCGCCGCCACCCGTGCCGCTGTCGCCCACGACGTGGCGGCGGACGGCCTTGCGGTGGGCCGTCAGGAAGCTATCGGTGGCGGGCTCGTGGAGGGCGGCATCGGTCGCGGCGAGGCGGTCGAGCGTGAACGCCAGGCACGTCTGCGGGTGGCGAACGTGCAGCGCATGCGCCCCACGCCTCGCCGCGTCGAACCCGTCGCGGCGGGCGTTCTCCACGGCGATGGCGGCCGCGAGGTCGGCGCGGAAGGTGGTCGTCGCTGAGTCCGCGTGGGTGGCTTCGTCGTCCGTGGCCGCGCTGCCGAGCGTGGCGCGAAAGCGAGCGACACTGCGGTCGAGGTCGTCGGAGCGCAGGCGGCGCACGGCAGGCGGCGCGACGAGCCCGTCGGCGGCCGGGGCGAGGCGGGCAAGGACGGCATGTGCGAGGTCGTCCAGGCGAGGCACATCGACCGCAGGGCTCTCCCCTGTCGCGTCCGTCGTCTCGGGAAACGCCCGTGCGCGGTCGTCGCGGAGGATCAGCGGGTCACCGAGCGACACGTGCGGGCAAGGTGCGGCCGGCGGTTTCTTGTAGTGCTGGGCAAACGTGTCGCCGGGGAAGACGCGCACGTCGAAGAGGGGCCCCTTGCCGAGGGCGCGCTGGATGAGCCGCAGTTGCGCCGTCTGGAAGCCGCTCGCCGGAGCGAGGGCATCGCGGAACTGCTGGTATTCGAGCGTCGAGAAGAGCACGTCGTCGCCCGCGCCGCGCCCGACGAGCTGCATGACGACGGGCAGCAGCCGCCGCGCGCAGTGCCGGAGGCGCGCCGCCGCCGTGAGCGCAGGGCGCCAGAATCCGCTCGGCCCGCGCTCGTCCGGGAGCGACTCCAACGCCCTCGCTTCGAAAGCGTCCTCGTCCACCTCGCCTAGGGCGCGGAACGTGCCCGCGAGCACGCCGAGGTCGAACGTCATTTGCTTGAAGACCAACTCGCACAGCTGGTGGATGACGATGAACACACGCTCGTCCGGCACCTGCGTGGCGGGCGTCTGCGCGGCGAGGAGTGCATCGAGGCCGAGGTAGGCGGCGTAGTCGAGCGGCTGCCGCCCCGCCTCGTCGGGCGCGTTGACGAGCGGCGCCCCAGCCCTATCGCGCAGCCGCGCGCGCTCCACATCGGCACGCACCGACGGGTCGAGGGAGAACGTCCACCAAGGGTCGGGGGGCATGGGAGCGTGGAGGGTATGGGCGTGCGGGGGTAGGGGAAGATCGCGATGGGGCCAGGGAATTGCGATGGGTTGTCGCTTGGCAGCCGGTCACGTGTTGCTTCTAGCCACTGACCACAGCGAGCATCGCAAGCGTCCTACAAGGGAGCGCAGCGACCGAACCAAAGGCCGCAGGCCGTCCCACCCTCCATTCACTGCATTCGCACGAACCCGCGGGGAGGGGCTTCGTAGATTGCGAGCCTGTCCGTTCGGAACCGCCGACGGGTACAGCCGCCCATTCTGGCGCACGGAAGGCCGCACGCTCCTGCTGAGCACCACGCGGCCTGCGCCCCTCGCGGCTCCGCCCCCGGCCCGGTGTCAGACCGCCTGACATCGCTCCCCCCTTCCCTCACGGCACCGACATGTTCGATACCCTCTCCGAGAAGCTCGACGCGGCCCTCAAAAACGTTAAGGGCGAAGGCCGCATCAACGAACTCAACATCGCCGAGACGATGCGCGAGGTCCGCCGCGCGCTCCTCGACGCCGACGTGAACTACGAGGTCGCGCGCGCCTTCACCACCAAGGTCAAGGAGCAGGCCCTCGAAGACAAGGTCCTCCAGGCCGTCTCGCCCGGGCAGCAGTTCGTCAAGCTGATCTACGACGAGCTGGTCTACCTCCTCGGCGACGTGCACGTCGGGCTCAACAAGGCCAAGCGGCCACCGACGGTGATCCTCGTCGCAGGCCTCCAGGGCTCGGGCAAGACCACCTTCTGCGGCAAGCTCGCCAAGCACCTCAAGGGCGAGGGCCGCAACCCGATGATCGCCGCCGCCGACGTCTACCGGCCGGCCGCCGTCGACCAGGTCGAGACGCTCGCCAGTCAGATCGGCGTGCCCGTCTACGCGGTCCGCGACGAGAGCGGCGCGCCCATCAACGACGCCGTGCGCGTCGCCAAGGAGGCCGTCGCCGAGGCGCGCCGCCTGGGCCGCGACACGCTCATCATCGACACGGCAGGCCGCCTGCATGTCGACGAGCAGATGATGCAGGAGGTCGCTGACATCCGCTCGGCTGTCGACCCCGACGAGGTCCTCTTCGTTGTGGACTCGATGACAGGCCAGGACGCCGTTAACACGGCTGCGGCCTTCAATGAGCGTATCGATTTTGACGGAGTGGTGCTCACCAAGCTAGACGGTGATACCAGAGGTGGTGCAGCCCTTTCCGTTCGCTACACCGTAGGCAAGCCGATCAAGTTCATCTCTACGGGCGAGAAGATGCACACCCTGGATGTCTTCCACCCTGAGCGAATGGCCCAGCGCATCCTGGGTATGGGCGAC
>JBCCLD010000078.1:0-13850 GCA_039027055.1 Bacteroidota bacterium
CCAAGGGCGCCCTCGCGTCGCTCTTCCTCGGCCTCTTCCTCGGCGTGGGGCGCTTGGTGCTGGAGATCATCAACGGGCCGGACCAGATGGGCCTCCAGAACCCAACGCTGGCCTGGTTTGCCGAGGTCAACTTCCTCCACATGGGCATCGGCCTGTTCGCGGTGTGCTCGCTCGTGCTCGTGGGCGTGAGCCTGGCAACCGCGCCACCGCCGCCTGAGCAGATCGCCGGGCTGACGTTCGGCACATCCAGCAAGGACGCGCGCAGCGAAGCGCCGAGCGAGCTCGCCACCGACGCCTCGACGCCGTCCCGCCGACGCCTCGACCTCGCGCTCACGGGCCTGCTCATCCTCGCGGTGCTCATCGTCTGGATGGTGTTCTCCTAGGCACTTCGCACACGTCAATCTGGCTTGCACTCACGCATATAGGCTAGTAGGTTGGACGGCTGGCGTCTTCTACCAATACTTCTCCGACGACCGCGGCAACGAGTCTGAGCGCGCTATCGTGGATGTGGGCATTGCTGGCGTCCTTGGTGTGCAGTGCCGCGTAAACGAGGCCATCGGGTTGACCGGCGAATATGGCAGCCTCCTCGTTGGGACCCACGAATCTCAATCGAACGGCGACGACGACACCGATCTGTATGGCGTAGCTCTCCGTAGCATTGGGGCACGTCTCGGGCTGAGCGTCTATTTCTGAGACCTACACAGCCCCGCCAACATCCCCGACGTGGCGGTATTCTTCGACGGAAGCGCTTCGTGCGTCCTGCACGACAAGGCTATTTTCTCCTCGTCCCTCTTCCGCGCGGATCCTGACGGCGGACCGCTCGGTTGGGAGGGCCCTCAGCTTCACCTCAGCCCGCACGCTCATGTCGCACCCGAAGATTTGGTTCAATGGCGACCTCGTCGCCTACGAAGACGCCACCCTCCACGTCCTCTCGCACGTCGTCCACTACGGCTCGTCGGTCTTCGAGGGCATCCGCGCCTACGACACCGCGCGCGGCCCCGCCGTCTTCCGCCTCCCGGAGCACATGCAGCGGCTCATCGACTCGGCGAAGATCCACCGCATGGACAGCGGCTATGACCACGCCACGCTGCACCAGGCCGTCGTCGACACGATCCACGCGAGCGGCCTGGAGAGCTGCTACATCCGCCCGGTGATCTACCGGGGCATGGGTAGCATGGGGGTGAACCCGCTCCAGAACCACGTCGAGACGTTCATCGCCGTGTGGAATTGGGGCAAGTACCTCGGCGACGAGGCCCTCGAGCAGGGCGTGGACGTGCAGGTGTCGACGTGGAACCGCAACGCGCCGAACACGACGCCGAGCCTCGCCAAGGCAGGCGGCAACTACCTCAACGCCTCGCTCATCAAGATGGAGGCGGTGCTCAACGGCTTCACCGAGGGCATCGCGCTCTCCGTGGACGGCTACCTCGCCGAAGGCTCTGGCGAGAACCTGTTCCTCATCAAGGACGGCGTGCTCCACACCGCGCCGACGGGCCTCTCGATCCTGCCCGGCATCACGCGCAACTCGGTCATCACGCTTGCCGAGGCGCTCGGCTACGAGGTCAAGGAGGCCACGATTCCGCGTGAGGCGCTCTATGTGGCCGACGAACTCTTCTTCACAGGCACGGCCGCCGAGATCACGCCGATCCGCACGGTGGACCGCTACCAGATCGGCGCTGGCTCTCGCGGCCCGATCACGAAGGCCATCCAAGACGCCTATTTCGCCGCGCTGCGCGACACGGACAACCCACACGGCTGGCTCACCTTTGTCAACGAGGAGGCGTCTGACGCCGTGCGCGAAGCCGCCGAGGCCGAGGCGTAGCGACCGCACTCGCCGTCTCCCATGTCTTGGCGCCGTAACCTGCTCTGGGTCGACTGCACCGGGGCGCTGGTGGCGGGCGTCCTCGTACTGGCGCTGAGCGGCTGGCTAGCCGACCTGCACGGGCTGCCCCGGAGCGTGCTGCTGTTCACCGGGATGATGAACCTCGCCTACGGGTCGTTCTCGTTCTCGTTGGCCCGGCGCACGGAACGTCCGAGGCCGCTCCTATCGCTGCTGGCAAGCGCCAACATGGCCTGGCCGCTTGTCTGCATCGCACTCGTCGTCATGCACCGTGCGGCCATCGGACCGACAGGCCTACTCCACCTGCTCGGCGAAGCTGTCTACGTGGGCGGCCTGGGCTTCATCGAGTGGCAGTCGCGAGACCTGCTACTCCAAGCCGCGGCGTAGACGAGGACATGCTCCGTCATACCAAAACCGGCGGCAAACTTTCGACCTTGTCATACGCTTTCGGTTCGTCGATGTCAGGATAGCCGAGGAGGTGTTGCGTGCTGCGTGTTGACCTCGATCCGATATGCAACACGCAATACGCAACATCGAGGCATCCTGTCATTGTGACGCCGACTCCGTATCACACGTCCGCGGCGCACGGCCTCACCCCCACCCAAAGAAGAAGACGTAGAGGGACAGGCTCACCCACGTCCCAACGATGAGCCAGAACTCGACGGGGTTGGTGCGGCGCTCCACGTATTCGACGAAGTGCGTCGCGCCCGCCCGCAGGTCGGCTGCGGCCCAGAGCAGGAACAGCACGCCCCAGACCCAGTCCAGGCGGAAGACCACCGCCAGGGCCACGAGCGCGAGGCCTAGCAGCGCGCGCCACGGTGCCGTCGAGGTCGTCCACGTGGATGTACGACATCCAGAACGAAGGCATGTTGATGCGCTGGAATTTGTCTGGCATCGTAAACAGTCCGGCAGCGGGTGTGCGGGCTGCTTCTGCGACGTGGTAGTCGGCGTCCACCGCGCCGTAGGTCCATCCGAGCACGGAGGCGTAGAACCGCTTCGCCTCGGCGAGATCGAAGGTGGACAGGTCTGCCCAGACGAAGGGAGAGTCAGGAGTCATGCGTGCGGACGAGAGGCGAGCCAATGTGCCTGGTTTGCAATAACAGGTTATGCCCTCACCCAGGTAGCGACTGCATCCAGGCATCGACGGCGTGGGCGAAGCGCTCGGGGGCGTCGGCGTCCATGCGGAGGTAAAGCGCCGGCTCGATGAGTTCGACTTCCATCACGGCGAAGGTCCCGTCGGGCAGGCGCACAAAGTCGACGCGTGCGTAGAGGGGTGCGGGGTGCAGCGTCGCCATCACAGCGTCGGCTTGCTCGCGGAGGGCGGGCTCGGCGCGGATGGCGCGGATGAGGCCGCCGTGCTCCTCCTGCACGCGGAAGTCCTGCGGCTTCGGCGTCTTCAGGATCGTGTGGCTGTAGCCTCCAGCGAAGTAAAACAAGGAAAACTCGCCCTCGGAGAGCACGGCAGGTACGAACGGCTGCACCATGCAGGCCCGGTCCGCAAACGTGGACGCGAGCATGGCGCGCGTCGTGTCGTCGAGGGGCTGGGTGAGCCAGAAGGTGTCGTCGGCGTTGGCGCTCACGGTCGGCTTGACGATGAGTTGGTCCGTGGCGAACGCGCCGAAGCACCCGTCGAGCCAGCCGCCGGGCGTCGCGTCGAGGCCCTGCGACCACGCGGTCGGGACGATGGCGAGGCTGTCCGCTTCGAGGTCGCGGAGGTAGCCCTTCTCCAGGTTCCAGCGGACGAGCGCGAGTGGGTTCTCCAGCCGCGCCGCCGAGGCCTCGATCTCGGCGAGCACAGCGAGGAAGGCGTCGGCGTGGTGCTGGTAGTCCCACGGCGAGCGGACGATGACGAGGTCGTAGGCGTCCCAGTCGGCGTTGGCGGTCCACGGCACGCGGTCCACGTGCCAGCCGAGCGCGGCGAGCGGCGCAACGGCGAGGTCGTCGTCGATGACGAAGCCGGTGGGGTCGGCCATCGTGAGGAAGGCGCAGCGCTTCACGGCGAGGAGGCTAGGTGCAACGGGATGAAGCCGTAAGATCGGACGCGGGGGTCGCTTGGTGTCTGCGCGCGTGCCTGAGGCGGGGCGCTCGACGGCCTATCTTGCCCCACCCCCGCCTCCTCCCTGCTTCGCCATGCGCCTCCTCGCTGCCCTCCCGTTCACGGCGCTGCTCCTCGCCCTCGCCCAGCCTGCTCGCGCCCAGCCTGCTGGCGCCCAAACAGAATCGACGCCGGACGCGCCGCCTCCCGTCCGCGTGGGTGTGGTGGGCCTCGTCCACACCCACGTCCACTGGATCCTCGGCCGGGAGGACCGCGGCGACATCGAGATCGTCGGCATCGTGGAGCCGAACCGCGGCCTCGCCGCGCGCTACGCCGCGCAGCATGGCTACGCGATGGACCTCGTCTACGACGACCTCGGCGCGATGCTCGACGTCGCGGAGCCGGAGGCGCTGACGGTGTTCACGACGATCAAAGACCACCGCGCCGTCGTGGAGGAGGCCGCGGCGCGGGGCATCCACGTCATGGTCGAGAAGCCGCTCGCGATCAGCCTCGCCGACGCCCTAGCCATGGCCGAGGCCGCTGAGCAAGCGGGCATCCACCTGCTCACCAACTACGAGACGACGTGGTACCCGAGCGTCCACGAGACGCAGCGGCTCGCCGACGCGGACGCCCTCGGTCCGCTGCGCAAGATCGTCGTGCACGACGGCCACCGAGGGCCGCAGGAGATCGGCGTCAACGCGGAGTTCCTCGACTGGCTCATCGACCCGGCGTACAACGGCGCGGGCGCGCTCTTCGACTTCGGCTGCTACGGGGCCGGCCTCGCCACGTGGCTCCTCGACGGCCAGCGCCCGACGTCGGTCACGGCTGTCACGCAGCAGATCAAGCCTGAGGTCTACCCGCTCGTGGACGACGAGGCGACGATCGTCCTCACCTACCCCGACGCGCAGGCCATCGTGCAGGCGTCGTGGAACTGGCCGTTCAACCGCAAGGACATGCAGGTCTACGGCCGCACCGGCTTTGCCCATGCGGACGACGCAAGCACGCTGCGCGTCCGCCTCGAAGGCGCCGCTGCCGAGACCCGCACGACCGTCGAGCCGCTGGCGGCGCCCCACGACGACCCGTTCGCCTACCTCGCCGCCGTCGTCCGCGGCGACGTCGACCCGGGCACCGACCTCTCCTCGCTGCCGACGAACCTGATCGTGATGCAAATCCTTGACGCCGCACTACGCTCGGCAGAGACTGGCCAGACGGTCTACTTCGCGCCATGATGCTCCCCCTCGCGAGAATCGTCCTCGGCCCGATTCTGCTCGCCCAAGGCAAGCGGGTGCGCCGGGTCGCGCTGCAGTTGCCCGAGCCGCCCGGCGACCGCGAGGGCACCGTCGGGAGCGGTCCACCGCTGCGGCTGCTCGTCGTGGGCGACTCCTCGGCGGCGGGCGTTGGCGCTGAGACGCAGGGCGACGCGCTGCTCGGACAGACCGTAGCCCCTCTCGCGGAGCGCTTCACGGTCCACTACCGCCTCATTGCCCGCACGGGCGAGACGACCGCCTACACGCTCAAGAAGCTACGCGATACGGAGCCTACCGAGTTCGACGTGGCGCTCTCCGCGCTCGGCGTCAACGACGTCACGGCGGGCGTGGCGCTGCGCGACTGGCTCGACCAGCAGCAGGCGCTCGCGGCGGTGCTGCGCACCCGCTTCGGCGTGCGGCACCACGTCGTTTCAGGCCTCCCGCCGGTGCACCGGTTCCCGGCGCTGCCGCTGCCGCTGCGGTGGTACCTCGGCAGCCTCGCGCGGCGCTTCGACACGGCGCTGCGCCTCTGGACCGACGGCGAGCCCGGCGTGCGCTACGTCGCGATGACGGAGGGCGAGGCCGTGCCGCCCGACTGGGCCGATCGGCTGGACGAGTTCATGGCGTCCGACGGCTTCCATCCCGGGCCGCAGATCTACACCCACTGGGGCGCCGAAGCGGCTCGGATGCTGGCTACCCACGCAGGGCGGTGACTACTGCTAGGGCGTGTGGGCAATCGGTCTGATCGGTGCTCACGGCCTCCGTTCGGCCTCCGTTCGGCCTCCGCTGCGTTCCACTCGTCACTCGATCCTACGGGATCGCGCTCCTCGTGCGCCATTCGGAGACGCAAACGGCGTCTCGTGAGCACCTGACCCGATCAAGGTCCACACGCCCTAACCCGCTGTGCGGGTTTCTTTCGGCAAAGTCAGCCTGACTGAGGCGCTGGCTGCACAACGGAGCACAAGCCTGGGTGCTCGGTGTGCGTCCCGACTACCGCCTGGATCCCCGATCAAGTCGGGGATGACTCCATATTGGCGATTCTAGTCCATTGGGACGCTTCGAATACGCACACCGAGTCTGCTAGAACGCCGCGACGTTACCTGTGGCATCAATCCGGTGCGGCACGTCGTCGAGGAAGAGCAGCCCTTGCGTGGCCGCGCTCCGGCGCTCGGCCCCGTGCTTCACGTCGATGCGGAGCACGCGCCCGTCGAAGTCGCTCGACACCGTGTCCACGACGGTGTGGCCGACGACGATGGCCGCGGCGTCGTAGTAGTGCAAGACGCGCGTCAGCGCCTCGGGCGTGATCTTCGGGTAGTACTCCTTGTAGCCGCGCACCAACCCTCGGTACCACAGCGGACCGGTTCGACTCATCACCAGGTGCGCGTCGAGGTTGTCCCCTGGGGCGTCGTAGAGGCTGGGATTGTCCAGGTTGTCGCGGACCAGCGTGTTGATCGCGTCGATGGAGAGACCAGCCTCGACGAGGTCAGGGGCCAGACCGGCGTGGACGAAGAGCACGTCGCCGATCCGCACCATCGCGTTGTGGACGCGCAGCCACCGGCCGAGCTCGGTATCCTCGGCAAAGAGGCGCCGGAAATCGACGCGGCGCTCGCGAGAGCGGATGCCGCCGGCCCCGATCTCCTGCGCGGCCCGGACGTACTTCGGCTCGGCGTAGCCGTAGCGGCCCTGCACGTTGAGCACTTCGTGGTTGCCGAGGACGAAGTGAACCTGCCCGCCCGCGTCGCGCGCCTGCTCTTGGAGCCGGTAGATGAGCCACAGCGTCGCCGTGACGTTGACGCCGCGGTCCACGAAGTCGCCGAGGAGCATGAGGTGCCCGCTCCCGAACGTCCAGTCGAAGGTCGCGTCGACGACGCCGTGCGCCTGGAGGAGGCCCACGAATGCGTCGAAGTTGCCCTCGATGTCGGAGACCGCGAGCACGGTGTCGGGCATCGCGGTCACGGCGGGCGGCACCGGGTGCTCTGCGCGGAGCCGTACCATGAACGAGTCGCGCGGCGCGTTGTCCACGCGGACGAGCAGCGTCGTCCTGCCTGTTGTGTCCGCAGTAAGCACGCGGCGGTGCAGGACGCCAGCGGAGTCGACGGTAAAGATCGAGTCGCCGACCACGTACGGGCCGTCCACACCGCCGAACTCGTACTGCTTGAACTCGAAGACCTGAAAGCGCTGGGCCTCCTCGTCATAGCCCAGGAGGATGCGGTCGGGGCTGCTGACCGTCCCGTCGGTGTAGCGAACCAGGAGGGTGAGCGCAAGGAGGCCCACCAGGAGCAAGAGCGGGAGCGCGAACAGGACGCGGCGGAGAAGACGACGCATCGGGCACGGTGCGTGGGCAAGAGCGATCGCGCAAGATATCGGCTCGGCCTCTGTTCGTCCCTGGGCCATCCAAACGCCTTGCCTCATGCTTCGCCGTGGCAGGCGGACACGGCCGGGTCCGCCTATTTGTCAGCACGGTAGGGAATATTGCGGTAGGCGCTTGCAATGGTCGGTCGGTGGTTGATTTTTTCCGACGGCTCCCCTCCTCCACCGCATCGTGCTTCACCCCCTCCTCCACCTCGCTGTTGTGGCGTGGCTGCTTGCCGCGGCTGCGGTGAGCGCGCAGCCTACAGGCAGCTTGGCCGTCGAGGTCGAGCACACAGAATTCCTGGCGAAGCGCTGGACGACCGAGCATGGCCTGCCGGTGAACCACATCACGGACCTGCTCGCGGCGCGGGACGGCTACCTCTGGGTCGCTACGCACGACGGCCTTGCGCGCTTCGACGGGCACCGCTTCACCGTCTTCAACACGGGCAACAGCCCGGCGCTCTCCGGCAACCGTATCGATCTGCTGCACGAGACGCCCGACAGCACACTGTGGCTGCGCACGGAGTCGTTCGCCGTGGCGCGCGTGCAGGCGGGCCGCCTCGACGCCGTGCGCGACCTCCCAGACGTGATCGGGCGCTCGTTTCGACAGGACGCCGACACGCTCTGGCTCACCACTGCAGGCGGCCTCTACCGTCACGACCATCAGGGTCTCCACCGTGCCTTCCCGGAGATCATCGACGAGCCGGTCACCGAGGTCGTCCGCGACGGGCGCGGCGCGCTCTGGGTGGTTGGCGAGCAGGCCGTCTACCGCATTGCAGGGGGGGCTGGAGACGCTCGGGTGCGGCGGTTCACAGCAATGGATGGGCTCCCGAGCCTAGACGGCGGCCGCCTGGTGGTCTCGGCCGAGTCGTTCAGCGTGCTCTTCGACGCGGGGACGCCGGAACGGGAGGCGCTGTGGTTCGGCGGCGTCCGGGGGCTCATGCGCTGGGATGGTACCCGGTTTGAGGCCATGCACACCGACACGCCTGTGTGGGACGAACAGAAGGTCCTCGACATCCAGCAGGCCCCCGACGGCACGCTCTCGTTCGGTACGTCCGTCTATGGATGAATAGCTTCGAAATCGTGCTGTATCGATACACGGCCGAGAGTGGGCCTGTAGAGGTCGAGGACCGGCCAGAGGGGCTCACCTTTCCGTTTCGATTGGTCGCAACGCCCAACACGCTCTACTTTATTTCCGCCGAGAACGACGTCCGTTCCATCTATCGCTACACCACGTCGGACGGTATTTCGCTTGCACCGAACTCGGCGTTGCCCAACCCCAACTTCGTCCAGTCCGCGTTTGTCCCGCTCGGTAATGCGCTCTACTTCGACGGGCTCGACTCGGATACGTTCGAGCGCGAGCTGTGGAGCTACACGGAAGCACGGGGCATCGAACAAGTCGCCGACATCTACCCTGGGCCATTCCGTTCGGTGCCGCAGTCCATATTCAGCGACGGGGAATCGCTCTTCTTCTCCGCGCAGGCCCCTGTCGTGGGTCGCGAACTCCACCGCTATGATCCGCCCGCCCTGCCCACCACGGGCTCCATCAGCGGCCTGATCTACAACGACGCGGACGCCACCGGCGCCTTCGACGAGGGCGAAGCGGGCCTCGCGGGCGTGACGGTCGAGCTCTACGAGGACACCGACGCCAGCGGCACCCTCGATCCGGACGAGCCCAAGGTCAGCGAGGTGGTCACGAGCAGCCCGCCGGACGCGCGCACCGAGGATGGATCTGGGAGCTACCGCTTCGACAACGTGGCCGCAGGCGACTACCTCGTCGTCGTTGCCCCGACGCCTGAGGGCTTCCTCGCCACCACGCCCGACACCCTCGCCGTCACGCTCGTGGGCGGGCAGGACCAGACCGGTCAGGACATCGGCTTCCTCGACGTCGTCCCGGTCTTCGACCTCGCCCTCCTTGCCTCCAGCGAGATCACCGGGCCGGGTCAGGGCCTCCTGCGTGCCGCGGTCATCAACCGAGGCTCCGAGGTCGCCGCGCGCGTCCGCGTGAAGGTCGGCCAGCAGCGGGGCCTCACGGTCAGCCCGCGCCAGATCCTCATCGGCGAGGTGGCACCGGGCGAACGCGCCGAGGTCGTCTTCACCTTCGCCGGTGCCCAGCAGGACGCGCAGGTGCGCCTCCGCGTCACCGACCTCGACACCGAGGGCGACGAGGCCGACTTCGACAACAACACCGTGATCCTCTTCCCCATGACCGTCACCGGAGACGATGAGAGGATGCCGGTCGTGGTGGGCACAGCCACCGGCTCGCTCGTCGCGGGCCGCGCCGAAGACCGCCAGCCCGGCGACACGGGCCTGACGACCGTGGCTCTCGCTCCAGGCGCGACGAACCTGACGCTCGACGTGGATTCCTTCAACGCGGGCGACGGCACCGTTGGCTTCACCGCACGGGCCGTTGACACAGCGCAGGAAGCGACCGGTACGCTCGTCGCCACGGACGGCAACGGCAACGAGGGCACGCTCGCTCTCGACATCCCAGCGGGCGGCGTGCCGCTCACGCTCGTACCCTTCACCACGCCCGACGAGGTGCCGGTCATCCTCGGCCCGGCAGGCGGCTCGTTCTGGTTCACCGCCGGGATCACCAACCCGACCGATAGCCCGGTAGAGCAAGAGGTCTGGCTGGTGTTCATCGATACGGAGGGCACGGAGACCAACGTGTTTGGCCCCATCACGGCGCGGGCGCGTCCGGGGCAGACCGCCGACGAGCGCTTCGAGCCGATGCTCGGGGCCGACGACCCGGCTGGGGCGTACGCCTACGAGGCCCGCGTGGGCAGCTTCCCCGACGAGGTGGTCGCCGCGGACCGCTTCACGTTCGAGAAGCTGGGAGCCGCCACGCGGCAGCGCCTCGCGTCGGCACGTTCCGCTGCTGTCACCGACGCGCCTGCGCTCTACACACCGGGTGTCACCGGCACCATCTGGGGCGTGACCGACAATGCGGAGTGGGCACGACTGCTCGCCGCCGACGCCGCCCGTAAGGCCGCGCTCGCCGAGGAAGAAGCGGCGCTCGCGGAAGCCGCTGAGTCCGAGACCGAGCCACTGCCGGAGGTGTTCGCGCTCGTCGAGCCGTACCCGAATCCGATGAGCGGCCTTGCGTCGGTGCGCTTCGAGTTGCCTGAGGAGGCCGAGGTGACCGTGACGCTCTACGACGTGCTCGGGCGGACCGTTGCGGTGCTCGCGCAGGGCACGTTCGAGGCCGGTCGTCACGAGGCGCTGCTCGACGGGCGGACGCTCGCGAGCGGGACCTACGTCGTGCGTTTCGAGGCCGGCGAGCGCGCGCTCGCCAAGACCGTCACGGTCGTACGGTAAGCACGCGGCCGAGGCATCCAGGGATGTCGCGGCGGCGCGGGGCATCGGCTCCGCGCCGCCGCCGCATTGGTGCGCCCGCACGTGCTGGAGACGGTCGTGCAGACCGTTGAGGCGCGGCCTGCGGCTGCCAAAGCGCGCAGCGGGTGTGCGCTGTCGCACAGTTGTGGGACAGGCGGAGCCGTGCGCCCAGCGAATCGCGGCTTGGCGCATCGGTTGCGTGCTGCGCCCGCTCATCGGCTCCCACGCCCCCTCATCGGCGTCTCGTCGCCCCACCTCCTCGTCTCGCCGTCTCCTCGACCATGCTTCTCACCACCCTCAAAGTCGCCTGGCGCGCGCTGCTGCGCCGCAAGGGCACCACCGCCCTCAACGTCGCGGGCCTCGCGCTCGGCCTCGCGGGCGCGCTGCTCATCGCCCTCTGGGTGCAGCACGAGCGGGCCTACGACCGGTTTCACACCAAGTCCGACCGCATCTACCGCGTCGTCGTGGATTACATCACCGACGGGCGTGTCGCCGAGAACGGCTTCACGCAAGGCGTCCTCGCACCGACCCTCGAAGCGGACTACCCGGAGGTCATCGAGGCTGTCCGGCTGACCAGCACCGGCAACGTGCTCCGCGTCGGCGACCGGCAGTTTGAGGAGGGCGACCTCGCCTACGCCGACGCCGACGTCTTCGCCGTCTTCGACGTCCCGTTCCTCCACGGCGACCCCGCGACGGCCCTCACCGAGCCGTTCACCATCGTCCTTACCGAGGAGATGGCGCTCAAGTACTTCGACCGCACGGACGTGGTCGGCGAGACGATGGACACCAACGATGGCGTTTCGCTCACCGTCTCGGGCGTCGCCGAGGCCGCGCCCGAGACGTCGTCCATCCAGGCCGACGGCCTCGTGTCGATAATCACGCTGGAGCAGAACGGCCCCGACTGGATGTGGGGGAACTGGTACGCGACCAACTTCCAGACCTACATCCTCCTACAGGAGGGGGTCACCCAAGCCGCGATGGAGGCCAAGATGGTCGAGATGTTTGACCGCTACGCACGGGCGGACGGTGCCGAGTTTGGCGCGTCGCTGGTGTTTCTCATGGAGCCGCTGGAGACGATGTACCTCACCTCGAAGCGCGACGGCGTGCCCCACGGAAGCCTTGCCAACGTGTACCTCTTCAGTGTGATCGCGCTGTTCCTGGTGCTGATCGCGTGCATCAACTTCGCCAACCTATCCACGGCACGGAGCCTGGAGCGCGCCAAGGAGGTCGGCGTCCGCAAGACGGTCGGCGGCACGCGCGCGAGCCTGGCGGTGCAGTTTCTCGCCGAAGCGATCATGCTCACGACCGCGTCGATGGTGCTGGCGCTCTTGCTGGTGCAAGCCGTGCTGCCCGCCTTCGAGCGGCTGACGGAGAAGTCGCTGAGCCTGTCCACGCTGGGTCTGCCGACGTGGGGCCTCGTGCTGCTGCTGGCCAGCATCGCGATCGCGGTGGGCGTGCTCGCCGGGGCGTACCCCGCGTTCGTGCTGGCGCGCTTCCGCCCGGCGGCGGTGCTCAAGGGCACGTTCCGCACGTCCCCGCGCGGCGCGGCGCTGCGCAGGGGTCTCGTGGTGCTCCAGTTCGCTATCTCGATTGCGCTCATCGCGGCGACGGCGCTGGTCTTCCGCCAGCTCGACTACATGCAGGCGCGCGACCTCGGCTTCGCCGCCAACACCGAGGAGGGCCGCCTCCTCGAAGTGCCCTTCGGCGGCGACGAGCAGGTGCTCGCGCAGTACGACGCGCTCAAGGCGCAGCTCGTCGCGCTGCCCGGCGTGGCCGCGGCGACGGGCTCGCAGACGCTCCCAGGGTACGGCTCGCCCAGCGCGGGCGGCATCGTGGAAGGCCCCGACGGGACCGCGCAGAACGTCTCCGTGGACCTCTACATGGTCGACTTTGACTTCCTCGACGTGATGGACCTTGACGTCGTCGCCGGGCGCGGCTTCGACCCGGCCTTCAGCACCGACTCCACCTCGTCCTACCTCCTCAACGAGACGGCCGCTCGGGAATATGGCTACGCCGACGTCGCCGACGCCGTCGGCAAGGACGCCGGGTTTTGGGGGCGCGGTGGCACCATCATCGGCATCGTGGAGGACTTCCACCCCTACGGCCTGCGCTCGGAGATCCCGACGCTCGGGATGCGCATCGAGAACCGCATTACGCGCTATACGCTGCGGCTGAAGACCGACGACCTCCCGGCCACCATCGCCTCCATCGAGGACCTGTGGCAGACGACCGTGCCGCACCGTCCGTTCTCCTACTACTTCGTCGACGAGACGTTTGACGAGCAGTACCGCGCCGAGACGCGCTTCGGACAAGTGTTCGGCGTGTTCGCGGCGCTGGCCATCTTCATCGCGTGCCTGGGCCTGTTCGGGCTGGCGAGCTTCACGGCGGCGCAGCGGACGAAAGAGATCGGCGTGCGCAAGGTGCTCGGCGCGTCCGTGCCAGGCCTGGTGACGCTCCTCACGAAGGACTTCGTGGTGCTTGTGGCGGTGGGCTTCGCCGTGGCCGTGCCGGTGGTGTGGTACGGCATGAGCGAGTGGCTGGCTGACTTCGCCTACCGGACCAACGTGGGCGTCGTCGTCTTCCTCGTGGCGGGCGGCCTCGCGCTCGGCGTGGCGCTGTTGACTGTGATGAGCCAGTCGCTCCGGGCCGCCACCGCTGACCCGATCAAGGCGCTGCGCTACGAATGAATGACGCCGCAGTGAAATCGAAAGGTGGGCCGATCGTTCGGCGCGCCGATCCGCCGGTGCTGGCGCTGCATGAAATCACCCGCAGTTTCGATCAGGGTGGGCAGACGCTGCAGGTGCTCAAGGGCGTCACGCTGATCGTCCGGCCGGGCGAGATGGTCGCGTTGGTCGGCCCAAGCGGCGCGGGGAAATCGACCTTGTTGCAGATCGCCGGTCTGCTGGAACCGCCCACCAGCGGCGAAGTCTATATCGACGGCGCTAAATGCTCGCGGCTCGGCGACAGCGGGCGGACGCGGATGCGGCGCGAACGTCTCGGTTTCGTCTATCAGCATCATCATCTGCTGCCGGAATTCAAC
>JBCCLD010000079.1:0-13831 GCA_039027055.1 Bacteroidota bacterium
CGCGGTAGGCGGCCGTCGGTCCGCCCGCTTCCAGCGTCGCCCTCGTCACGCCGTGCTCGGCCATCAGGTCGGCGGGGAGGTAGACGCGCCGCAGGCTGTGCCAGTCCTCACCTACGTCGCGGAGGATGTTGGTGAGCTGCATCGCGTTGCCGAGCGCCCGCGCCGAGGGCGTGAGCGCGGGGATGCGCGCGCGGTCCTCGACGAGGAACGGCAGCATCATTGCCCCCACGCTGCCCGCGACGAATTCGGAGTAGGCGATCAGGTCGGCCATCGTCTCCACGGGGCGGCCGTCGAGGTCCCAGGCGGCTCCGTCGAGCAACTCGAAGAGCGGGCCAGGCAGCAACCCGAAGCGCGCGTGCACGTCGGCGAGGCGGTGCCAGAGCAGGCCCTCGGGCGGGTGGCCGTCGAGCGTCGCTGTGAGCGCGCCGCGCATCTGCTCGACTTCGGCGCGGGCAGCTCCGTTCCCGATCTCCTGCACGCGCTGGTCGGCGACGGAGTCCACGGTGCGGCAGTAGGCGTAGAGCGTAGCGACGGGGAGGCGCACCTCCCGCCTCAGCAGGCGCGCCGCGAGCGAGAACGTCTTGGAGTGGTGCCGGAACGAGCGCCATAGCGCACGGTCCTGGTCGGCGCGCGACTGGGCCGCGGCGTCATCGAGCGCGAGCGCGTCCGACGCGGTCGCCGGTCCGAGCGAAGAGGCCGGATGGAGTGTGAGGTCGGCCATAGCAAAGCAGAGCAGGTCCGTCGCCGAAGAGGGGCACAGGGGCGACGAGGGGGAGAAGAGGCGCGTCAGCCCGCGACCGGGGCGGGCGTGAGCGCGGGCGTGGCACGGCGCCGCCGGAGCACGATAAACGGAAGGGCCAGAGCCACCGTACCGATGAGCGCTGCCATCGGCAGGCCGTACAGGAGCGATACGAATATGGGGAAGATCATGTTCAGCGCAAAGAACGCCGCCGCCCACGGGTACCGGGCGTCGCTGCCGGTCTCGGGGATGCCGCCGAGCAGGTAGCGGTAGGCGAGCAAGATCACCACCGAGGTCACGAACCACCCCACCCAGTTCATGAGCGGCATCCCGAAGAACGCGCCCGCGAAGAGCCAGCCGAACGCCTCGGCCACCCACGTGCCTTCCAGAGCGGGCGGGACGGTCGTGGGGTAGATCCAGAAGGGGAAGGCGCGGCTCATCGCCGGGTCGAGCGCGACGTCCCAGATCACCATCAGCAGGGCACCGCCGATGATGGTGCCGGCCGTGCCGAGGCGCATCCGCTGTGCGAGGTCGTAGCAGACGACGGAGACCGCGTACCACGACGGCGGGATGAACCACGGGACGTGCCCGGCGATCTTCGCTCCGAGCCAGCTCGTGTAGAGGTAGGGGCCGAAGGGAAGGCCACTCTGGGTGCCTGCGAGTTCGGCCGCCGCGCCGATGAGGCTGCCCACGACCAAGAAGCCGACCGAGCGTCCCCAACCGAGCACAGGGAGGTAGAGCAGGAACGTCAGCAGGGGCAGCATCGCCATGAAGGTCCACGTCGGGGCCTTGATGAGCCCGCCCATGTAGGGCGCGAAGAAGACCGCCGCGGGCGGGATCACCTTCAGCACAAGCGTGCCCGCGATGGAAAACGCGATGGATGCCGCAAACAGGGCGAACGCGATCCGGAAGAGCCGGTCCGTCGGGGACGTGGAAGCAGGGGGGAGAAGCTGGCCCAGCATGGAAAGCGCAGAGAAGTGCAGAGCGAAGAGGAGCGGGGCAACATACGAGCGCTCCGCGATTCCGTTCTACACGATGCTGCTCCCTGCTGGCGCGGGCTACCCGAGCGGGACGACGCAGCGCACCAGGGTGCCGCCCTCGTCGCGCGGGGCCACCGTCAGCGCCGCGTTCATCTGGTCGGCGCGGAAGCGCATGCTGTAGAGGCCGCGCCCGTGCTGCGCGAGGCCGGCCACCTCCGAGACGCGCATACCCGGCGGCATGGCAAGATCCGTGGCGAGGATGCTCGCCGGCACGCCCCGGCCGTCGTCCGCCACCTCCAGCACGACCTGCTCACCGTCGCCGGAGGCCTCGTGGTGAAGACGTACGGTGATGTGCTGCGCCTGTGCGTGCTTGAGCGCGTTGGCGACGGCCTCCTGGGCGATGCGATACAGGTGGCGCGTGGTCCTGCGGTCCGCCACCGTCACGTCTTCAATGATTGCGGTCACCTGGGTGTCCTCGGCCGCCCCGTTCATCGACGCAGCGAGGTCGAGGAGGGCTGTCTGGAGGCCGTTGGACTCGTTCAGAACCGGGTGCAGCCCCTCGGCGATCTGCCGGGCCTCGTGTAGCGCGCGCGCGATCAACTCGCTCACGGTGCGGGCGCTCGCGGCGAAGTCGGGGGCGGTCCGCTCCAACTCGCGCAGGTGGGCCTGCGCCGAGAGCGCCGCGCCGGTCAGGACCTGTCCAAGGCCCTCGTGTAGCTCCATCCCGAAGCGCTCGCGCTCCGTCTCGGTGAGGTCATGCAGCTGCTGGTCGCGCTCACGCACGGTCGCCAGGGCTTCCTCCCGAGCCGTGGCGTCGCTCTGCACGCCGAGGAAGTAGACGAGGTGCCCCTCGGCGTCGTAGACGGGGCTGACGTGGAGGTCATTGTAGAAGAGCGTGCCATCCTTCTTGTAGTTGCGGAGGACGACGTTGGCCGCGTCGCCCGCGTTGATACGCTCGCGGAGCACCTGGCGGGCAAGCTGCTGCCGGTCGTTGGCCTGCAGGAAGCGGCAGTTGCGCCCGACGACCTCCTCCCGCCCGTAGCCCGTGAACGCGCAGAAGTAGTCGTTCACCCAGACGATGGGGTTGTCAGGCAGGTTCGGGTCGGTGAGCACGACGAGGTTGCTCGCGGCGTGGAGCGCCTGCCTGAAGATGTCGGCTGAGAGCAGCGCGTTCTCAGGCCGGGGGAGTTCGGGGGAGCGGCTCTCCTGATTGTGCGGGTCGAGGGTAGACATACAAGCCTCAGGGTGGCGACCTCGAAGCGCGGAGGTCGGAGCGCGGATGCGCCATAGATAGCACCGAACCCCCCTCAGTATACTCCTGAATCTCGTATCAGGCAAACACTGAGATTGCTGTAGGAAAGAGACTGACATGGCTGTCATTCCCGGATCGGCGAGCACGCGGGTGTAACTCCCCCGCCGTCCCACCGTAGCCGCGCTCTAGCGGCATAGCGCCCGTCATGCACCAGGCCGCTATGCGGGAATGATACGAGGAGTGCTAAAAAAATAGCACAAAGTCTTGACTTGCCACCCCGAGGGTCCCTATTCTGGTCGTGCTAAAAATTTAGCACACTTATCTATTCCGATGCCACAGCCCAGCCTCAGCCGCCGCGAGCGCCAGATCATGGACATCGTCTACCGCACCAACGAGGCGACCGCCGCCGAGGTGCGCGCCGCGCTCCCCGACGCGCCCTCCTACTCCGCCGTGCGCGCCCTCCTCCGCATCCTGGAGGAAAAGGGCCACCTCGCCCACACCCAGGACGGCCCGCGCTACGTCTACCGCCCGACCGTCGCGCCCGAGAAGGCGCGCACCTCGGCGCTCCGGCATCTCCTGGACACCTTCTTCGACAACTCGGCCGAGCGCGCCGTCGCCGCGCTCCTCGACCTGAAGAGCGACCAGCTCTCCGTCGCCGACCTCGACCGCCTGACCCGCCTTATCGACGACGCCAAGAACGAAGGCCGCTAGCCTCCGTCCTCGCTTCTGTGCCCCCAGCTGACCGCAGCTACAGCCGACCGCAGCCATGCCGACCCTCGACTTCACCACCCTCCTCGACCTCGCCTCGGCCGCGGTGCCGGTGGCGTTTCCTCTCGTGCTGAAGGCGACGGTGGTGTTCGCGCTCGGGTGGGGGGCCGCGCGCTTCGCACGTGGGGCCTCGGCCGCCTGGCGCCACGCCGTCTGGGCCGGGACGCTCGCGGCGGTGCTGGCTGTGACGCTGCTGCCGCTGGCGCTGCCTGCCTGGGAGGTCGCCGTGCCTGTGCTGCCGGCCGAGACGGCCGCCGCCGCCGCGGGGACGACGCTCGCCGAGGAGGCCGCCGCGCCTACGCTCGCCGCCACGGAACCAGGAGCGTTCCAGTCGGGGGCGTTTGAAGGGTTTGAGGCCGCACCGGTCGTAGCCGACGCGCCAGCTGCGGCATCGCTGTGGGCGCTGGTGGCAGCGCAGCCGGGGGCCGCGCTGGTGCTCGTGTGGGCGCTCGGCGTGCTCCTCATCGGCGCGTGGTGGCTCGTGAGCGCGCTGGCTGCCTGGCGCCTCGCTGCGCAAGCGACCCCTGTCAAGGACGGCGCCTGGCTCGCCCTCCTCGCCGACGTGGCCGACGATCTCGACCTGAGCACGCCCGTCCGCCTGCTCTTCAGCGACCGCCTCAGCGTGCCCGTGACCTGGGGGGCCCTCAGCCCGGTGCTCCTGCTCCCCGCCGACGCCGATGGCTGGGACGACGACCGCCGCCGTGCCGTCCTCGCCCACGAACTCGCCCACGTCGGCCGCCGCGACGTGTTCTGGCAGTGGGTCGCCCAGCTTGCCTGCGCGCTGCACTGGTACCAGCCCCTTGCCTGGCTCGCCTACCGCCGCCTCCTCGCCGAGCGTGAGCACGCCTGCGACGACTCCGTGCTGCGCGTCGGGACGCGCCCCACCGCCTACGCCGACGTGCTCCTGGACGTGGCGCGCACCGTGCAGCGTCGCGAGCCAGTGGCTGCCCTGGCGATGGCCCCGATGGCCCGCCGCTCGCAGCTCGAAGGGCGCCTCCTCTCGATCCTCGACCCGTCGCTCGACCGACGAGGCCTCTCGCGCGTCCTGCTGGCGGTGCTCGGTGCGGTGACGCTGCTGCTGGCCGCCTCGCTCGCGACGGTTCGTCCGGTGGCCTACGCCGCCGCTGCCGACGCCCCGTTCCACTTCTCGGAGGTAGCCGCCGAGGAAGGCATTGAGGTTGTGATCGAGCACGGCACAGCGGAGCGTACCCGCGGCCTCCGCCCCGTAGGCCCCTCGCCCCAGCCCAACCCGCAGCCCCGCGCCGTTGCGTTCGGCACAACGACCTACGCCGCGGAGGACTTCAGCTGGACTGGAACGCTCGCACCCGGCAAGCAACTCATCGTCAAGAACCTCAACGGCGAGGTGAAGGCACGCGGCGCTGACGACAACGATGTTGCCATCGAGGCCAGGAAGGATCGCCATGGGGGGCGACGCTCGACACCTGCGGAGGTCGAGGTGGTCGAGTTCAGCGACGGCGTTGTGGTCTGCGTGCGCTACGAAGGCCAGCGCGGCGACTGCTCGCCGACGGAAAGCCCCACCGGCAACGTGAACAACGGCGTCACGATCGACTTCGAGGTGCGCGTGCCGCGCGGCGTCCACTTCGAGGGCGTCTCCGTCAACGGGGCCGTCGAGGCGCTCGGGCTCTCGGGTGACGTGACGGCCTCGAGCGTCAACGGGTCCGTCAAGGCGACGACCTCCAACGGCGACATCGAAGCCAACAGCGTCAACGGCGCCGTCGAGGCCTCCGCCAGCGGCTCCGTCCGCGCCTCGAGCGTCAACGGGGCGATCCGCGCCGACATGGGCCGCGCCGACTGGGACGGCACCGCCCAATACAACTCCGTCAACGGGGCCATCATCCTCACGCTGCCCGCCGACTTCTCCGCTGAGGTCGAAGCCAAGACGATGAACGGCGACATCCGCTCTGACTTCCCGCTCGAGATCCGCCGAGGGCGTCATGTCGGGGTGTCCGCGTCGGGCACCGTGGGCAACGGCGGGCGTCGTCTGAAGCTCAACACCCAGAACGGGAGCATCCAGCTGCGCCGCTCCGGTGCGCACCTGCACCGCACCACCCCTGCCCACAACCGTGCCGCCCTGCACGGCCCACAGCTGCGTGCTGCCGTCGCCGACACGCTCCGCGCCGCGCACCGCCTGGCGCAGGCGTCCTCCTTCTCGTTTACCGGCGACGAGGATGACATCGACCTGCGGGTGGATGAGCACGGCCTCCGGTTGGTCGTCAACGGGGACGTGGAGGTCGATCTCGACTGGGACGACCTGGCCGAGCAGGTGGAAACCACCGTCGAGGACGCCGTCGAGCGCATCGACTGGGACGGCATCGTGGACGACATCGAGTCCGCGTTCGAGGACCTCGACGTGAACGTTCAGTTGAACTTCGGCCACGCCTTTCGGGGCGCGTTCGATCTCGGCTCCTCCTTCGCCTACGAGCCCTTCGCCTACGAGCAGGGCCACGACCCCTGCTGAGAGCCCTCGCTCGTGCTGAACAGCTACCAACAGGGCAACGTCTGCTCTGCTGAACGGTCCTTCTAGCCCTGGTACTGCTGCGCTTCGTCACCTTCGCGCGGCTGCTCTCGTAAGGTTGCCTTGCCCTGTCCCGAGCCGCCTCCCCCGCTCGCCTGATGCTGACCGCACGCTCAACGACGTCTGCCTCGCGCTGCTTCGTCCTGCTTCTAGCCCTTCTTGCTCCCACGGCGTTCGCTGGCGAGCAAAACGCCGATCCGCCGGAGGTCAAGCTCAGCGGCGGGCCCCCGGAGCTGAGCGCGGTCAGCCTCGCCGAAGCCACGACGGCTAGCATCGCCGTCGACGGACGGCTCGACGAAGACGCCTGGACGAGCGCGCCCGTCGCTACGGGTTTCACGCAGCGCCAGCCAGAGCCGGGCGACCCCGCCACCGAGCGCACCGAGGTCCGTGTCCTCTACGACGCCAACGCCATCTACGTCGGCTTCCGGTGCTACCTCCGCGACCGGAGCACGCTCATCTCGCGCATGGCCCGCCGCGACGACTTCATCCAGAGCGACCTCGCCCTCGTTGCCTTCGACAGCTACGACGACGGCCGCACGGCGTTTGTCTTCGCCGTCACGCCGGCTGGCAGCCCGCGCGACTTCCTCATCTACAACGACGTCGAGGAGGACACGAGCTGGGACGCCGTCTGGGACGTGGCGACCTCCGTGGACGAGGCCGGTTGGACGGCCGAGTTTCGCATCCCGCTCTCGCAGCTACGCTTCCGCGCCGACGAAGGCGCGCAGGACTGGGGCATCCAGTTCGCCCGCGAGATCGTCCACAACGGCGAGAGCGACTTCTGGGCCCCGTTCCCGCCCGACGCGAGCGGCACCGTCTCCAGCTTCGGTCGCCTGCGCGACCTACGCGGCCTGCGCGCGCCACGCCGCCTCGAAGTGACCCCCTACGTCGCCAGCAAGCTCGAACGCGTCCCCGGCGACGCCGCCGACCCGTTCTACAGCGAGAACGCCCTCGGCGCCAACGTGGGCGCGGACCTACGCTACGGCCTCACGAGTGACTTTACGCTCACCGCCACGCTCAACCCCGACTTCGGCCAAGTCGAGGCCGACCCGGCGGTCGTCAACCTCTCGCAGTTCGAGAACTTCTTCGAGGAGCGCCGCCCCTTCTTCGTCGAGGGCGTCGACATCTTCCAGTTCGGCAACACGCGCACGTTCAACGTCGACTTCCGGCCAACCTTCTTCTACAGCCGCCGCATCGGCCGGCCGCCGCGCCGCAGCCTCGGCGATGACTTCGACGACGCCGACTTCGTGGACGTGCCCGGCGAGACTACCATCGCGGGCGCGGCCAAGCTCTCGGGCAAGGTCGGCGACTGGTCGGTCGGCGTGCTCGAAGCCGTCACCACGCGGGAGGTCGGCGAGTACACTACCGGCGAGGGGCCGATCGAGCGGGCCATCGTGGAGCCGTGGGCGAACTACGCCGTCGGGCGCGTCAAGCGCGACTTCCGGGGCGGGCAGACCGTCGTGGGTGGCCTCGTCACGGCTGCTAATCGCCGCCTCGCGGACGATCCTGTCTTCGAAAATCTGATGCCGTCGAGTGCCTACGTCGGCGGCCTCGACTTCGAGCACCAGTTCGGCGACCAGACCTACGCCGTCTCGGGCGTCGGCGCGTTCAGCCGCGTCAACGGAAGCGCCTCGGTCATCACCGACCTCCAGCGCGCGCCGCAGCGCTACTTCCAGCGCCCGGACGACACCTCCGCCTCGGTCGACTCCAGCGCAACCTCGCTCAGCGGCCACTACGGCCAGCTCTCCCTCGCCAAGATCCGCGGCGAGCACCTCACCGGCTCGCTCACCTACACCGACATCGCGCCCGGCTTCGACGTCAACGACCTCGGCTTCCAGTTCCGTGCGGGCGTGCGGGCGCTCTCCTACGCGGGCAGCTATCAGGACAACGACCCCGCGTCCGACCTGCTCAACCGGTGGCGCGTCAATGTCTTCGGCGGCGGGGGCTGGAACCGCGACGGCAACCGCATCAGCGGCTACATGGGGACGTTCAGCAACATCCAGTTCAGCGGACGCTGGGGGTTCTTCGCCAACGCGCTCTACCTCCCGCCGGGCACCAACGACCGGCTCACGCGCGGCGGCCCGCGAGCGACCTACCCCGGCGGCTTCCGGACGCTGCTCGGGATGTTCTCCGACTTCCGCAAGCCGTTCGCCTTGGAGGGCGGGGCCAACCAGCGCCTCGACACCTCCGGCGAGTACGACCGCTACGTCTTCAGCACGCTCACCTGGCGGCCCAACACCACGGTGTCCATCCAACTCAATCCGGAGTTGGGCTGGGAGTTCGACACCGACCAGTACGTCGGCACGCAGGACGATGCGGCGATGGTCGCGACGGATGGCACGCGCTACCTCTTCGCCGACGTGACGAGCAAGAACGTCTCGCTCGGGATGCGCCTCAACTGGACGTTCACGCCGACGCTCACGCTGCAACTCTTCGCGCGCCCGTTCATCGCGGCCTACCGCTACAAGAACTACAAGCAGTTCGCCGAGCCCGGCACGTATACCTTCGACGTGTTTGGCGACGACACCGGCACCATCATGCGCGGCCAGGTCGAGGACGGCACCTTCGTCCCGGATGCCGAGGGCGACACGTTCGAGGTCAACCCCGGCGACGGCGGCGAGACGTTTCGCATCGACCGGCAGGACTTCACGTTCCGCTCGCTGCGCGGCAACGCGGTGCTGCGGTGGGAGTACCGCCCTGCCTCGGCGATCTTCCTCGTCTGGCAGCAGCAGCGCGCCGGATCCATCGGCAGCGACGACCTCGACGCGGGGACGTTCAGCTTCGGCCGCGACCTCGGCGACGCGCTCCGGGACGACGTGGAGAACGTGTTCCTCCTCAAGGCGACCTACTGGATCGGCTCCTGAGGGACGTGGGTGCGTAAGGCATATCGTCATGACGGTTGGGAGGTGAGCAACGCGGCGGTATCTTGGCAGCTGCTCTTCCTAACCCTACCCGTCGTTCCATGTGGACCACCGCGCGCGCCACCACCGCGCTCGTCCTGCTACTTCTTGCGGGCAGCCTCGCCACGCCGCTTGCGGCTCAGCCCGCCGACCGCACCGTGCCGCCCCAACTCGACGCGGAGCGACGCAGCGGTCGCATTGCCATCGACGGACGCATCGACGAGGCGGCGTGGGGCGCGGCGGCCGTCGCCACCAACTTTGTGCAGCGCGAGCCGGACGCGGGCCAGCCGAGCAGCGAGCGCACCGAAGCCCTCGTGCTCTTCGACGACGGCGCGCTCTACGTCGCCTTCCGCAACTACGTCGCCGACCCTAGCACCTACCTCGCGCGCGTCTCCCGCCGCGACACCTACCCCGAGAGCGACCGCGTCTCCGTGGACATCGACGGGCGGGGCGACGGGCGCACGGGCTACTACTTCGCGGTCACCGCGGGCGGCACGCAGCAGGACGGCGTCCTCTTCAACGACACCGACGCCGACGACAGTTGGGACGGCGTCTACGCAGCCCGCACGGCACGCACCGACTACGGCTGGAGCGCCGAGTTTCGCATCCCGCTCTCGCAGCTCCGCTTCGACTCAGGCACGCCGACGTGGGGGCTGCAACTTCAGCGCGACATCGCCCACCGCGACGAGGCGTCGTTCTGGGCCCCGATCCTCCCCGACGTGCTGGGCTACGTGTCGCGCTTCGGCACCCTGCGCGGCGTCGAAGACCTCCAGCCGCGTGCCCGCGCCGAGGTGCTGCCCTACTCCGCCCTGCGCCTCGAACGCCTCCCCGGCGACGAGGCCGACCCGTTCTTCGACGCGAACGCCCTCCGCTTCGCCGCCGGAGCCGACCTCGAGCTCGGCATCGGAAGCGACCTCACGCTCAACGCCACGTTCAACCCCGACTTCGGGCAGGTCGAGGCCGACCCGGCCGTGCTCAACCTGACCATCTTCGAGGACTTCTTCCAGGAGCAGCGCCCGTTCTTCGTCGAGGGCACCGAGATCTTCGACTTCGGCCGCACGCGCACCTTCAACAGCGACTTCGCCCCGCGCAACTTCTTCTACACGCGCCGCATCGGCGCCAGCCCGCGCGTCGGCGTCGGCGGCACGTTCGTGGAGTCCCCGACCGAGACCACCATCGCGGGCGCGGCCAAGTTCACGGGGCGCGTCGGCGACTGGGACCTCGGTGTCCTCGAAGCCGTCACCACCAGCGAGGTCGAGCGCTTCGCCAACGTCGACGACGACGGCAACCTCGTCCGCGGCGAGACGACCGTGCAACCGTGGGTGAACTACGGCGTGGTGCGGGCACGGCGCGGCTTCCGCGGCGGACGCTCTGTGCTCGGCGGCCTCGTCACGGCCACCAACCGCGCGCTCGGTAGCGGCGATCTGCTCAACGACAACCTGGCGTCGGGCGCCTACACGGTCGGTCTCGACTTTGAGCACGCGTTCGGCGGCGGGCGCACGTGGGTGCTCAGTGGCATCGGCGCGCTGTCGCACGTGCGCGGCAGCACCGACTTCATCACCACGCTCCAGCGGCGCTCGATCCGCTACTACCAGCGCCCCGACGCGGGCTACGTCTCCGTCGACCCTGACGCGACGAGCCTCTCGGGGCTCTACAGCCAGGTGTCGTTCGGCAAGTTCTCGGGCCGCTGGCTCGGCTCGCTCACCGCCACCACCGCCACGCCCGGCTTCGAACTCAACGACCTCGGCTTCCAAACCCGCGCCGACGGCCTCTCGCTCGCAGGCAACGTTGCCTACCGGCAGCCGCGCCCGAGCAGTCCGCTGCTGCGCTACTGGGAACTGTCGTCCAACCAGGGCCTCACGTGGAGCTACGGCGGCGACCTCGTCACGGCCTACCTGCGTGGCTTCGCCGACCTCTTCTTCGACAACCGGTGGGGCATCTTCGCGAGCGCCGTCGTGCGGCCCGAGGTGTTCGACATCCGCCTCACGCGCGGCGGCCCGCTGATGCGCAAGCCCGCCGAAATCGGCGGCATCCTCACCGGCTACACCGACCGAAGCCGCACCGTCTACGCCGAGGTGCAGGTCGACGGCGAGCTTACCGGGCTCGACGGCTCCTCGGCCAGCATTCAGACGGAGTTTGGCTGGCGGCCATCGCCCTCCGTCCGCCTCGAACTCGAGCCCGAGATCTACTGGCAGACCAACCCCCTCCAGTTCTACCGCAGCACCGACGACCCCAACGCGACCGCTACGTTCGACCGTCGCTTCGTCTTCTCCGACACCCGCACCACCGAGTTCGTCATCGGCACGCGCCTCGACTGGACGTTCACCCCTGAGCTGTCGTTCGAGCTCTTCCTCCGCCCGTCGATCTTCGTCGTGGACTACGGCCAGCTCAAAGGCCTCGCCCGCCCGCGCACCTACGACTTTGACCTCTTCAACGACGCGCAGATTACGGAGGTCGACGGCACGCTCACCATCGACGCCGACGGCGATCTGGGTACCGCCGACACGTTCGACATCCGCCGCCGCGTCGACTTCAACGAGCGGGTGCTGCAGGGCACGGCAGTGCTGCGCTGGGAGTACCGTCCTGGCTCGGCGGTCTTCCTCGTCTGGCAGCACGAGCGCGTGGGCGACGCACTCGTGAGCGACTTCGACCTCGGGCGTGACCTCGGCGCGGTGTTCGACCTGCCCTCGGAGAACATCTTCCTCGTTAAGGCGACCTACTGGCTCGGGCGCTAGGATCGCGACCTGTTGGGGTTGCCCAGGGCGTAGCGGTTTCGCCATCGTGTTTGGAGCTTTTCTACTCGACAGGGCTTGCCCCCGTGGAGGCATGAGGAAAGGGGGGCGAGGTGGCGCTAAAGCCGACAAGGTGAAGCGGTCAACGTGCTAGAAAGGGCTCGTGAGGGGCTGCCAGGACAAATCTTGGACGCGTGCGGAACTCTGTTGAAAACTTTGAAATCTCAACCTATATCAAAAGCTCTTCTCCTGACTGCAAGCCCGTCTCCAGACCTCCGCTCTCATGACTGACCGCATCACCGCCTGGGCCGATGCCCACCGCGACATCGCCCTGGACCTCATCCGCATTTACCTCGGTGTCGGCCTGTTCGCACGCGGCATTGTCTTCCTCAACGACACCGGGGCTGTCGTCGAACTGGCGGGAGCCGATGGCAGCGAGTTTGCGTCCGTCGCACTCGCCCACTACGTCGGCCTGGCCCACCTCGGTGGAGGACTTCTGCTCGCGGTCGGCATGATCACGCGCGTCGCGGCGCTCTTCCAGATCCCGGTGCTCTTCGGCGCCACGTTCATCGTTCACTTCCCCGAGGCGTTCTTCGCGACGAACCAGTCGTTCGCCTTCTCCGCGCTCGTCCTCGCGCTGCTGTGTGTGTATGCGGTCTGGGGCGGCGGCCGCTGGTCGCTGGACCGGGCCATCACCCGCTGGAACTCCGAGAGCGCAGAGCGGGAGGCGCAGGTTGCCGAGAGCCGCCTCCAGGATAGTCGAGAGCGGGACCGCGAGCGCCGCCGACGCCTCGCCGCAGAGCGCGCCATGGCTCCGCGTCCCTCCAAGGAACCCGCGACGCAGCCGTGCATCCATGGCTATGGCCGAGACCACCCGCGCGTCGTAGCGGAGCGGAAGTACAGCCCGATTTCGAGCCTTCGGTTCGTCCTCGGCACACACCCACGCCCGAGTTCCGTCACCTTCCGCTGCAAGGAGTGCAAGGGCGTCGTAGAGGTGGCTACGAAGCCCGAGGAGATGGAGGCGTATCGCTTCGAGCGGTGACCTCGGTAACCGACGCCTGCCTGGTAGGAGGCGCGCTACTGCTCCGACACAGCAACGCTGACGAGGTCGGGGCCACAGCAGGTGTTGCGTATTGCGTGTTGACCTCGATCTGATACGCAATACGCAACACGGAGCTGGGCTGACATCGTGACGCCGAATCCGTATGAAGCAACGCGAGCTTCGCGCGATACCTCCCTCTCCTCATCGGCCAAGCTTGACGAACCAAGGAGGTGAAGCAGTGGTGGAGGGGGAGTGCTAGCACTCTCATTAAATGAGTGCTATATGTTATTTTAATTTAGGATTTTAGTGTGAATTGGCAAGTGGTTTGCGTTTGTGAGGCGTGGCCTGTATTCATGGGCCAGCCGGGGCATTCCGCACCCCTCGGTTTCGACTTCGACGCAGCCTCCACCGTGCAGCCCCACCTGCCATGGCCACCCACCACTCGCTCACCCTCGATCTTTTCGCCTCAGACGACGCCGAACTCGTCCAGTACCGCCTCCTCGCCGGCCTCCAGCGCGCCCGCCGCGCCTTCGACCAGACGCGCGTCTACCCGCACCTCGCCGACCTCATCCGGCTGCGCCGCGACCTCGTCGCGCTGCGCGACCAGTCGGAGACGCTCCGCAGCGCCCAGCCCGGCCGCATCCAGGGCATCGACTGGGAGAAGCGCGAGGTCGTCTACGTCCGCCCCGACGTGCCCGGCCTCGACGCGCTGCCGGTGGGCGACCTCGTCGACTGGACACTGCCGCGCCTGACGCAGACCATCGAGGAGGGGCAGGCGATCTACGAGTTCGTGGAGGCGCGCACGGCGGTCGAAGCCGTCGGCCTCGTGCCGCGCTACCAGGACGAGGGCTACCTCCTCATTCCCGAGGAGTCGGGCTGGCGGGC
>JBCCLD010000080.1:0-13757 GCA_039027055.1 Bacteroidota bacterium
ATCGCCGCATCGAGGGCCGCCTCGGGGGTGCCGTGGCGCGAGTCCGAGAAGAACTTGGTGTGGCGCGCGCCGTTGCGGCGCACGCGTACCTGCCAGCCGTGCGTCGCGCAGCGACGCCGCGACTCGGCACACGGCTCGAAAAAGATTCGGGTGATTTTGCGGTGCTCGCTCATGGCAACGTGGGGTGGTGTTGCCGGTCGGGCGGGGAGGTCTCCGGTGCGGAGCCGACGGGCACACGTCGCGAAAGGGGCACGCCAGGTGGCGTAGGGGGAGGGGCGCGCAGAATCTACGCACCTCGATCCAAACAGCAAACCCCGACGAGCGAACGAAATCGGGGCGCGGTATACGGAGGCCGTCTCTCCGCTTTAGTGCGCGGACGGGGTGACAGCTTCCACACGGGTGATCTCGGGCACGGCGCGCTTGAGCGCCTGCTCGATGCCCGCCCGCAGCGTCATCATGCTCATCGGGCACGTGCCACACGCGCCGAGCAACTCCAGTTCGACGACCATGTCCTCAGTGACGCTCTGCAGGCGCACGGAGCCGCCGTCGGCCATGAGGTAGGGCCGGATCGTGTCGAGCGTCTCTTCGATGCGCCCATACAGAGGGTCGGGGTTTAACGCGTCGTCGTGGAGGGCAGTCGTGGTGCTCATAAGCGGCATCTAGATGTGTATCGATGTGCTACGGCGCAGTAGGCGTCAGGTTCGCAGCGCGGCGTGCGCCTCCACGGTTTCTTGCATGAAATGGGGCGCAAGAGCCGGGGCGCGTTTCAGCGCGTCGCCGACCGCATCGAGGCAGGCATCACGGTCGAGGTGCCTGCGCGCATAGGGCAGCGGCAGCACCGGGAGCGTTGCTCGCCCGAGCATACGGATGCGATCCGGCGCGAGCTGCGCCTCGAACGCGCCCGGATAGCCGATCAAGTCGATCCCGCACGCGTGCGTCCCGTCCACCACCACGAGGTCGAGGTGCAGCCCGGCGATAGGAAAGGCCACGCGGCACGTCCAGCCTCGTGCTTCCAGCCCGGCGATGACCTCGGCTGCAAACCGGTCAAGCGAAGCTGAACGCGTGACGTTGGCGAGGGCCATCGGATTCGCCTCGGCGACGTGCTGCAGGTAAGCCCCGAGCAGCGAGCCGGAGGGAGCCTCGCGCGGATCGAGTGAGGTGACGACGTGCTGCTGGTAGCGCGCGCGGGTGACCGCTACGTTAAACACGTCGGCGCGGTCGAGGTATCGGAAGGCGGCGCTGTGCGCACCGGCGTCGAGCGTGAACGAGAGCAGCATCACGTCGCGCTCCTCGCCCTGGAACGTGAACGGCGTCCCGACCATGAGCCGGTGCCGCTCGAAGGTGCTCGCCTCAAACCGCGCCGCGAGGCCGTCGGCGAGGGCATCGACCTGCGCGCGGAAGGGGGAGAGCACGCCGATGGAACGCGCCGACCCGTCGGGCGCCTCGGCGTCCTCTGCGACGAGGGCCGCCACCGCATCGAGCAGGTGCTCGACCTCGACCTCGTTTACGCCCGAGGCCGCGCGGTGTCCGTCCACGCGATGCAGCACAAGCGGGGGCACGGGCGGTGGCGTGGGGCGCGTCGTCATCACGCGGAGGCGCTCGCCGTAGAACCGCGCGTTGCTGAAGGCGATGATCGGCGGCGCGCTGCGGTAGTGCTCGTCAAGGAAGACGACGTCGTCCTGCGAGGCCATGCGCGCGTCCATCAGGTCGAGGATGCTGCGGCTGCGGTAGTCGAAGTCGGTGGCCGTGGCGGCGTCGAGGCCGTGCTTCTCGGCGAGGGCCGCCTGCCGGGGGTGCGCGAGAAACGAGAGGTGCCGCAGTTGCTGCGGGTCGCCGACGACCACCACGCGCTTCGCTCGCTGGAAGAGCGGCAGCACGCTCGCGAGGTCGCACTGCGACGCCTCGTCGATGATGGCGAGGTCGAATAGCTCGCGTTCCATCGGCAGCGTCTCCGCGAGGTCGCCCAGTGCAACGAGCCACACGGGGAAGGCGGCCAGGAGCGTGTCGAGCCGGATGCTGTCGAAGCGTTTCTTCTGCGTGCCGCTCGCGCGGGCGCGGAGGGCCTGGTCGAGAAGTTGGATTTCGAGCCGCCGCCGTTTCAGGACATCGGCCAGCCGAAAGGCATTGCGCTGGCGGGCGTAGTCGCGGGCCTCCACGACGAAGCGACGGAGGCGGGCCTCGTAGCGCTCGGCGAGGTGCCAGACGGGCTCCGTGCGGCGCGTGCGCCACGCGGCCCAGCGTGCGCGGAAGCTGCGCGGCGTGTCGGCGAGGGCCCGGCTCCGAGCACCTTCTTGTTGCTCGCGCTTGGCCAGCACGGCCTCGGCCTCGTCGATCTGCTTGAGGCTGCGCAGCAGGCTCTCGCGCAGGTCCTTGAGCCCGCGCTGCGTCGGCGCGTCTTTCGTGTGCATCCCGCTGAGCAGTTGGCGGAAGTACGCTTTGAGCGCCTTGCCATAGCCCCGCCGCCCCGCGCGCATCGCCACGCCCGGCATGCCGAGTTGCCCCTCGATCTTGTCGGCGACGACATCCACGGCGTGGTCCATCTTGGAGGCGACGAGCACCGTCTCGCCGCGCAGGACGTGCTCCGCCGCAAGCGCCGCAATCGTGAACGACTTGCCCGTGCCCGGCGGCCCGATCACGACCGATACAATCCGCTCAGCCGCGCGGTCGAGGATGGCCTGCTGCGGGCGGCTCAGGATGGCCGGGACGATGTGGTCGCCGGGATACCGAGACGCAGCGGCTTGCCGGCCGGTGAACAAAAATCGCAGCGGGTCCGATAGCTCGGTCGCGGTGGTGAGTGCTTCGAGTTCGCTGAGGACGCCGCGGGTCCCACGCCCACGCGGTGCGAGCAGCAGCACCGAAGCCGGGAGGAGTGCGAGGCCGCGCTTCGGCATCCGCGCACGCAAGGCTGCCGCATCAACGAGCGCCGGAAAGGCCTCGGCCTGGGTCACGTCGAGCGTCGGCAGCGCCGTCTGTAACAGGGCCGTGAGTTCGTAGACGCCCGTGTGTCCCAGCGGCTCGGTACCTAGCGGCTCGATGGAGAGACGCTCCCAGAGTCGTTCGCTCAGCGACGGCTCGCCCTCCTGGCTGGGGTCGAGCGCGCGGAGGAGGCCTTCGTTGAGGCGCGGGTCGCTGAGGTCAGGCGCGGCGAACGTGCCGCCGGGGCGCTCCTCCAGTGTGGTGGGGAAGGTGAGTAGCGGTGCGCAGATCCGCACAGGCCGCCCGAACGCGCCGCCCGCGTCGTCGTCCCGGTCCTGCTCGGTGCGGGGCCACGCGCCGACCACGAACAGGCTCGCGTAGAGCAGTTCCTTCTCGCGCTGGTAGAGCGCCGTTGCCTTCTGGAAGTCCTCCGCGGTCTCGCCGACGAGCGGCAGCAGCGTCAGGTCGCCCGTCAGGATGTCCTCGCGTTCCGGGACGACGTAGCGCGGCCCGATGGTCTTCGCGAAGACGTTCCACAGCGTCGAGCGGCGGTGGTCCTCCTCAAAGCAGTCGCGGAGGTAGCGGACGAGCGGCGCGTGCATCGAAGGGACTCAGGGCACTGAGATACTGAAACACCGACGTCCTGAACTACTTGTACAGAATTTCAATCGGCTGCGTCGGCGGCGCGGACTCGTTGCGGAGCTCTACTTGGCGCACGGCGTCTTCCGCGATGCGCTGGAAGGCCTGCGCTGATGCGCTCTCCGGGTTGGCTACGACGATGGGCTTGCCCCGGTCGCCGGACTCGCGGAGTTGCTCTTCGATGGGCACCTCGCCGAGGAGCGGTACGCCGAGTTCTTCGGCGAGCTTGCGTGCCCCGCCTTGGCCGAAGAGGTAGTAGCGCCGGTCGGGCAGGTCGGGCGGCGCGAAGTAGGCCATGTTTTCCACGATGCCGAGCACGGGCACGTTCACGTTCTGGAACAGCGCCACGCCCTTGCGCGCGTCGTCCAGCGCCACCTTCTGCGGCGTCGAGACGACGACGGACCCGGTGAGCGGGATCGTCTGCACGATGGTGAGCTGGATGTCACCCGTGCCCGGCGGAAGGTCCAGGATCAGGTAGTCGAGTTCGCCCCAGTCGGCGTCGTTGAGGAACTGCCGGACGGCGGACGACACCATCGGGCCGCGCCAGATGACGGCGTTGCGGGTGTCCACGAGGAAGCCCATCGAGAGCAGCTTCACGCCGTAGCGTCGCAGCGGGATAATCTTACGCTGCTCGTTGAGGCGCGGCTTCTCGCCCTCGGGCACGCCGAACATCGTCGGGACGCTCGGGCCGTAGATGTCGGTGTCGACGAGGCCGACCTGGTAGCCCTGCCGCGCGAGCGCGACGGCGAGGTTGGCCGCGACGGTGCTCTTGCCGACGCCGCCCTTCCCGGATGCGACGGCGATGGCGTTCTTGACGCCGGGGATCGAGGGGGGCGTGGGCGCTTGCGGCCCGGCGTTGGACGGAGGCATCGCTTGGGAGGTGTGAACGTGTGAAAATGTGATACCAGGTCCGGCTGCATACTTCCGACCTTGTCATGCTGAACTTGATTCAGCATCTCAGCGGTGCTGCGAAACATCACAGTCGTCAGAGATCCTGAATCGAGTTCAGGATGACAGCATCTCAACTCTTACAACGGACGTCGCATAAACGTGCACGTAGGGTGCTCGTTCGCCGTCAATCGCAGAGGGTTGGCGAAGAGCGTCAGAGGCGCGCGTCTACAGGGGCGGTGAGGTCGGATGGGGCCGCATCGCCGGTGTTGACGACGCCGCGCGGCTCGAACAGCACAATCTCGGTTTCCTCCTCAGCGACGGGCCGGTGCTCCACGCCACGCGGCACCACGCATACCTCGCCCGGGCCTAGCTCCACCGCGCGGTCCCGGAATTCGATCCGCAACCGCCCGCGCACGACCCAGAAGAGCTCGTCGATGTCGTCGTGGGTGTGCCAGACGAATTCGCCCTGCACGCGCGCCACCTTGACGGCCTGTCCGTTGAGTTCGGCGATCACGCGGGGTTCCCAGAGCCCGTCGAGCGCAGCGAATTTGTCGGCGAGGTTGATCGGCGTCATGGGCGTGGAGAGAGGCGAATCGAGTGCAGCGACCGAGCGGTGTCACCGGGGCAGTCGAGGCGGGTTCCGAGCGGCGCCGCCCGGCGGACTGGGCGCGGGCGCGCAGTGGGGCGCAGCAGCCCCTCCGAAACGGCGCGCATCACAGTCTGGCACCGCGTATGCACGAAAGCGTGCTCCCTTCTTGCCGACTTGGTCGTCGGCCGCTCTTCTCGTCCCTTGCTCTTCTTTCGCCGCTCGCTCTTCCCATGCGCTACCTCCTCGTCCTACTCGTCGCCCTCCTCTGTACGCTCCCTGCCACTGCGCAGCGCGCCGTGCGGGCCGACCTCGCCTTTTCGCCGGATGGCACCCTCGCCGCAACGAGCACCGGCACGGGTACCCTCCTGATCTGGAACGCCGACGACTGGAGCCTGCAGCGGCGCTACGCGGGCGATGGCGAGCGCCTCTTCGGCTTCGCGTTCTCGTCCGACAGCCGCTACGTGGCGTTCGGCAGCAACGGCGGTCGCCTCGCCGTGATGGACCTGACGACGGGCACGCTCGTATTCGACGTGCAAGACCGGTCCGGAAGCGTCAACGTCGCCCGCTTTGGCTCCGACGGCACTACGCCCGACGGTCTGCTCTTCGCAGCTGGGGAGGGGCGCACGCTGACGAGCCACGCCTGGCGCACAGGAACTCCCGGCCGGGTCTACGATCTGGGGCGAGACACGATGCCGAATGGGAGTCCGCTGATCGTTGAGGATTTTGATGTCGTGCCCGAGCGCGGGTGGCTCTTCGTTGCGCGCTTCGATGGGCAGGCGCGGCTCATGGATATCGCCACGGGCGAGGTCGTGCATGCGTGGACGGCCAAGCTGCGCCCCCGCGACGGGCAACGCAACGTCAAGGACGTGGCTGTGCTGCCCGGCGGGCGCACGGGTTTCTTCGCCGGCGTGGGGGGCGATGTCATCGCCGTGGACCTGGATACGGGTGTGCGGATTGACTCGGTGCGTGTCCACCCCGACTTCGTCTCCAAGCTCACATCCGGGCCTGATGGCCGTCTCCTCGCGGCGCTCGACCTCGACGGCAACACGACGCTCCTAGACCCGACTGCCTTTGGCGATCCTGACGGCACGCCAATCGTGAAACAGATGACGCAGACGGCGAGCTTCAGCAGCCGTCGACTGCTCTTCGCCGGGGAGTTTCGGCCGGGCGTCGATCAGTTTGTGACGGGCGGCATTCGGCTGCCGCTTATCGTGTGGGACACCGGGTCTGGGGCACGCCTACGCACAGTGGAACGTCTCCCCGAAGTCGCTGCCGCCGATGCAAGGGAGTAGCTAGGCGTGGCGCAGCGCCCAGTCCAGGGCAAGGCCGTAGCGCAGGCCGCGCGGGCTGGGGCGGTACGCGGCGAAGCCGCCCGTCGTGCACACGAGGTCGAGGATGAGCACGCCTGCCGCTAACACGTCGCTGCGACCGTGCATGATCTCGGGGTTGAGCGCGAGCACGGCGTCAGGCGTGAGTGTCAGCAGCCGCTCGCTCCACACGCGAATGTCAGCCGCGGGCACGTCCTGCCAGGGGTTGCTGGGGGCGACGAGCTTGGCCAGCGCCCGCGTCGTGCCCGAGGCCCCAAGGAGGGGGAGGGGACCGTCGAGCGGGACCGCCGTGAGGGCGTCCGCGACGAGGCACCGCGCGGTGGCAATGTCGGAGGCACTCGGCGGGATCGTCGCGAAGCAGCGCTCGGTGAGCCGCACCGCCCCCACGTCGAGGCTCACGCGGTGCTCGATCTCTATGCCGCCCTGCGCCCTATCGTCCGTGCGGCGGCCCGTAATGAGTTCCGTCGAGCCGCCGCCGATGTCGAGGACGACCGCACGGTCGAGGTCAGGGAACGCCGAGAGCGCGCCGAGGAAGCTGAGCCGGGCTTCTTCTTCGCCTGCGATCACACGGTAGTCGAGGCCGAGCTCGTCGCGCGCGCGGCCCACCAGGATGTGCCGGTTAGCGGCGTCGCGGGACGCGCTCGTTGCACCGATCACGACGGCGTCGACGCCGTGCGCGTCGGCCTGCTGCTTGTACGCGGTCAGTGCCGTCATCACCCGCTCGATGGCCGCGGGGTGCAGGTTCTTGCTGCCATCGACGCCCTGGCCGAGGCGTGTGTAGCAGTCCTCCTGATAGACCACGCTGAGTGTGCCGTCGGGCGTCACGTCGGCGATGAGGAGGAGGCAGGTGTTGGTGCCGATGTCGATGGAAGCGACGCGCAACGGAAGTGGGAGGTTAGAAGTGAGAAGGTCGAAGTGGGCGAGGTAGAACCGTCAGGGGCGGCGTCCGGTCCCGGCGCTCGGTAGCTTGCGCGGGCTTTCACTTGTGCCAAGCTCTCGGGCGAACGTGCTACGGCGGGGCTCTGGAGGTCAGTTGTGCCCTGGCCAACCGAGGCACCTCGGCAGGAGCTTGCGCCGCAGCGAGCGCTCGGAGGTAGGGGGTACTTCCTCCTTCTCCCTTCGAACTTCTGACTTCCTGCTTATGACTCCGACGGCTCACACCCGCCTCGCGCTGCTCCTCGGCGACCCGGTGGCGCACTCGCGCTCGCCCGCGATCCACAACGCCGCGTTTCGCGCGCTCGGCATCGACGCCGTCTACCTTGCGTCGCGTGTTGCGCCCGACGACCTGGGCGATGCCGTCGCAGGCCTCCGCGCGCTCGGTGTGCTCGGGGCGAACGTGACGATCCCGCACAAGCAGGCCATCCTCCCGCACCTCGACGCGCTCACGCCCGTCGCCGAAGCCATCGGTGCCGTCAACACCGTCGTGCCACAGCCTGACGGGACGCTCCTCGGGACCAACACCGACGCGGCGGGCTTCTTCGAGCCGCTGCGCCCGCACACCCGTCAACTCAACGGAGCCGAGGCCGTCGTCTTTGGCGCCGGTGGCGCCGCCCGCGCTGTCGTCTATGCGCTGCTCACCGAGGTACGGCTCGCCCGACTGACGCTCGTCGCCCGCGCGCCTGCCAAGGCGACAGCCCTCGCCGACGACTTTGCTCAACTCGACCCACGACGCCTCCTCGCCGTGCTGTCGAACGACGATGCCTCAGCAGCGGTCCAAGGCGCCACACTCCTCGTCAACGCGACGCCGCTCGGCATGCACGGGGCGTACGAGGCCGAGACGCCGTGGCCCCATGCCGCCGACTTCCACGCGGGGCAGATCGCCTACGACCTCGTCTACACGCCCGCCGAGACGCGCTTCCTCCGCGAGGCCGCCGCTCGCGGCGCGACTCCGCTCGGTGGCATGGCGATGCTTATCGGGCAGGCCGCTGAGGCGTTCCGGCTGTGGACCGGCCGGACGATGCCAGAGGATTTGGGATTCTAGATGGGTGATTTGCGATTGTGTGCGAGGCAAACGAGATGAAAATCAGGCAATCGTAAACCTACACATCGAACATGGAAAAGCACCTCCTGCGCTCTGGTCTATTCGCGGACATCCCCGCCGTCACAGCGGCGTTCACCACGCGGCACGCGCCGGACGGCATCGCGCATGGGGACCTCGGCTATGACCTCGGCACCAACACGGAGACCGACGCCGACACGCGCCGCGCGCACCAGGCGGCGTTGCTCCGCGCCCTCGACTTCCACGCGCAGGCAGACCCGGCGGACGTGCTCGTGCTCGCGGGGCAAGTCCACGGAGCCGATGTCGAAACGGTCGCGGCGGCGGGCATCTACCGCGAGCGCGATGCCCTCGTGACGAGCCAGCCAGGCCTGCTCCTCGCCATCCAAGTCGCCGACTGCGCGCCCGTGCTGCTTGCCGACCCTGTCGCCCGCGTCGTCGGGGCTGCGCACAGCGGGTGGCGCGGGACCGTGGCGAACATCGCGGCGCGGACCGTCGTGGCGATGCAGCACCTCGGCGCGGAGCCGTCCCGCATGCGCGCCTACGTCGGGCCGTGCATCAGCCAGACGCACTTCGAGGTCGGTCCGGAGGTCGCCGCGCAGTTCGACGAGCGCTTCGTGACCATGCCGTCGCCGGGCGCGAAGCCGCACGTGGACCTCAAGGGCGTCCTCCGCGCGCAACTCGTCGGCGCCGGGCTCGACGAGGCGCACCTCCACATCGACCCTGGCTGCACGGTGGCCGACAACGACCGCTTTTTCTCCTACCGTGCAGAAAAGGGGCAGACGGGCCGGATGCTCGGGGTGATCGGGCTGCGGGAAGGCTGACGGCTCTCGGCTGACGGCTCTCGGCTGACGGCTCTCGGCTGACGGCTCTCAGGGCGAGGCACGGCGCTGGGCATAGCTCCCTCCACAAACAACAGTGAGCCGAAGGCGAACGTCCCACAAGCGAGCCGCGGGCGAGCGCACCACAGGCCGACAGGCCATCCAATCCCCCATGTTATATTCGCGGCGAACGAATGTCATACGGAAGCTGCCCCGCTGCGCTTCCCCACGAGTCCGCCCATGCCCACCCCCCGCTGGACGCTCCGCCAGGTCGATGACCTGGAGGCCGTCACCCGCCTGAGCTACCAACTCAACCGCCTCCCGATGGCCCTCGCGCGCACCCTCGTCGCGCGCGGCATCGGCTCCTACGACGAGGCCCGGCACTACTTCCGGGACAGCCTCCCTGCGCTCCACGACCCGTTCCTCATGCAGGACATGGAGCCTGCTGTGGAGCGCCTCCTGCAGGCGATTGCCCAAAACGAGCGTGTGCTCGTCTACGGCGACTATGACGTGGACGGCACGACCTCGACGGCGCTGATGGTGGGCTTCCTGCGCGCGCAGGGGCTCGACCCGGCGTTCTTCGTCCCGAGTCGATTCATCCACGGCTACGGCCTCTCCGAGGCAGGCATCGATCACGCCATCGAGGCGGGCGCGACGCTCATCGTGGCGCTCGACTGTGGCATCACGGCGCACGACGCGGCGCTCTACGCCAAGAGCAAGGGCGTCGACCTCGTCATCTGCGATCACCACACGGCAGGGGAGACGATCCCTGAGGCGGTCGCCGTCCTTGATCCGAAGCGCCCCGACTGCGGCTACCCGTTCGACGGCCTCTCCGGCTGCGGTGTTGGCTTCAAGCTCATCCAGGCCGTGCTCCAGCGCCAGGGGCGCCCGGAAGAGGAGGCGTGGCCCTACCTCGACCTCGTCGCGGTCTCGACGGCGTCGGACATCGTGCCGCTTCAGGACGAGAACCGCGTGCTGATGCGCGCCGGCCTCGAACGCCTCCGCGCGACGCAGCGGCCCGGCCTGCTGCGCCTCGCCGAGCAGGCGCGCGTCGACCTCGCGACGGCCACGACCTCGACCATCGTCTTCAACCTCGGCCCGCGCATCAACGCCGCCGGGCGCCTCGACGACGCCACGCTCGCCGTCGACCTGCTCATCGAGTCGGACAGCTGGAAGGCCAAGCTGCTCGCCGAGGAGCTCGAAGCGCTCAACCGCCAGCGCCGCGAACTCGACGACGACACGCGCACGGTCGCGCTCGCCGAGGCGACGCGGTTCATGGACGGCGACCCGAAGGCGCTCGTGCTCTATGGGGCCGACTGGCACCCCGGCGTCATCGGCATCACGGCGAGCCGCGTCGCGGAGCACTTCCACCGCCCGACGGTGCTCCTCACGTCGTACGGCGAGACCAACGGCCACGTCAAGGGCTCCGCGCGCTCGGTGAAGGGCATCAACGTCTACAACGCGCTCCAGTCGTGCTCGGACCTGCTGGAGCGCTTCGGCGGCCACGCCTTCGCCGCCGGGCTCGCGCTCGACAAGGGCCACATCCCCGAGCTGCGCGCGCGCCTCAGCGACGCCATCGAGAGCGCCGTGGAGCCCGCCCAACTCGAACCCGAGATCGAACTCGACGCGCAGCTCGACCTTAACGAGGTGGACGGGCACGGCGGCAAGTTCTGGCGTGTCCTCCAGCAGTTCGGCCCGTTCGGTCCGGCCAACCGCAAGCCGGTGTTTTGGGGCCGCGACCTCCGCGTGGTCGGCCAGCCCTCGACGTGCGGGGCCGACCGCCAGCACCTTCGCATGCGCGTGGCGCAGCGCGACGGCGGACGCCCGATGAGCGTGATCGGCTTCGGCTTGGCCGAGCGGCTGCCCGAGGTCCTGCAGAGCGCCCGGCGTGGTCGCGCGCTTGAGCTTGCGTTCTGCGTGGAAGACAACACCTGGAACGGCCGGACGACGCTCCAGCTCCGCGCGAAGGATGTGCGCCTCGGCACGGACGCATAACTATGGGGGCATGACCGATCCGACCAGCGCGTCGCCCGTGTACGAGGGCCCGGCCTGAACGTGCGGGCATCGGCGTGGTCATCCCGAGGTGCGCGCGATCCCGCGCTACAGCTTCGGCGCGATGGTGCTGCTCATGGCCGGTGCCAGCGCCCCTCTAAGCCGGCTCGATTACCGCTGCACACGCTGCGACCAGATTTTCGACAGGACGAGCGGCCCGCGCGAGCGCGCGCCACTAGCTGTGCGATGACCGATGATAGTACGTCTCGACCGCGTTGAGGAACGCGACTGCCTGAGGGTTCCACCTGTAGACCGAGTACCGTCGCAGGACATCCTGGGTGATGATCTGGGAGGCTTCGATCCAAGACCCCGCTTGGTCGATGGCCTGGAGGGCCGCGTCATAGGCTGCCGCATCGCCGTTGGTCAGCTCGTCAACAAACGAGGCGCGTTGGTCCGCCACGTCGCCGAGCAGCCGAAGCTCCAGCGCGCTGAGCGCCGGGCCGGTGTCAGGCTGTTCAGGGTCAGGTCCCTCGGTTCCAGGTTGCTCGGTCGGCTCGGTAGCTACGGGCGGGGGCGAGGCTGCCGTTGCCGGGGTCTCGGGGCGCGGTAGTTCCGGTGCCGAGACGTCCATGGTGGCCGGGCGCACGTCGACGTCCGTCTCCGAGGGAAGTGCGTCTTCGGTAGGGGTAGGGCCGGAGTCGCCTCCGGAGAAGTAGCGTTTCCAGAGGGGCACCTCCTCGTCGTCCTCGGCGGTTGGTGCGGTCGGTGCGTCCGGGTCGGCAAAGCGGTCGTTGACGCTGGGCGTCTCCGGAGCCGCGTATTGGCTCCAGAGCGGTTGCTCGTCGCGCGTGGCCTCTTCGATGGTGGCCGGGCCGGATGGCCCGGTAGGTGCGTTCTCGGTGTGCGCTGCGTTAGGCTGGGCGGCCTCGTCCAGTGCGGCCTCGTCCAGTGCGGCCTCGTCAGCTGGTAGGACGTCGGAGACGGCGGGCCTATCGTCGTCGGGAGCATGGGCCTCTAGCCCAGTAGAAGGCAGCGAGGTGCCTTGCAACTCGGTCAAGGGGGCGTCGAGAGCCGATGCAGGTACCGGTGGTGTAGGGTGCGCGCTCGTGCCTGGCTCCTCGGTGGTGCTCTCCTCCTCGGTAGGATTCGCGGAGGCGGGCACGGACTCCTGTTCGGGGTTCTCGTGAGTTGCCTCTATGGCCCTGACCGACGCCGGCGCCATGGGCGCAGGCTCCGGGGTAGGCGAATCTAGAGAGGGTTCTGCAGGGGAGGCTGGGCTAGCTGTCTCCTCGGTTGGCTCGGCCTCGAGGAGCGCCGATGCGAAGCCGAGGTCGTCGTCTTCGACGGTGAGTGCCTCGGGATTGATCGGGATAGAGGGCGTGTCGCCCTGGAGCATCGTGAGGAGCTCCGCCTCGCTGACCGCCGCCGCTGGCTCCGCGTGCGGCGGAAGGTCGAGGCTGCGCGCGGCAAAATGGTCGCGAAGCAGCGCCATCGGGAGACGGCGTCCGTCGCCCAGTCGTTCGCTGAGGTCGTAGAGCGGGATGAGCCGGTCGATTCGGTCGCTCAGCGACTCTTCCTCTGCCAGCCGCTCGTCGATTTGCGGAACGAGGCGGCGTAGGTCGGCGGTGGTGACGTGCTGCATGCCCTTCCAGTCGAAGTAGCTGCGGAGCACCTCGGCCAGCGTCGGGTGGCCCGCGAACCAGCCTAGGCGGGTCAGCACCGTCTCCACCGGATACGGCCCCGCGCCTGTCTCTCCGACGGTCTTGACCAAGGCCTCCGTGGGCGCGACGAGGAAGCCCACCACGCGCGTCGTGGCGTAGCGTAGGACCTGCACGCGCCGCTCGACGGGCACCTGGGCGTAGTACTGCATGGCCGTCACCAGGTCTGCGCGGACAGCGGCCAACTCGGGCGTCTCGGACACCCACGGCGAGCGCAGCGTGGCGTCGACGCGTCCGACGTGCTGGGCGAGCCAGCCGTCGAGGAAGTGGGCCACCGGGACGGGCAGGGACGCCAAGACGTCCCGCCCGAGCGGTTGGTCGTCCGGGAGCGCGTCCAGGAGGCGTTCAGCGAGAGCGGCGGCGAACGTCGAAGCGGTCATAGCCGTGGGAGCAGGCAAGGACGCCTCGCGCAAGGGGGGTGTGCGGCGCAGAGGCATCTGGGGATGGCGACGCGCAAGCTACGTGTCTTTAAAGACAACGGCAACGCAAGCGCGGTGCTTGCGAGGGCCTTTCACGTACCATACACGGCGCCATTCGATCCGGACAACGGTCACTTCAGCAATAGGTAACGGAGCCGCCTCGGTGAGGCCACGCGGACGCACGCTCTGAGGATGTAGGGCCGCGCCTGCCTAGGGCGTGTGGACAATCGGTCTGATCGGCGCTCACGGCCTCCGTTCGGCCTCCGCTGCGTTCCACTCGTCACTCGATCCTACGGGATCGCGCTCCTCGTGCGCCTTTCGGAGACGCAAACGGCGTCTCGTGAGCACCTGACCCGATCAATGTCCACACGCCCTAGTGCACACTCAAGGAGTCTTCTGCGCTTTCGGCTTTGGACGTGACAGGGTAGCTGATTCGGTCAACCACCCC
>JBCCLD010000081.1:0-13677 GCA_039027055.1 Bacteroidota bacterium
CAATCCGCGCAGCGGATGAAGTCGAAGGATCTTGTTCGTATCTCTCTGACAAGGTGGGGCTATGGTGCTGGCCCATAGATCCTTCGACTCGCTGCGCTCGCTCAGGATGACATCGTTTTGCGAAAACCTACCCCTGTCAGCGCGTGCGCGGGGATGACGGTTTACCTGTAGAAAGCCATCTGTTGAGTTCGACGCGGTCTGCCCAGAACCGGGCGTGCCAGCGTTGGCCATCGGCACTGAACGCGGCTTCGGTTTGAGCTGCAAGCCGTGTGGCTTCCGTGTAGCGTCTCGCTCGCATCGTGTAGGTTGACAGCCAAACGAGACGAGCGCGTGCAAGGAGGGGATCGTCTGGTTCGTAGGATCGCATCGCGCTTGCGGCGCGGTCGAAGTCGTCGGCCAGGGCCCACTGGATCGCGGCCATGGCGGGCTCATCAAGAGCTTCCAAGGCGGCAGCGGACTCTGCATGGGCATAGGGATGGACAAACCAACGCAGGGCCTCCGGCGCTGCCTCTTGCTTCAGCGCAAGGACCGCTCGGCTGAGGTCAGCGAAAGGCGAGAGCAGGGTGGCTGCACGTGTGTAGGTCAGGCGTGCTTGTGTGGAATCGCCGAGGACGGCATAGGCGTCTCCCAGCCGGATGGCAAGCTGGGGACTCTGCGCGACGAGCGTGTCGGCGGCCAGCGCCTTCTCGATGGCGGTAACGACGGTGGCGGCTCGGCCCTCGGCGATCTGCATCGCCGACCACAGCCACAGTGCTGCGGGGTAGTGCGGCTCCTCGGCGAGCGCTTCCGCGAGGCGCTTCCGAGCTGTCGCCGTGTCGGGCTCCACCGTGTGCCGCGTGGGGTACAACGCGTCGTGCGCAGCACGTGTCAGGCGGATGGGACGCGGGACGTGGTGGGGGCTCGCCCGCTCGAAGAGGGACGGCTGGACGAACCGGTAGGCCACGACGGCTTCGGCGAGCGTGTCTCGGGGCTGCGCCTCGATATACTGCGCCCACCGCAAGGCAAGCGTGTCGAGCGGGACGCCGAATGCCGACGCGTAGTCCAGCGAGGGGTAGGCGGCCCGGACCGGAGCCGCGCCGTACGAGTCTAGGAGCCAGCCGACGAACGCGCCCATCGTGGTGTAGGACACCGCCGCGCGCCCGCCCCAGAAACCCGTCAGCGACTGCGTCCGGACGAGGGCAGCCGCCAAGTCTTCAGCCCCTGAGCCGAGTCCGACGCCCTCGTCGTCGGCAGCCACGTGCAGCGCCGCCGCGACCTGTGCTGTCGGGTCGGGTGCCCCGTCGGGCGGCTCCACCGCCACAGCCAGTCCTTCGACCAACCCGATCGACCAGGATGCGTTGAGGATGCCGCCAAATTCGCGTGAGAAGGCGTGCGCGAGTTCGTGCGCCAGCGACGACGGGATGCGGTTTTCGAGGAGGTGCACCTGCGGCGTGCTGAGCCAAACCGGAGCCACGCTCGTCGTTCGTGCCCCAGTGAGCCGCGCCTTAGTGCCTGCGTCCGGGTAGACAAAGCTCTGGATGCGCTGCTGCGGCTCCACCCCGAGCGCCTCCCGAAGCTGGGCGTAGCGGAACTCATGCAGCTGTCCGAGTTGCCAGGCTTCCTCCGCATCCAGCGAGGTCGGGTCGTAGAACAGATCGACGTGGTTGGTGGCAAGGTGACCACCTAGACTTCGTTCGAGGGCCTCGTAGGTCGTGACGATGCCGAGGCGTGGAGCCAAGAGGGGGCCGGCGGCAAGGGCAAGGCTCAGCCCACCACCTGTTAGCACATATCGTCGTGTGTTGCCGCCCTGCATTCGGCATAGAAGCCACTCCCCGAGGCACGCGAGCCAGGCTGCGAGGATGAGTGTGAGCCCCTTCGCCCAGAACAGGCCCGGGCGCACCGCCAGCTCTTCGTCGTAGATCGGCCCGAGGACGCCGCCGAAGACCGGGTTGTAGGTGTAGACCTGCGGGTGGAGCCCCAGATCATAGACGAGGCTTCCGAACAGGAGGCTGAGACTACCGAGTACGAACACTGTGCGCTTCCAGCGGACGCGGCTGTGGTGCAGGGCATACGCGGCCGCTACGGCGAGCAGTACACTCGGCACCGCGAACGTGGCGAAGAGGGCGAGCCCGAGCAGGTAGCCCGCGTTCGCACGCCACAGAAGCGACAAGGTGAGCATGGCCCACGGCACCGCGAGCAGCGTGACGAAGGTGCGCGCGACCGACGAGAACGAGGCTCCGTCGCGGAAAGCCACTAAGGCACCGAGCCCGCTCACGATGAATCCAACGCCCGCCACCACCGCGCTCGCTTCGGCGTGCAGCACACCGAACACAGGCACCGGCCAGAGTGACGCGCACACGACCACGTAAACGCCTACACCGATCGATACCCACGGCCGCCGTCGTACTGCTTCGTGCATCGGAGCTGCGATTATCGTCCTGGGGCCTTCGAGTTGAGGCCTGCACCCTGTGAGCTACGACAAGGAAAAAGGGGACCGGCCGACGCGGTAGAACTGGCATCCGGGAGGGCCAACTCACTCCGCGCCACCGATCCCCGAGGCGCAATCTACGAGCGCAGAGGCACCGTGCCGAGGGCCAACGTGGTGCCCGGTGCCGCTGCGTGCCTTGTCGCTAGAGCAGTGCGTACGAGACGCCTACCGAGAGCACCTGCTTGAGTTGGAGGTCTTCCGAGAAGTTCTCGTCGTACTGCAGGGCCGCTTCGAGCGTCACGTTGAGGAAGTCGTTGACCTTCATCAGCAGCGTATTCTCCCAGAGGAAGTCAGGGGCCACACCGGTCTCGCTGAACGAGTAGAAGGTCGACAGGCGGGAGGTGAGCAGCACGTTTTCCATGATCTGGCGGCGGGCCTGGACGAGCCCATCGACACCTGCTTCGAGGCGGACGGTGCTCCCCGCATCGTTGCCATACAGCGGCTGGAGCCGCTCGATAGCAACGATGGTTTCCCGAAGCCCGAGTCCGACACGCGCCGTGTACCAGGAGCCCCGGTCGTAGGTCATGCCCAACGCTTGCGTGAGGTAGCCCGGCGAGAAGAAGTCCGAGGTCTTTAGTTCCTCGACCGTCTCGGTCTCGCCGGCGAGCAGGACGGGGTAGTCGGCGGGGTTAGCGTCGTAGACGAACCCTGAGGCGAACTGGCTGCGCGCCTCAAAGACGAAGGTGGGCTGCCAGACGCCGGTGCCCTGATAGCGGAGGTTGAAGGCGTAGCGAAGCTGGTCGACCGCCTTGCGCCAATCCACGTCTTCCTGCCTGATCTGGCCAAACGCTGTGCGGACTTCGTGCACCTGCAGAAAGGCACCGTTGACGCGCTCGAAGAGACCATCCACCTGCGCGGTGAAGGCTAGGGAGTTGACGCCGCCCTCGGCCCAGTTGTCGTAGGCAGCCTGGCTGCCTGCGATGGTACCCACGAGCGAAGAGCGCCAACCATCGGCGGCGGATAGGGTGTCGGCTTCCTGCGCGCGGGCGGAGAGCGGCAGGACTAAGAGCAAGACAAGCGAGAGGTAGCGAAGAGTCATGAGAGTTGGTCAGGGTGTGTGTTGGAGAGCAGCCTCAAGGCGAGCGCGCCGATGAGGTGGGAGACGCGGGTACAGATGCCGTGCCAACTGAGCACAGCGTCACGTTGGGTCGATGTCCGGCCAAACTTCGGACGGTTCCGCAACACCGAATGTCAAGCAGAGACCGGTTTGTCGCAAAAAAAGCGAGAGGCTACCCGGTGGGGCAGCCTCTCGAACTGGGTGGCGGGGGCGCGACACACATCGCGCCGAAGAGGACCTACGCCTCGCCCTTTTTGATGGCCTGGATCTGCTGACGCACCTCCTGGCAGAGGTTGCGGAGGTCCTGCAGGCCCTTGCGGGCACGCGTGCCCGCAGCCTTGTTGCCCTTGTCGTAGAACTGCTCGAGGTCGCGCTCGACGCTCTCGAGTTGGGCTTTCAGATCGGAATAGCGGTTAGCCATGAGGAATTCCTCGGGGTTGTATGGAGGAGGAGAATGAAGTGAGACGGCCGGCTGAGGCTTGGCACTCGTGCGACGAAGCACTGCCGAAACGACTTTATAGGTGCAAAAATGCGACGAGAAACATAGGCCCACTTGATGGCTAGGTCAACCAAAACTCGGTCAAAATGCGCAGTATTGACCGATTTACCATGGTTCAAGCTCGGCGTGGAGAGTCCTTCGCGTTCATCTCAACTTGAAAGTTTGGTGCCCCGGGCACCTCTCGGATCAAAGGCGCCCGTGCGGGACGTGATCACCACGCGCGCCCCGCGCCAATGCGCTTGCTGGGCAACGTCACGCGCCGGAATCTCGCGCCGATCCGCAAGTGTTTCGATCCCAATTGCTTCGACAGTCTGGCCGTCCACGAGCACCCCAGGTGTACGGCTCGTAGTAAGCACGACGAGGGGGGTACCCAGCGCCTCGCTCAAGCGGGCTGCGAGCTCTGCAGGGTCGAGCAGTCTGGTTGTGGACTCCGTAGCCTCGAGCGCTCCTAGAACGACGCAAGCACGCTGCCGGAGGAGCGTCGCGATCCAGTCCGTATTGCCAAGTTCCACGTCGATTTTGGCTGGCTGCACCAAGCTCCGGTCGGACGCCAGGAGGCGGACCGTCGCAGCCCCTGCCTCGGTCAGGGCTGCAGCGATGATGCGGTTTTCGTCGCGTACGGCGCGCTCTACCACTGCAGCATGGGCGCCTAGCTCGCCGCCGATCACAACATCGGGATCGAAGATGCCCTGGGCTTCGAGGGCCTTCGCGGCAGCTTCTCGGCCTGAGTGGAGCAGCAGGGCAGGCCGCCGCGCACGCGCGATGTCCTGGGCGAGCCCGGAGAGAAAGAGCGGATCGCCAAGGTGGTAGTCGTCGAGGAAGAGCAGCACGGCTGTGGACGTGTGGACGTGTGGACGTGTGGACGTGTGGACGTGTGGACGTGTGGACGTGTGGACGAAGTTCGGCGCGGCTGTGCCCGTGTCAATCCGAATCGCCTCGAATCCAACGGCAGCGGGGCTGCCTCCCTGAGGAAACAGCCCCGCTGGAGAGTGGGTCCGGGCGCGGTCCTCGACTAGCGGCGACCCTGGCTCGACCAAATCACGCGAGGTCGGTTGCCATCGATCGCGCCAATGCGCAGCACACCGTTGACGAGCGCGAGGTAGTACGGCCCGCCTTGGGTGGCGTCGCCGTTGCTCCAGCCCTCCTGGTCGCCGTTCATGGTGACGAGGCGGCCGCCTTCGAGGAAGCGGATGCCGGTGATGCTGCTCGTGTCGAGGCCGAGGTCGGCGAGCGAGCGGACTGCTCGGTCATTGGCGTTGTAGATGACGAGGTTGCCGTCGTCCTGGTAGACGAGGTAGTGCGTGCAGCCCGGCTCGTAGAGGCGCTCGCCCGCGGTGAACGAGAAGCCCGCGCTGACCGGGAAGGCAACGTCGCACGTGCCGCCGGACTCGTTGAACGACCAGCCGGTGGTGGACGAGACGGTCCGCGTGGCGCGGCGCGTACGGCCGCTACGCTCCGCCTCCTGGAAGCCCTGCGACACCTCCTGAGCAAGGTCGGCGAACGAGAGGTCGCCCGTCGCGGCCACGTCGTAGAGGCAGGCGCGGAAGACCGAAGGGTCGTCCACGCTGACGCGGCGGCAGGCCTCGCGGGCCGCCTGGCGCTCCTCGCGCGTGAAGCTCTCGAAGGTGCGGGCCTCGCGCACGTTGCCGGCGTTGTAGCGGTAGCGCTGCCAGTTGCCCGAGGCATAGCGGAAGAGCGACGCCTGCTGGTCTACCTGCCAGCTCACGCCGAAGCGGCTGTAGAGGTCGCTGTGGCTGACCTCGGGCGAGAGCGTCTCGCCGCCCCGGCTCGTGAGGTCGTTGTCCGGGTTCCCATCGAGGTTGCCGAGCAAGCCAACCACGGAGACGGAACTGCTCTCGCCGCGGGCCACGCCGATGTTCATCACCCCGCGTGACGGGTTGAGGATGATGCGCGACATGAACGCGCCCCCGGGCCAGACCACGAGGTAGTTGCGCTTCTCGCCGCGCTGTCCCAGGAAGTAGAGGCAGCCGCCATTTGGCAGGCCCATCTTGTCCTGATTCATCATCATGCCTTCGCCGTTCACGTAGAGGTGCGGCGACTCCTGCGCGTAGAAGCCGACGGTGTCGCCCCCGACATCCATCACGGCAGCCGTGTTGACGCTGACGTGCGGACGCCCGGGCACCGCTTCCTGGCGAGACTGGACGACACCCCCACTCCACTCACTGAGCACGAACTCGCCGGTGGCTTGGAAGGCATAGGCGAGCCCGTCGGGCGTGCGGATGTGCACGTCCCCGTAGGAGTGCGCGGGTGGCGGAGCAGGTGGTTCGGGGCACTCCGTCGGTGTGCTGGGCGGCTCTTCAGGCTCGGGCGGCGGATCGTCGGAGGACCAGATAAAGGTCGGCTCATCGGCGCCGAAGTTGCCGATGCGCAGCGTGCCGTCGTACCAGGAAAGGTTGAGGATGGGGTAGTTCTCCAACAGCCACGTGGCTTCCACCTCTGGATCGATGCTCGCCCAGAGAACATCGCTGCCGTTGTAAACGACGAGGCGGCCCGGTTGCTCGAAGTGGATGGCGGGGTTGTTCAGGTACTGGGTACCTAGTTCATTGAGGCCCCACTGGTATTCGTCGTTGGCGTTGTAGACGACGAGGTTGCCGTCGGCCTGGTATACGAGGTAGTAGCTGCAGTCGTAGCTCTGCAGCTTCTTGCCTCGCTCGAAAACGTGGTCGCCAATGGTGTCCGTGGCTTCGTCGTAAGGACCGGTCAGGCCGAAGAGACCGTCGTCGCACGTCTGTGCGTGCAGCGTCTGCGCCGAGCAAAGAAATAGGGCGGCCAGCGCGGAGCACGCGAGCCATCGGAGGAACATCATGAGGGTGACGAGGTGGTTTGGGGGAGAAGGTGGTGCCGCAAGCAGCGGCGGATGATACTGCGCCGCACCCGCTTCTTCCTCATAACGCCACCAGCGTAGACTCATCGCCAATCGCCAATCGACAATCGCCAATCGCCAATCGCCAATCGCCAATCGCCAATCGCCTGGTTATCCACACGCCTTGCCCTCGGGCTGCCGCGCCGTCATTTTGTGAGGCCCTGCCTCACGCCCACCCTGCTGACCGCACCGCCCGATGCCGGAGTTCGCTCACCTCCACTGCCACACCCAGTACTCGCTCCTTGACGGGGCCGCGCGCATCAAGCGGCTCGTGGGCCGCGCCGCCGAGATGGAGATGTCGGCGCTGGCCATCACCGACCACGGCAATCTCTACGGCGTCCCCGAATTCTACACGTCGTGCAACAAGGCGGGCGTGCAGCCCATCGTCGGGTGCGAGTTCTACGTCACGCCCTCTGGGATGGGCGACAAGTCAGACCGCACGCGCTACCACCAGGTCCTCCTCGCCAAGAACCTCGAAGGCTACCGCAACCTCATCAAGCTCTCCAGCCTGAGCTACACCGACGGCTACTACTACAAGCCCCGCATCGACCGCGACACGCTGCGCGCGCACCGCGCGGGCCTCATCGCGACGACGTGTTGTTTGCAGGGCGAGGTGCTCCAGACGATCCTCAAAAAGGGCGAGGAGGAAGGCGAGCGCGTCTTCCGCGCGTGGCTGGAGCTCTTCGGCGAGGACTACTACATCGAACTCCAGGACCACGCGATCCCCGAGCAGCGGCAGTGCAACGCCGTCCTCGTGAAGTGGGCCTCGACGTACGGCGTCCAGACCATCGCCACGAACGACGTGCACTACGTCGCGCAGGCCGACGCCGAGGCGCAGGACGTCCTCCTCTGCCTCCAGACCGGGAAGGACTTCCACGACCCCAACCGGATGCGCTTCGAGAACGACCAGTTCTTCCTGAAGTCGATCCCGGAGATGCAAGCGGCGTTCGCCGACAGCGTCGCGCAGGGAGCGTTTTCGTCAGCCAAGGTCGTCGACGCCGCGCTCGACGGGACGCTCGCGGTCGCGCAGAAGTGCGCGCTCGACATCCCGATGGGCGACCTCCTGATGCCGCACTTCCCGCTGCCGGAGCCGTTCGGCAGCGACATGGGCGCGTACCTCCGGCACCTCTCCTACGAGGGCGCCAAGCGGCGCTACAACGGCACGGTCCCGGAGCCCGTCCGCGAACGCATCGACCTGGAGCTTGGCATCATCGGAAGCATGGGCTTCGACGGGTACTTCCTCATCGTGCAGGACTTTACGACGGCGGCGCGCGACCTCGGTGTGTCGGTCGGGCCGGGGCGCGGCTCGGCGGCAGGCTCCATCGTCGCCTACTGCCTCGGGATCACCAACATCGACCCGCTGGCCTACGACCTCCTCTTCGAGCGCTTCCTCAACCCCGAGCGCGTCTCGATGCCGGACATCGACATCGACTTCGACGACCGCGGGCGCAGCAAGGTCATCGACTACGTGGTGGAGAAGTACGGCCGCGAGTCGGTTTGTCAGATCGTGACCTACGGGACGATGGGCGCGAAGTCGGTCGTGAAGGACGTCGCCCGCGTGATGGGCGTGCCGCTCGACAAGGCCATCGAGATCACGAAGATGATCCCCGACGGCGTGAAGGTGTCGCTGGAAAAAGCGCAGAAGGCCGTCCCGGAGTTTGCCAAGCTGTGGACGAGCGAGGACGTGCAGATCCGCAAGATGATGCACTACTGCGAGGTCCTCGAAGGCTCGGCGCGCCACACGGGCGTCCACGCAGCCGGCGTCATCATCGCGCCGGGCGACGTGTCGGACTACGTTCCGGTCGCCATCCAGAAGGGCAAGTCCGGGGCCGCCGACGCCGTCGTGACACAGTACGACGGCAAGTGGGTCGAGGACTTCGGCCTCTTGAAGATGGACTTCCTCGGCCTGAAGACCCTGACGATTCTCGACGACGCGCTCGACCTCATCGAGGAGAACCACGGCGTCCGGCTCGACCTCGACGCGCTGCCGCTCGACGACCAGAAGACGTACCGCCTCTTCCAGAAGGGCGACACGGTGGCCATCTTCCAGTTCGAGTCGTCGGGCATGCGCGAGTGGATGCGCAAGCTCAAGCCCACGTCCATCGACGACCTGATCGCGATGAACGCGCTCTACCGGCCCGGCCCGATGGACCTCATCCCGAGCTACATCGCCCGCAAGCACGGCACGGAGCAGGTCGACTACCCCCACCCGATGCTCGAAGAGATCCTGCGGCCGACCTACGGCATCCCGGTCTACCAGGAGCAGGTGATGCAGATGGCGCAGGTGATGGGCGGCTACACGCTCGGCGGGGCCGACCTCCTCCGCCGCGCGATGGGCAAGAAGAAGCAGTCCGAGATGGACAAGCAGCGCGTTGTCTTTGTGGCGGGCGCGGAGCAGAAGGGCGTGTCCTCGGAGAAGGCCAACGAGGTCTTCGACATGATGGCGAAGTTCGCAGGTTACGGCTTCAACAAGAGCCACTCAGCCGCCTATTCCGTCGTCGCGTACCACACGGCGTACCTCAAGGCGCACTACCCCGCCGAGTTCATGGCGGCCGTGCTCACCACGGAAATGGCCGACTCGAAGAAGCTCGCCATCGCGCTCGACGCGACGCGCTCGACCGGCATCGAGCTGCTGCCGCCGGACGTGAACACCTCGCGCGACTATTTCACCGTCGAGACGGTCAACGGGAAGCACTGCATCCGCTTCGGCCTCGGCGCAATCAAGGGCGTCGGGCACGGCGCGGTCGAGGCCATCGAAGCCGCACGGGAGAAAGAAGGCGGGCGCTTCTCGTCGATCTTCACGCTGTGCAAGTCGCTCGACCTGCGGGCCGTGGGCAAGCGCACGGTGGAGGCGCTCGCGGCGGCGGGCGCGCTTGACAGCCTCGAAGGCCACCGCGCGCAGCTCGTGCAGGCGGTCGACCTCGCGTGGCAGTACGCGCAGAAGGCGCAGGCCAACGAGGCGGCCGGGCAGAACTCGCTCTTCGGCGAGGCCGGGATCGGCGGGGCCGACTTCGAGCCCGCGCTGCCGATGGTGGAGCCGTGGGGGCGCGGCCAGAAGCTCCGCGAGGAACGCGACCTGATCGGGTTCTACGTCTCCGGCCACCCGCTCGACGACTACGCCGCCGAGGCACGCACCTTCTCGTCGGTCAACCTCAGCGACACCGAGGACGTACAGGAGGGCAGCGACGCCGCCGTGTGCGGGATCGTGACGGAGGTCACGCGGCGCACGACGAAGAGCGGCCGCCCGATGGCGTTCCTCTCGGTCGAGGACACCGAGGGCGCGTGCGAGGTGGTGCTCTTCTCCAACACGTTCGAGAAGCACCAGCACCTCTTGAAGGTGGACGAGGTGCTGCTCATCCGCGGCAAGGCCGAGAACCGCGGCGGGCTCAAGCTCATCGCGCGCGACCTCCTCCCGATGTGGCGCGTCCGCGACGAGCTCGTCAAGGCGATCACGATCCGCCTCGACGCCGAGGCGACCGACGCCGAGGAGTTGGAAGCGTTCGCGCACCTCTGCGAGCAGAACCGCGGCGAGAAGAAACTCTACTTCGAAGTCGCGCACCCCGCGGTCCCCCGCCCCGTTCGCCTGCGCAGCCGCACCGCCGTGATCGACCCCACGCCGGAGGTCATGCGCGGCATGCAGCGCCTCGCCGGGCGCGACGGCGTCGTGCTGGAGACGGCAGCATAGCTCAGGAACGGACGTAGGCAAGCGTACCTTCTTGCCGTACTGCCATTTTACCTGCCTATGTCCTCGCCCACTGCCGTGCCGTCCCGCTGGCTGCTGCGCCTCGCTGTGGTCGTGTTCCCGCTGGCGACGCTGCTGCCGGTCGGCACGCTCGTGATGGACTGGCTGGAGGTGTCGCGCCTCGTCGGGGCCCCGATGGAAGCGGCCCCGCCGCGCGGCTTCGACTGGGCGCGCTGGTCGGACCGCGACGGCGACATCGTGGCGGCGTACGTGGACCCGCGGGGCACCGCCTACGCCGCAGGCCTGCGTCCGGGCGACGTGCTCTTCACGCTCGACGGGATGCAGTACTTCAACGCGGACGACGTCGAGCGCGTCGTGGCGGGGCTGCCGCCCGGTGCAGCTGTGGCGTACAGCGTCACGCGCAGCGGCGTGCCGATCCGGTTGGAGGTCGCCATCACGCGCTACCCGACGTTCCTCTACCCGCTCTCTGAAGCGCTCTGGCAGGTGTCGCTGTGGGGCTTCGCCATCGCCGCGTTTTTGACGGTGCTGGCGCTTGGCATCGTCGCGCCGCTGACGGTGCGCTCGCGCCGCACATGGGGGGCGGTCACGCTGCTGGTGGCCGCGACCGTGTGGGCCGTCGGGCACGGCCTGCGCCTCAGCTTGCTCACGGTCGTAGGCCCTCCGCTGGAGGCAGGCTACACGCTCGTCTTCCGCACGATCACGGTCGTCTCGCTCGCGGGCTGGATCGCGTTTCCGGCGGTGCTGCTCTTCGTCGTGCTCGGCGCGGTGCGCGACCGCGTGGTGCGGCGGCTGCGCTGGGTTGTCTTCGTGCCGAGCGCCGTGCTCATGGTGGGCGTGCTCCTCGACGCGCTCGTGGGCGAGGTGGGCCCCGTGACGATGGAGGCGCTCGTAGCCCCGACGCTGTTCTACGTGTGCTGCTACGTAGCCGTCGCGACGGGGCTGTCGTTCCTTCAGGCGCACGGGGACGAGGGCGATGCGCTGCCCGCGGTCTCGCTCGGCTGGAGCCGCGTGGGGAGCCTCCTGGTATTCTTCGTTGCGGCGTCCGGCGCGTTCTTCGCTCTGCGGGGCCTCCCCACCGCCGATGCGGTGACCGACTTGCGGGCGGGGTGGCTTGTGGTGGCCGTGCAGGTGCTGTCGCTGATGCCCGTGGGCCTCGTTACCGCCGCGACGCTGCGCTACGGCAAGACGGACGTGCTCCCGCGCGGCCTCACCGTGGCAGCAGGGCTAGGGCTGGTCTTCTTTGCCTTCGTGGGGGGCCTTGAGGGGCTGCGAAGGCTTTACGACGCGACCCCTGTGCCCTCGCTCGTGGTGGGCCTGTGGTTGCTCCTGCTCCTGCTCGGCGTCGGGCTACTGGGTCGGCTGTTTCGCGACCGGCTCGGCTCGGTGCTGTTGACGGAGCGCCAACGCGCGCGGCGGCGGCTCGACCGCTTCAGCGAACGGGTACGCCACCTGCTCGCACCGCAGCGTCTGGCTGACGAGACCGCCACGGAGGTCGGGGAAGCGCTCGGCGTGTCGTCGCTCGCCGTCTTCCTGCGCGATGTCGAAGTCGACGGCACCGACACGGGCGACGATTGGCTTGAGGGCTCATTCCAGCGCCAGCCGCCTTACTTCGACCGCAGCCACCTCGACGTGGTCCTCCGTAGCCCCGGCGGCCCGGCGTGCGTGTGGACCCGCAACACCGAACTCAACGAGCGCACGCTGCCCCCTGAGGTAGACGCGAAACTACGTGCCTTGGGCTTGGCGCTCGCAGTGCCTGTCGTCGCCGATGCCTCGGGCGCGGAGCCGCTGGGCATGCTGGTGCTCGGCACGAAGCGGGCGCGGCGCACCGTCTACAGCCTCGACGACGTAGACCAGTTGAAGGCACTGGCGGCGCAACTCGCGCTCGCGCTCGAACGCCTCCGGCTCGTGGCACGCGAGAAGGCGCTCGTGCGGCAACGCGCCGAGGCGCAGCTCACGGCGCTGCGGGCGCAAATCAATCCACACTTCCTGTTCAACGCCCTCAACACCATCGCGGCACTCATCGCTGAGCGGCCCGTCGATGCGGAGGCCAACGTCGAGCGGCTGGCGCGCATCTTCCGCCACGTGCTCACGACGAGCGGGCAGCCGTTCGTGCCTCTTCGCGACGAGGTGAGACTGGTGGGCGAGTACTTCGCGCTCGAGCAGGCTCGCTTCGGCAACCGCCTCACCGTCGGGGTCGACGTCCCGGACGCCTTGCTCGACCACCCTGTCCCCGCGTTTGCCGTGCAGACGCTCGCCGAGAACGCGGTCAAGCACGGCATCGAGAAGCAACGCGGCGGCGGGAGCGTGACGCTCCGTGCCCACCTCGATGCGGCCCCCGACGATCTCGCCTCGGGCGATGGCCAGGTGCGCGATGTGCTCGTCGTTACCATCTCGGACACCGGCGTTGGGCTCGCCCTACCGCCTCCGTCTAGCGACCCGACGGCGTTCTACGGCGTGGGCCTGAGCAACGTCCGCGACCGCCTGCGCCAGCTCTACGGCCGTGACGACCTGCTGCAGGTCGTCGGCGCGCCGGGCGTAGGTGCCACGGCGACACTCCGGCTCCCCCTCTCCTCCACCCCCGCTGCCCCTCCGATTCCGACCCATGGCTGACGCACCTACTCCCCTGCGCACCCTCCTCGTTGACGACGAGCCGCTCGCCCGGCAGCGGCTCACCCGGCAGCTTGCCCCCTTTTTCGAGGCGGGACGGCTCGTGCTCGAGGGCGAGGCCGAGGACGGCGTGGATGCGCTGGATGCCGTCGCGGACGCGCAGGATGCGGGGATCCCCATCGACGTGCTCTTCCTCGACATACAGATGCCCGGCCTCGACGGCTTTGCAGTCGTGGAGCGGCTCGCGCCGCCGCGCCCGCAGGTCGTGTTTGTGACGGCTCACGACGACCGCGCCGTGGAGGCCTTTCGAGCCAGTGCCGTGGACTACCTCCTGAAGCCCGTCGAGGCGGACCGGCTTGCGGAGACCGTCGCCCGCGTGGAGGCTCGCGCCGCTGACCGCACGTCCGAGGAGGCCCGCCCGTCGGTCTCGGCACGCGACGCCTACCTCGACCGCGTCGCC
>JBCCLD010000082.1:0-13610 GCA_039027055.1 Bacteroidota bacterium
CGGCAGGACCCGGGTCCTGCCGCCGCGCTGCGTTCGGGTTGCCAGGTCTTGGACGAGCGCTACTTCAAAGGATGCCTGACGGGACCGCTCGAACGTGTTGCGTGTTGGCCTCGATCCGATATGGAATCCGCACCACCTGCCGTGACGCCCAACCCGCCAGAATTGGCACGAAGCAACCCTAGTGCATGGACAACCGGTCTTTTGCGTTATCTGAAGCCATGTATGGAAGCTGCTAATGGAGTTCCCCTCCGATAGGAGGGGACAGGGGTGGTTGACCGAATCAGCTACCCTGTCACGTCCAAAGCCGAACGCGCAGAAGACTCCTTGAGTGTGCACTAGCGCGCTTGCCGAGGTCGAGATCGAAGCTTGGAGCGGCGCTCTGCGTCCTCAGGCACGTGGAGTCTTGGATAGGTACAGCTTGCTACGATGAGAGGGGGCGAGTTCCTCCCCTCTGCCTTCGCGAGGGCACGCTCCGGACAGGAGGGGGTAGGGGAATGGGCGGAGCCCCCTCAACGTGCACGGCACCGGGTCGTACCTCTTCGGATAGCCGGATGGACCGCACGGTGCCTTGGCGCGTTGCAGCGAAGCCTGTCCGCTTCAGCTTCCACCCTAGCTATGCTCACGCCCGACGACCTCCGCGCGGTTTCCCTCCTCGAAGACCTCCCCGACGACGACCTCGCGTGGATCGTCGAGCGTGCCGAAGAGGTGACGCTACGACCGGGCGAGGCGCTCAACGAGGCCGGCGACTCCGCCGACTGGATGTACCTCATGCTGGAAGGCAGCGCCCGCGCCATCGTGCGCGATGGCGAGCGCGAGACCGCCGCCTACAGCTTCGAGGCGGGCCAGGTGGCCGGTGTGCTGCCGCGCTCGCGCATGCAGACCTACGGCGCCACCGCCCGCGCCACCATCCCCACGCGGCTGGCCAGGCTCCACAAGCGCCACTTTCCCGACCTCATCCGCGACCTGCAGGAGTTCGACTCTCGGCTGGCGCACCTGATGATCGACCGTAGCCGCGCCGAGTCGCGGGTGAAGCTGCAGCAGGAGAAGCTCGTCTCGCTCGGCACCATGGCGGCTGGGCTAGCGCACGAACTTAACAACCCGGCCTCCGCCGCCAAGCGCGCTGCCGAGACGCTCTGCGAGACGCTCCAGACGTTCGACGAGCGCGCCTCCACGCTGCTGCGCAAGCTCATCTTCCCCGACGGCCTGCCGCCGATGGTCGGGGGCGATGGCGCTGGGGCCTTTGACCCGGGCGAGCAGGGCGACCCCTTCCAGCCGGTCTACGACGTCATTCTCGCCCCCGACCCGGACCTCGATCCGCTGGAGGAGGGCGACCGCGAGGACGCGTTTGCGGACTGGTTCGACGACCTCGCCGATGAGGGCCTTGGGCAGGTCGCGCAGCCGTGGGAAGCCGCCTCTACGCTCACCGCCGCTGGGTTCACCGCCGACTTCCTCTCAGGCTTCCTGGAGGGCATGGGTCCCGAGTTCCGCGTGGACACGATCAACTGGATCGTGCAGGACACGGCCATGCGCGCGCTCTGCGTCGAACTCGCCGAGAGCACCACGCGCATCTCGGAACTCGTCGGCGCGATGAAGTCCTACACCTACATGGACCAGGACAGCCAGCAGCAGCGCGTCAACCTCAAGCGTGGCATCATCGACACGGTCATCATCCTCAAGCACAAGTTCAAGAAGAAGGGCATCCGCCTCTCGAAGACCTTCGGTGACGACGTGCCGGACCTCCTCGCCTACGGCAGCGAACTCAACCAGGTGTGGACCAATCTCCTCGACAACGCCATCGCGGCGGTGCCGGACGAGGGCGGCGAGATCCGCCTCGTCACGAGCTACGACGACTGCAGCGGCGAGGGCGGTGGCATGGTGCAGGTCGACCTCTACGACAACGGCTCCGGCATCCCGGAAGACCTGCAGGCGCGCATCTTCGAGCCGTTCTTCACGACCAAGGGCCCCGGCGAGGGCACCGGTCTGGGCCTCGACATCGTGATGCGGATCGTACGCCACCGCCACGGCGGTGTGATCTACGTGGAATCGGAGCCCGGCGCCACGCACTTCCGGGTCCGGCTGCCAGTCAACGGCCGCGACGCGCCCGAGGCCGACACGCAGGACGCCGATTCACAAGAAACGGTCGCGCTCGCCGAGTAGAGGGGTGTCGAGGGAGATGTCGCGGTCTGCATGGGGAGCAAGGTGGGAGAGCCGCCGCAGTCACGAAGTTGCGAGCGCCGGGGCCGTACCCCACGTTACGTAGGCACTTCCGTTGGCTCTCGACCGCTTCGCTCGACGTGGCGCTGCGGCCTCGACTCTCGCTCCGGCTCCTCCTCGAAGACATCTACGCGTCAGTGACCCCGCCTGAGATCGGCGCGCGGGATGTGCGGCTCACCGTTGGAATTCACGTACGCTCCGGCGCGTAAGCGCACGGATTCGCTACCGACGCACGGATACGGAAACTTGTCCTCGCCCGGTGGTTCTCTACGGGCTCACCTTTGCTCGCAGCCCACCCCCTGACTCATGGCCGCCAAGCCCGTCATCCTCGCCGTCGACGACGACCCGCAAGTGCTCCGCGCCGTCGCGCGCGACCTCCGCAGGCGCTACGGCGAGACCCACCGCATCGTCCGCGCCGACTCTGGCCAGGCCGCTCTGGAAACCATCGAGGCGCTCGTGGAGCGCGGCGACCCGATCGCGCTGCTCCTCTCCGACCAGCGGATGCCGCAGATGGACGGCGTCACCTTCCTGGAGGAGGCGCGCCGGCACGTGCCCAAGGCGAAGCGCGCGCTCCTGACGGCCTACGCCGACACCGAGGCCGCCATCTCCGCGATCAACGACTCGCAGATCGACTACTACCTGCTCAAGCCCTGGGACCCGCCCGACCAACGCCTCTACCCCGTCCTGGACGACCTGCTCGACGATTGGCAGTCGAACTACCGCCCAGGCTTCGGTGGCCTCCGCATCGTCGGCGACCGCTGGTCCCCCAAGTCGCACGCGATCAAGGACTTCCTTGCCCGCAACCAGATTCCCTACGAGTTCCTCGACGTGGAGGCGAGCGACGAGGCCAAGCACATCGCAGCGAAGGCCCAGGCTAGCAGCGACGGGGAGGGAGGCGGCGACGGCGAGGCGAGCGACGTGCTGCCGCTCGTGCTCCTGCCGAACGGCACGCGCCTGGAGTCGCCCGAGCCGGGCGACATCGCCCAACACGTGGGCTTGCAGACGCAGGCCGAGCGCGAGTTCTACGACCTCGCCATCGTGGGCGGCGGCCCGGCAGGCCTCGCGGGGGCCGTCTACGGCGCGTCGGAGGGGCTGCGCACCGTCCTCATCGAGAGCCACGCCACCGGCGGCCAGGCCGGCACGTCGAGCCGCATCGAGAACTACCTCGGCTTCCCGCAGGGCCTCTCCGGGGCTGACCTCGCCCGGCGCGGGACGGCGCAGGCACTGCGCTTCGGCGTCGAGATCCTCACCCCGCAGCGGGCCACCAGCCTGCGCGCCGACGGGCCCTACAAGATCCTCACCCTCGGCGACGGCTCCGAGATCTCCTGCCACGCGCTCATCATCTCGACCGGCGTCGACTGGCGGCGCCTCCCCGCCGAGGGGGCCGACGGCCTCGCCGGGAGCGGCGTCTACTACGGCGCGGCGATGACCGAGGCGATGAACTGCAAGAACGAGGACGTCTACATCGTCGGCGCGGGCAACTCGGCCGGGCAGGCCGCGATGTTCTTCGCCGACTACGCCCGCCGCGTCGTGATGGTCGTGCGCGGCGACTCGCTGGAGGCGAAGATGAGCCAGTACCTCGTCACGCGCATCTACGAGACGCCGAACGTCGACGTGCGCCTCCAGACCGAGATCCAGGCGTGCCAGGGCAGCGACCACCTCGAATGCGTCACGCTCATCGACACCGCGACCGGCGAGACGGAGGCCGTGGACACGAGCTACCTCTTCGTCTTCATCGGCGCGGCCCCCGGCACGGAGTGGCTCGGCGACGCCGTCGCGCGCGACCAGAAGGGCTTTCTCCTCACCGGCCCGATGCTGACCGAGGAGCACCTCAAGGACTGGCCGCTGGAGCGGGACCCGTTCCTCTTCGAGACGAACGTCCCCGGCGTCTTCGTCGCGGGCGACGTGCGCGGCGACTCGGTCAAGCGCGTCGCCTCGGCCGTCGGCGAGGGCTCGATCACGGTGCACTTCATCCACCGCTTCCTCGCCTCGCTGTAGTAGCTCCACGCTGTGGCAGCTCCGCACGCGGCCACGCCCCGACAACGATGGCGTCTAGTCCGCCGCCGCGCGGAACTGGAGGTCGCTCTTCGTGCCCTCGTAGCGGCCGTAGAGCAGTGTGGTGCCGTCGGGCGACACCGACAGGCTCGGCGAGGCGATGTCCGTGACCTCGGCGATGGTCGTCACGGTCTCGGTGTCGAGGTCGGCATACACCACGAACATGCCGTCCGGGCGCTCGTCGAGGCTGTAGAGCCCGCCGGGCGTGAGCACCCAGTCGAGGGCGTCGTCGACGGGGGCGTCGTCGACGGGGGCGTCGGCGAAGACGCGCGTGGGCGTTCCGGAGGCGCGTCCCTCGACCAACGCCATGCGCCAGAGGCCCGGGAGGCCCGCGCGGGTGAAGTAGAGCGCCTGCCCATCGACCGACTCGGCCCCGGCAAACGCGTCCGGAGCCCCCATCGACTCCGGCACACCGCCGTCCACCGGGATGCGCCACAGCCCCCAGGTCCCATCGCGCCGAGCGGCGGCGTAGACCGCGGTGCCGTCGCGTGCCCAGCCCGTCACCCGTGCTGTCCAGCCAGGCGGCGTGAGGGCTTTCGGCGGCCCGCCCCGCACGTCCACCACGTAGACCGCCGCGTCGCCGTCCGGAGCCGCGTTGAACGCGAGGCGCGTCCCGTCGGGTGGCCACCGCGGGTTGCCGACGAACGCCCCCTCGAACTGGGTGACCTGGACGAGGTCGCTACCGTCCACGCTGCTGAGCCATACTTCGAGAAAGCCCGAGCGCGACGACATGAACGCGAGGCGCGTGCCGTCGGGCGAGAACTGCGCCTCGCAGTCCATCCACGTCGAGGTGAGCAGCGGCTCCGTGCTGAGCAGCCGACCTCCGGGTTCGTCGAGCCGGACCTGCCAGATGTTCTTCTCGAAGTAGAGGTCCTGGTAGACCAGCGCGCCTGATGCCGTGGCGACGGACGGGTAGAAGCTCCACTCGCCGCGCGACGGGAGCCACGTCATCGCGCCGCTCTGGAGGTCGAGCCGCCACAGCCCGTTGGCCCCCGAGCGGTAGGACACGACCACGAGCGCCTCGTCGTCGACCCAGTCGAGGTGGCGCACGGCGGTGGCGTCGCCCGGAGCGGGCGTGACGGTGCCATCGGCAACATCGACGAGGAAGACGGGCCGACCGCTGCCGGGGCCGCGGCGGACGAAGGCGATGCGCGCCCCGTCGGGCGAGAAGCGGGGGGTCGTGGCGCGGTGGAGCACATCGTCGGGCGCACGCGCGGCACCTTCGGCACCACGGTCGGCGGCGGGTTCCTCACGTCCGTCCTCCGCGACACGAGCGACCCGGAGGTCGACGCGGCGTTCGCCACCACCGCGACCGTCGCCGGGCTGGACGTGGAGCAGCCGGTCGGCGACCAGTGGTTGCTGACAGCGCAGACCGCGGGCAGCGCCACGACGGGCAGCACGTCGGCTATCGCCGACCTCCAGCGGGCGTTCCCGCGCCTCCTCCAGCGTCCCGACGCCACGCATCTCGACCTCGACTCGACCCGGACGAGCCTGACGGGGTGGACCGCCGAGGTCAACGCGGTCAAGACCGATGGCGCGCACTGGACGGGCGGCCTCCAGGTCGCGGCGACCTCGCCCGGCTTCGACGCGAACGCGCTCGGCTTCCAGCGCCGCGCCGACCTCGCCAGCGTGGACGCGCGCGTGACCTACACCGAGCCCAGCGCGCGCGGCCTCTTCCAGTCGTGGAGCGCGAGCCTCCTCGGCGGGGGCGGCTGGACCTTCGGCGGCGAGCGGGTAGGCGGCCGCGTGGCGGCCGACCTCGGTGGGCTGCTGCGCAGCTTCTGGAGCGTCGGGCTAAGCGCCGAATTCGAACCCCGCCGCGACGACGACCGCCTGACGCGGGGCGGCCCGCTCGCCCGGCAGGATGCGAGCGGCACCCTGGGGCTCAGCGTCTCAACGGACGGGCGGCGCGCCGTCGTGGGCTCCGCCTCGGGCCAGCATCTCCGCAGCGAACTCGGACGCTTTCGCACGGCGGTCGAAGGCAGCGTCGAACTGCGGCCGAGCGATGCGCTCTCGGTGTCGCTGGGGCCGAGCCTCGTCGTGGAGGGCGACCCGCGGCAGTACGTCACCGCGCTCGACGAGCCCGCCGCCCAGGCCACCTTCGGCACGCGCTACGTCTTCGGGCAGCTCGATGCCACCTCGGTCGCCCTCGCGGCGCGCGTGGACTGGACGTTCACGCCGCGGCTCTCGCTCCAGCTCTTCGTGCGCCCGTTTGCCTCACGCGGTCGGTTCTCGGCGTTCAGCGAGGCCGACCGCCCCGGCGCGCTGCGCTTCCTGGCGTACGGCATCGAGCGCGGCGCGGTCACCGAGAACGCCGACGGCTCGACGCGCATCGACCCCGGCGATGGCGGCGCGGCATTCACCGTCGATCCCGACTTCACGGTGCGCTCGCTCCAGGGCAACGCCGTCGTCCGATGGGAATACCGCCCCGGCAGCGCGCTCTTCTTCGTGTGGCAGCAGCAGCGCGACGGCTTTGCCAATGACGGCCGCCTCCGCGTCGGGCGCGACCTGCGCGGCCTGTTCACCGACACGCCGACCAACGTCTTCCTCGTCAAGGTGAGCCACTGGATCGGGTAGGCCCAGCGATGCCGCTGAGGTGTGAACGTGTGGGGGTGTGAACGTGTGGACGAAGAGGCCGACAGTGGCCATGAAGGCGACGAGATGCCCAGACACTCGTTTGGCTCACACGCCGGTCGTGTCGGCGTTGGCAACGGCGGGTTGCAAGCCGTCGGGCAGGTCTAGCGTCGTCGTGTCGGGCAGCGCTTCGAAGTCGCTTGCGACGAGGCGGTCGCCGACGGTGACGGTGAAGCCCACTTTCGTGCCGATAGCGAGGCCGTCCACCTCGGCCGGGTCGTCCAGGACGAGGCTCATGCGCATCGCGTCCATCACGCCGGGGATCGCCTCGTGGACAACCGACACCGCAGCCCCCTCGAAGCGGGTGCCCTCGTAGAGGCCGCGCACGGTGTACGAATCAGCCGACAACGCCGGGTTATCGGTGGATGTGTCGGACCCGCAGGCAACGAGGGCGAGCGCAACGAAGAGAAGAGCAAGGCGAGGCATAAGCGTGGGAGTTGGTGGCAAGCTGCGCGAGGTCGTGGCTAGGTGACGATGCCATCGCGAGCGAGCGTTTCAGCGTCGGCGATCGCCGCGACGGTGCCGGGCGGGTTCTCGTACCACCCCGGCGCGTCCGTGAGCCGGTCGCGGACCTTCAGGATGGTGAACATCCCGCCCATCGTGATCGTGCCGAACGGCCCGCGCCCGCCCACCATCGGGATCGAGTTCTCGGGCACGTCCATGTGGCCCATCTCGACGTGCTCGGCCATCTCCCCCATGCCGTGCTCGCCCATCGCCATGTAGCCGGGGAGCAGGCGGCGTGTGGGCGGATCGAGCGGGCCGAGGTCGGCACCCACGGTGTTGGGGATGCCGTGGCCCATCTGGTTCATCACGTGGTGGGTCATGTGGCAGTGCATCGCCCAGTCGCCGGGGGCGTCGGCCACGAACTCGACGGTGCGGGTGGAGCCGGTCGGGACGAGGACCGTCGTCTCGGGCCAGCGCCCGGCCTCGGGGATCACGCCACCATCGGTCTCCACGATGCGCCAGGCGAAGCCGTGGAGGTGAACCGGGTGGTGGTCCATCGCCGAGAGGTTGCCGAAGCGGATGCGGACGCGCTCGCCGGTCTCGGCGACGAGCGGCGCGGTGCCGGGGAAGCACCGCGCGTTCATCGTGAGCACGTTGAAGTCGCCCATCGCGTTGGGGTCGGGGCGGCGTGTGCCGGGGCGGAGGTACCACTCGCCGAGCATGATCGCATAGTCGCGGTCCACGGGACGCAGCGCGCGGCGCGGGTGGACGACGAACAGGCCCATCAGCCCGAGCGCCATCTGCGTCATCTCGTCGTGGTGGCTGTGGTACATGAACGTCCCGTGCTGGCGCAGCACGAACTCGTAGGCGAACGTCTCGCCAGGAAGAACCGGCGGCTGGCTGAGGCCGCCGACGCCGTCCATGCCGCTCGGGAGGTAGAGCCCGTGCCAGTGCACCGTCGTCGGCGCGCCGAGGCGGTTGGTGACGTAGATCCGCACCCGGTCGCCCTCGACGGCCTCGATGGTGGGGCCGTGGACGCGCCCGTTGTAGCCCCAGCAGAAGGCGCTCAGGCCGGGGGCGTAGTCGTGCTCGACTTCCTCGGCGATGAGGTGGTAGACCCAGGCTCCGTCGTCGGCGCGGCGGCCCGTGAGCGAGACGCCGTTGGGCGTGACGACCCGCGCTGGCCGATCACCTCCCTCGGCGGCGGGTGACGCGATGTTGGGCCTCGGGGCCAATGCAGGTAGGGGTTTGCCGCGCCGCAGGTGCTCCTGGGCCGCGCGGGCGGCCTCGGGGTCGAAGGTGGCAGGCAGCGCCGCGGCGTGGCGCGCGGGCAGCACGAGGCCCCCGCCCAGTGCGGCGGCTCCGGTCTTGATCCAGGTTCGTCGGTTCATCGGAATGGTAGGAAGTGAGTGTGCTTGCTTAGTGATCGTCCCCCGACATTGCGCGCACCGCAGAGCCTGCCGGGGACGAGGCAGTGGGCACATCGGGGAGGTGCCCAGCGCGGAGCGCATCGACGGCGGCGCGGGCCTGCCAGTAGGCCGCGAGCGCCGCCACGGTCTGCCGCGCCGCGTCGATCTCCTGCTGCTTGGCGAGGAGTAGGCGGAAGGTGCCGACCTGCATGGCATTGTACTGCCGCTGCGTCTGCTCGGTGATCTCGCTCCGGAGCGGCAGCACGACCTCCTGGAGGTGGACCGCCCGCCGCTGTGCCACGAGGAGGTGTTCGCGCGCCGCCCGTGCCACCGAGCGCACCTCGACGGCCTGGGCGTAGTAGTCGGCGCGGAGCCGCCGGACCTCGGCTTCCGCCGCCGCGCGCCGTGCCTGACCCTGATCAAAGAGCGGGAGCGCGAGGTGCACCTCCGGGCCGAGCTCCCACGCGCCCTCCTCCCGTTCGAGTTCGGCCCCGGCCTCGAGGTCGCCGATGAGCGCAGTGGCGTCAACGAGGCCGAGCCGCTGCGCCGTCGCGTCGAGCGTATGGCGATGGGCGTCGAGGGCGAGGCTCTGAGCCACCGCCTCGGCTTCGAGGTCGGCGAGGACGCGAGCCTGAGACGCCAGCGAGGCGCGCGGGGCGGGCGGGAGGCGCGGCGGGAGGCGGTAGGCCGTTGCATCAGGCCCTGTCAGCCCGAGCAGCCGCGTGAGCCGCTCGCGCGCGAGGACGCCCTCGGCCGTGGCCGCGTCGAGGTCGAGCCGCGTCTGCTCATGGAGCGCGCGCTCCTCCAGCAGTTCGAGGCGCGTCACGTTGCCCGCGTCGAAGAGCCGCTGCATCGTCTGCGCGCTCAGCGCGGTCGCCTGCGTCACCGAGGTGAGCAACTCGACCGCCTGCTGCGCCGCGACGGCCTCGGCGTGCGCCGCCTGCACGTCCACGACGACCCGAAGCACGGCGTCGGTCACGTGCGCCTGCTCCGCCTCGAACACCGACGCGGCGACCGCGCGCCGGAGCGGACGCGTGAGGAGGCCGAGGAAATCGAACGCGACGGAGAAGGCGAGGTCGGGCGGCTCGGCCTCCGCAAGCGACCACAGCGCGCCCGCTCCGAAAACGGGGTTGCGGAGGAGCCCCGCCTGCACCAGGTCGGCCTGTGCGAGGCTCAGCCGCTCGTACGTCGCCTGGAGCCGCCGGTTGTGGAGCAGCGCCACCTGCACGGCCCCGTCGACGCGCAGCGTGTCACCGAGCAGCGCCGAGACAGCCGCGGCTGCCTCAGCATCAGCTGTAGCGTCTCGGTACCAGCGGACTTCGATGTTGGCGCGCTCCGTCACGGTCTGCTGCACCGCACCGAAGCCCGCATCGTGCGGGACCGCCGCGCAGCCTGCCACCGCGCAGCCTGCCACGAAGGCAGCGATCAGAAGGGGGGAGGCGCGCCGCTTCATGGCCGCTCCTCGTCGTGCCCGGGCGACGCCAGCACCGGGACGCTGTCGGGGACGGGGTCCTTCGAGCGGTGGCACATCAGCATCGCGCTGCCGAAGTAGGGATTGCGCGGCGTCTCGTCGGCTTGGAGCCACACGCCGCCGCCGGGGGCGTCAGCCATGCCGCAGACGAACCGCGTAAGCACGAAGCCCCCCGGGGCTCCCGTCGCCGCGACGAGGTCGGCGAACGGCAGGCTGAGTTGGCCGAACGCGGCCCGGGCCGCGCCGAGGTCCGGGGCGCCGGCCAGCGCCTCGGCTTGCGTACGGATCGCCGCGAAGGTCTCGGCGCGCTCATGCCAGGCGTGCGGACGGCCCGCGACGTCGGTGTCGGCGAGGGCGTCGAGCGCCGCTACGAACGCGCCGGCCAGCGTTGCGAGGCTGTCGGCCTGGTCGGCGGCCAAGCGCTCCGCGACCCTGAGGTAGGCGGTGAGCGCCGCACCCAGTGCCGCTTCGCCTTCGGGCGCAAGAACGAGGAGCGTATCGACCTGGGGGGCGTCGGGGTCTGCCGGAGAGAATGCGGCGTCAAACGGGGCGAGGGTCGCCGTGGCTACGAACGGTGCCGTGGGGGCAGCGGGGTGAGCAGGGTGGTCGTCGGGAAAGGCGACCGAAGCCGTCGGCGCGCACCCGACGAGGCCTCCCATCAGGAGGGCGAAAAGTCGAACCATGGAATCGAAGGAAAGGGGGAGATACCGCAGCCCTGGGACCACGGTGCATGAGACACATCCAGTGCCGCACGGATACACCGACAGGGACGACGTGGCCCCTCGGCTACGGCTTCACGCGCGTCCGTCCACACGGACGCGTGGGCCTACGGACGCGTAGGCCTCCTTCGATCAGATCAAGTACTGGCAGAACACGACGTGCCTTCGCAGCGGGGGCGGCGACCCCGTCGGCGACGGGACCGGGCGCGCAGCGCTCTGCACACGCGACGTGGGGAGCCACGCTAGCACCACGGCCACCGCGGTGCCGTCGAGGCGCACGTCAGGCGTCGCCGTCGCCCACGTCGCGTCGCAGCACGGCATCAGGCAGACCTCCCCGTCCGGCGCATCCGGCAGTGGTGCCTCGGCGAGGTGCTGCGCGGCGCCCGGGGGTGCTTCCGGCGCGGGGGCTCGGTGGCACGGCGGCACCGCCGCGTGCTCGTGTGCCTCAGGCGGCGTCTCGTGCGCCCCAGCATCCATCGCGACAGCATCCATCGCGACAGCATCCATCGCGACAGCATCCATCGCGACAGCATCCATCGCGACAGCTTCGACGGCGGTGCCGTGCGGGCACAGCAGAGCCGTCGCCGGGCCTGTAAGTAGGCTGGCGATCAGCACGACGACGAGGGAACGAAAGACGAGCACAGGCGATGGGATACGTGTGGAAGCCCAACGAGCCAATCGCGCTAAGGTTCGCTCTCGCCACGCGCGTGGACGGGGCCCTCACGACGCGCCTCGACTCGAGAAGCGGTGGCGCCGAGAAGCGGTGGCGCCGAGAAGCGGTGGCGCCGAGAAGCGGTGGCGTCGAGAAGCGGTGGGGCAACGACTCAGGGGGCGGCGCGCTGGAAGGGTACCGCGATGGCCACGTCGGCCCAGGCGAGCCGGAGCGCCGTGCCGTCGTCGGCGAACGACCACGTGAGGCCCTCGACGGGCGTCGTCAGCGTCTCGGGGGCAACGTCCACCGTGACCACGTCGAGTGCGGGGTCGTACTCGTCGGCGAGGTGCATGCCGAGCGCGCGGTTGACGTGGAGCGTCCAGCGGTCGCGCCCCGGCGTCACGAACAGGCTGTAGGCTCCCGGCTCGACGCGCGTGTCGCCGAACGTCAGCGGCACGGTGGTCACGAACTCGGTGGCGCGGTGCGCGCCCGCCGCCCAGACGGCATCGTAGCCCACGAGGCCGCCGTAGACCTGGCGCCCGCGCACGTAGGGCTTGCCGTGGACGACGTGCACGTAGCCGCCGTCGGCGTAGCGCAGCCCGGCCCGGCCGACGGCGCTCCCGGGTGGGACCTCGTCGGCCAGCCTGAAGCCCTGCACGACGAAGGCCTCGGCGACTTCGAATGCAGGAGCCGCCTCGGAGGCTGGGGTTGGAGCGTCTTGCGCGCGGGCGGGCAGGCCTGCGAGGAGGAGGACGAGAAGAAGGAGGCGGAGCATGGGCGTCGAGAGAGGTGGACGTGAAGTAGAGCGGGACCCCCTCCCCCTTCGCAAGTGTCAGGGGGGAGGTTAGGTATCGTTCCCCCTCGAATCCGAGAGAGACAGGATCGTGGGAGAGGGCGTGCATGCGACAGCGCGTCGCTACCGGCGCAGGCGCAGCGTCACGCCGAGCGTGCGAGGCGCTGCGATCACGGAGCGGCGGTTGACGCTGGTGTCGGGTGCGCCGTAGATGAGGTAGCGCGTGTCGGTGAGGTTCTGGATCCAGAAGAACGCCGAGGCGCTTTCCGTCTCGAAGCCTAGCCGCGCGTTGACTAGCGTGTAGGCCTCTTGCCACAGGTCGTTCTGGATGTCGGTGAAGAAGCCGCCCACGCCGCGCACCTCGCCGCGCAGGATCAGCGTTGCCCCGCCATCGACGGGACGGCTGATGGGCTGCCGCCACTCGGCCCCGAGGAAGGCCGTGCGCCCCGGCGCGTTGGCGAGCCGGTTGCCCGAGATGACATCGTTGACGACCTGGAACGTCTCCGGGTCGAGGCGCTGCAGCACGAAGTCGGCGTAGGCGGTGCTGGTTAAGCTGAGCATCGCGTCGAGGCGCAGCCGCCCGATGGGTACGGTGGCGAGTTCGAGCTCGAGGCCTCGAGAACGGGCGTCGCCGACGTTCTCGCGCGCGAAGGTGAACGGCGGCGCGATGAGGTTGGCGAACTGGAGGTTCCTCCACGAGATCAGGTAGCCCGTCAGCGCGGCGTAGAACCGCTCACCGCGCCGCACCTTCATCCCGACCTCCACGTTGGCAGACGTCTCGGAGTCGTAGGTGTAGCGCTCCGCGAGCCGGTTGGGGATGCGCTGCGCGTTGATGCCGCCCGCGCGGAAGCCCCGCGTGTAGCTCGCGTAGGCCCGCACGCGGTCCGTCACGTCATAGGCGAAGGCAATCTTCGGCGAGAGCGCGCTGTAGGACGCCGACACCGTCGTGTCGGGCGCGAACTCGGTCACCTCGCCCGCTTGCAGGACAAGGTCGCCGAAGGTGTTGAAGGTGCTCGCCCGCTCCTCGATGTCGTAGCGCAGCCCGCCGGTCATGTCGAGGCGGTCGGAGAGCTGCCACGTGGCCTGCCCGAAGGTGGCGAAGCCCGCGTTGGCCCCCTCGTTGCGGAAGAGCGAATAGCTATCGGGGCCGAATTCGAGCGCGCGGTTGCCCGTCGGCTCGAACGTGTTCTGGGTGAACGCGTGGATGCCCATCGTGAAG
>JBCCLD010000083.1:0-13600 GCA_039027055.1 Bacteroidota bacterium
CGGAAGACGACCTACGTGGGTGCACCGTCGTCGCCATCGACGTGCTGCGCGCCTGCTCGACGATCGTGACGGCGCTCGCTAACGGGGCCAAGGCCCTCATTCCTGTCTCGGACATGGTGCAGGCCGGGCGCCTCGCCGCCAACCTCGATGCCGACACCGGCCTCCTGGGCGGCGAACGCGGCGGCAAGCGCATCGACGGCTTCCAGGTGGGCAACTCGCCCGCCGAGTACACGCCCGAGGCGGTCATGGACCGCACGGTGGTGCTGACCACCACCAATGGCACCCAGGCCATCGCCCGGGCCAAACAGGCGCATGCGGTCACGATTGGCTGCTTCCTCAACGCGAGCCGCATCGTAGAGTACCTCCGCACCGTCGAGACCGAGATCGTGCTTCACTGCGCGGGCTGGCAAGGCCGCATCGCGCTCGAAGACACCCTCTTCGCGGGCTACGTGCTGCACCACCTCTGGGACGGTCGCCTCCCCGCCGACGCCACCGACGCCTGCCGGATCGCACACGCGCAGTACCGCGCCGACCGGCACCGCTTGGCGGCCGCACTCAAGGAGAGCGAACACGCGCGCCGCCTCATCGCGCTCGGCCAGGAGGCCGACCTCGACTACTGCGCCCAGATGGACGCCGTACCCGTCCTCCCGCTCTACCACGAGAGCCGGCTTCTCCTCGACGGCGACGAAAAGGTCGCGGCAGAGCAGGCACTGGCGGAGCGCCTAGCCAACGCGCAGCCCTAGTTAGGCTCGCAGCCCACGTCAGGCTCGCAGCCCACGTCGGGCTCGCAGCCCACGTCGGGCTCCCGGCCGCCCACGTCGGGCGGCTCCCAAATGAGACGGGCGGCCCTCCCTTGGAGAGCCGCCCGTTGCCGTGGTGTACGAGTGCGTGGCGCACGCACTCGTCGCACGCAGGTCCGTTGCACAGCGCCAAGGACCTAGCCTGCCGCCGCGTACTTGACCGAGCAGCCGTAGGGCGGAGAGGAGGGCACAGCAACCGGGTTGCCCTCCATGTGGGCTTGCACCGCGGCCTCGACGTAGTTGGTGGCCTCGGCGACCGGACCACGCGGCTTGTCATCGATGCCACCCTTGTAGATCAATGTGCCATCGGGCGCGATCACGTACATGTGGGGCGTCGTCGCCGCGGCGTAGGTCTGACCAACGGTGCCGCTCTCGTCGATGAGGATGGCGGTCTGTTGGGCATTGACCTGCTCAGCGCGCTGGTTCATGACCTCGTTCGTGAAGTGTCCTTGCTTGCCGGGGGCCGACGAGACAATGGATAGCCAGACAATGTCGTTCTGGGCCGCGCGCTCCTGAAGACTCGGCATGTTGCCGCCTTCGTAGTGGCGCTTCACGAACGGGCAGTCGAAGTTGAGCCACTCCAGCACGACGTACTGGCCTGCGAAGTCGGCAAGGGCGTGCTCGTTGCCGTTGGTGTCGACGAGGGTGAAGGCTGGCGCTGCAGCCCCGACTTCGGGGCTGTCGGACGAGGCGGGTGACGGGAGCGTGTAGCCCGTGGCGACGAGAGCAACGACGGCAGCCGCGAGCACGGGGAGGACGAATCGCTTCATGGCGGGAACGGATGGGTTAGAGAACGTGCGGGTTTGGGCGAATGGAGAGGAGACCAACGACCAAGCGCCGTCCGTGTTGCGCCGCGTAGTCGGTCTGGTTTTCTCATGCCACAACGATCACACCCAGGTCCCACGCCCTCCCTAGCCACCCTGCATCTCACTGCTCACAACGCAGCGGGGCCGACCCCGTCTGGAGTCGGCCCCGCGTGGCCTGTGCCGAGCGTGATGCTTGCTACTTGACGACGGTCACACGCTGGGTGGTCGCAAAGTCAGCGCCGGTTGCCCGTACGATGTAGAGGCCGTTGGCCATTCCGCTGGCGTCGATGTCCATCGGGAAGGCCGTGCCCGCATCGACCCAGCCGTCGTGCAGCGTTGCCACGACGCGGCCGAGGGCGTCGTAGAGCATCACGGTGACCGCTTGGCTCTCACGGACAACCAGGGAGAGCGTCGCCGCTTGGCGACCGAACGGGTTCGGGTAGGCCTTGGCCAGTTCGAAGGCGTCCAGCAGCTCGACGGTCGTTTCTACTTCGGCGCTGAAGGCGAACGCGCCGTCGAAATCGACCTGTTTGAGGCGGAACGTGTACGTGCCGGGCGCGAGCACGCCGGTGGCGAAGCGGTAGGCCTGCGCCTCGGTAGTCGTGCCCATGCCCTCCACGAACGAGAGCGTGCCGAAGTCGGCGTCCTGAGGGCCGCGCATCTGCACTTCGAAGCCGCTGTTGTTTGTCTCCGAGGCAGTCGCCCAGGCGAGCTGCGCGGCACGGCCGTCGAGTTGCACATCGAAGGCAGTCAGTTCAACCGGGATGTTGATGCTCACCGTAGTCGGGTCACCGAAGATGACCGTCGTGGGGTCGTCTGAGTCAAGGGTCTCGCCGAGGAAGACGCCCAGGTCAGAGAGGGTGGCCTGGTTGTCAAAGTCCGTAGCCGGCGCGATGGCTGGAATCAAGACATCCACCGAAATCACCGAGGCGGTGTTGGCGGGGAGCGTCATGTCGGTGATAGTGAGCGTGTTGGTGCCACCGTAGCTGTTCACCACCCCGCCGAGCGTGGCGGTGAGGGTGCCGTCCACGAAGGTGAGTTGCGGGCTGGGTAGCACGTCCGAGAAGTCGATGCCTGTCAGTTCCGCACCGTTGTTGTAGAGCGTGAACGTGTACGTGAACGAGTCACCTGGATCGACGGTCGTTGGGTTCGCTTCCTTCGTGAAACCCACGGCGTAGGGGCACGAGGCCGCGTCGTTGAACCGGGACACCGTGCCGGTCGAGATGACGGTGGCAGCGCCCGTGGTGAGATCGAACTGGTAGTAGCTACCGTCGGCCGTACCGCGCCGACCGAACAGTTCGCCGTAGCTGTTGAACCAGAGCCCCCCGATGGTCCCTAGCGAGGACGTAGACGGCAGCGCCACCAGCGACCCGTCGGTCGGGTCGATACGGACGACCTGATCGGTGTTGCGGGTGAAGCCGTAGAGGAAGGTGTCGTCGTTGGCGAGCGCGATGTCTGAGACGCGCGCGCCCGCGGTGCCGCCGATCAGACCGATGGGCAACGTGGCGTCGAGCGTCGGCGAGCCGGTTTCCAGGCCGCTAATCACGTAGAGGTTGCGCGGGGTCACGGCCGGATCGCCACCGTTGATCAGGTAGAGCGTGCCGTCCCGGGCGATGGTGCCGGAGAAGTAGCTCTGCGTGGGTAGGCCGCTGACGGTACCGATTGAGGTAGGCGTGCCCGTATTGTCGATGACGTAGACCGTATTCGGCGTGGTCGGCTTGATGCCGTAGAGGTTGCCGTCGAGGTAGTTGAAGCCGAGGGCGTTGTACTCCGTTGTGGTGGTCCCCAGCGACGTGAGGGCATAGGGGAAGACGGACTGGTCGAGGCGGCTGAGCTGGAACGTCGTCCCGTCATCGAACGACTGGGAGATGTAAACGTCGTTCTCGCAGGTAAACTGGGCCTGCGCCGGTGTGCAGTACGCCGCGCACAGGAGGGCAACGAGCAGCCCGGCCCCAAGTCGGTGAGTGGCAAGCTTCATGGGTCGAGAGAGGTAGGTGTGTAAGGAGGGGTCGGGTCGGAGAGCGGCGGTGGAGAACGATCCGACGTAGCTGCGAGAACATACGCATCACCCCGCACAACACCGTAAACTTTGCGGCCTTGCCCCGCCCCGTAGACCTCGGAGGCTACATTTGCGCGCGCTGCTACCGGCTTGGTGCTACCGACGTGCGCGGGACACTCCGAACCACACACACGACGCACACACATTCTTACGTTTCATGTAGCATGATCCGTCAGCAAGTTTTTCGATGCCTCTTCGTAGTGCCGCTCTTGTTCCACGGAGGTGTGGGCCCCGGCAGGGCGGAGATGCCTTCGATGCCCACAGCCATCGAGGGGACCGCCAGCGACCGGGTGATGCTGGTGGCGACGGACGCTGGGGCCGACCTGCTGGACCAGGGCCGCGCCCACCTGATCAGCTTCGAGTTGGACGCCGCGGCCGCCCGTTTCGAGCAGCTCGCCGAGTTGGAGCCCGGCGGCCCAGCCGCCTACCACCACCTGGCCACGATCGCACTCTGGCGCGGCCTCGTCACCGAAGATGCGCGCCACTTCGACGCCTTCTTCGCGTGGAGCGAACGCACCGAGAGCGCCCTCGATGCTCTAGACGACTCGCCATGGCGTGGCCTCATCGCGGCGGAGCGCGAGCTATCCCGCGCTACTGCCCACCTCAAGCTTGCGCAGTACACCCGCGCCGCGATTGCGGGCCGCGCGGCGTTTCGCGGCTTCGAGCGGGTAGTCCGCGACCACCCCGACTTCCACGACGCCTACAAAGGCCTCGGGCTGTGCCACGTCGCTGTCGGCTCCGTGCCCAAGGGCTACCGGTGGCTGGTGAAACTCGCGGGCTTCGGTGGAACCGTGCAGCAGGGCATGGACGAGTTGGAGCGCGCGGCCACGCGCAGCGTCACGCAGCAGGAAGAGGCGCTCGTGGCCCTCGCCATCACCGACCTCACGCTCAACAACAACCGGCGGGGTGGCCTGCGCTACATGGCCCGCCTGCATGCGCGCCACCCGGAGAGCGCCCTCGTCAACCACCTCTATGGCTACGCGCTCCTCAAGCGGCGGCGCGCCACCGACGCCGAGCGGCACCTCCGCACGGCCCTCGCCGCCCAGCGACGCGCCGGCGTCTCCCCGCTCACCTACAGCCGCTACTACCTCGGCGACGCACTCTACCGTCAAAACCGGTTTGCCGACGCGGCCGCCACGTTCGAGCGCTACCTCGCTGACTTCGGCGGCGAGGCGCTCCGCGCCAGGGCGCACCTGCGCGCCGGCCTTGCCCGCGAGATGAACGGCCAGCGCGCACCGGCGCTCACTCACTACCGAAGCATCCGCTCCGAGCGCGACTTCGACGCCGACGCTGCGGCGCTCCGGGAGGCCCAGCGTCGCATCGACGCCTCACTCACCACCAGCGAGCGCCTCCTCTTGCGCGGCGGCAACGCCTTCGACGGCGGCCGCTACGACGAGGCGGTGACGACCATACAGCCACTCCTAGCGCCGGGTGCCGCTTCCCCCGTCGAGTACGCCGAGGCTGCCTACCGGAGCGGCCGGGCGTTCCACGAAGACGGCGAACCCCGCGAGGCGCTGCGCCACTACGCCATCGCGATTGCCAACCCAGGCGACCCCCTCGCTCGTTGGGGGCCCTGGTCGCAGTTCTACGTGGGCGAGGTCCATGAGCAGCAGGGCCGTCTCGCCGAAGCCCAAAGCGCCTATGAGGCCGTGCTCCGCTACGACGAGCCGTTCGACTACCACCGCGCGCTGGAGCAACGGGCGCGGGCAGCCCTCGACCGCCTCGACCGATGACAGATCTTATCTCGACGGGGCCGCTCGCTTCCCGGCATCGAACTTGCGGCGCTCCCCCGACTTACGCTGTTCACGTTTCTCTCTGCTCCTGCTCTTCTCCGATGGCCTCGTCCTTCCGCCTTTTCGCTCCGGTTCTTGCCCTTCTTCTGATTGTGCTGGTGCCCCCGGTATGGGGACAGTCCTCGCCCCGCGTTATGGGACCCGTCTATCACCCCCCGCATACTGACGGCTCGGACCACACCCACTCGCACTCCGACGGACTAGTCCATGCCCACTCCCACTCTGAATCGCACCGTTCTGAGCAGGCAGGGCCGCCCGTGGTAGTGGAGGCGCGTGGGGCTGCTGCCAACTTCGTGGTCACCTACTCAGGCTTTCCTGCGGAAGCGCAGTCTGCGTTCCAACGCGCCGTGGACCTTTGGGCGGACCTCATCGTCTCGGACGTACCGATCCGGGTAAATGCCCAGTGGGTAGCCTTCGACAACGAGAGCACGCTGGGAGCGGCGGGGCCGTTCGTCGCACAGTTTGGCCAGGGCGACAGCCGCCCAGGCGGCTTCGAGGCAGACGTGTGGTATCCGACTGCGCTTGTCAACGCCCGCTCCGGCCGTGATGTCGACCCAGGCAGTCCCGACATCGCCGCGGATTTCAACTCGGCCTTCGACCGCTGGCACTTCGGCCTGGGCGCTCCGCGCCCCACTCAGTTCGACTTCACGACGGTGGTGCTGCACGAGTTGGCGCACGGCCTCGGCTTCATCGGGGCCTTCACCGTTGAGGGTGGCACGGGCAACCTCATGATCACGCTTGACGGCCGCGACCCCTTTGCCTTTGACCTTCTCGCGCGCGACTGCGAGGGCAACGAGGCCCTCGACGTGACGCGGTACCCTCGCCCCTCCACCGCACTGAGCGACCTCCTCACGGGCGAAGCGCTCTACCTCAGCGGCTCGACGCTCGATGCGGCCACCGGCGGACTCCCAACCCCGCTCTACGCACCTGTTGCTTGGAACCCCGGCTCCTCCTACTCGCACCTCAACGAGGAGACGTTTCCTGACCCCAACGAGCAGGCGCTCATGACGCCCTTCTTCGTATCTGGCGAGCGCGTCCTCTCACCCGGTGCCCTTACCTGTGCCATCTTGGCTGACCTCGGCTGGGATCTGGCAGGCGGGTGCAATGGCTTAATTACTCAGCAAAGTCCGGTCGTAATCAACATCGGCAACGACCCCTGTGCTGGTACGAGGCCTCCAGACCCGACTAACCCGACGCCCTCCACCATCACCTCATTCAGCCTCAACGAGTTTTATCCCACCCTCATTCCTTCGAGCGGCTCTGTCCTCTTTTCGGTGACCACCGCAGAATCTGTCGACTTCGTCGAGGTTCGACTCTACGACATGCTCGGACGTCTTCGTCTCAGCCGCAAGCTCTGCATCATCGGCGTGACCTCTGGCGGTATATGCCAAGAGACGACCGCAGAGAATACCCTTGAGGACGTTGTGCTGGACTTGGGCCAACTGGGCCTCTCCTCAGGCGCCTACTTCATCGCGTTTCAAGCGGGAGATCGCCAAGTCGTCGAGAAGCTGACTGTGGTGCGCTAGGCACCGAGGTGGTTCCGGTAAGAATGAGCGGATCCGCACCGCCGGCTCGAACCGCGTGCGTGGGGCGTCGTTCCCGTCGCCCATGTTTTGTGCGAACAGCATGTTCCCCCTAGGATCTATGGTCTCCCTGCCTCTTCCGGTGCTTCGTTTTTGGCTGGCCACGTTCTTCCTGACTGCGGTAGCGCTCGTCCCTGTTATCCACGGCCCTGCTGCGATGGCGCAGGGGGGCGGAATGCTACTCGACGCGGCCCCGGCGGCGTCTGATGATGCAAGCCCACACTCCGAGGCTACGCTCGTGAGCGAAGTAGCCCAGATTGCCCCGGGACAGCCGTTCACCGTTGCGCTACGCCTCACGATGGACCCGCTGTGGCACACCTACTGGATCAATCCTGGCGACTCGGGGCTGCCCACGGAGATTTCCTGGCAACTTCCTGACGGTTTCGAGGCCGGGCCGATCCAGTGGCCCTACCCTGAGCAGGTGCCTGTGGAGCCATTCATGACCTACGCCTACTACGATGAGGTACTACACCTCGTCGAGATCACGCCGCCCGCAGATCTGCCGTCCGGGGTCACGGTGTCACTGGGAGGAACCGCAGACTGGCTTATCTGCGAGAAAGTCTGCCTCACCGCCACCGAAGACGTGTCGCTGTCTCTGCGGGTATCCGATGCAGTCACGCCCGACCCGACCTGGGCGTCCCGCATTGCCGCGACGCGCCATCAGCTTCCCTACGACCTCGACGGCCTCACCGCCGCCGCCGTACGCTCAGGCAACACCTTTGGCCTCACACTCACTGGTCTCGACGCAGACCCAGCGATGCTGGCCGACGCCTACTTTTTCCCGACGGAGCAGCGGGTCCTCCAGTACAACACGCCGCAGGCGATCACCAGGGCTGACGACGGGACGGTCCAGATCGCCCTCCCGCGCTCAGAGTACGCGCAGGCCGACCCGGCGACTATATCGGGCGTCCTCGTGGCGAGTGAAGGGACGACGTTCGACGGGACCCACCGCGCCCTCCGTATCGACGCACCCCTCGGCGAGACGGCGGCCTCCGGGGCGATGGGCATGGGCATCGCTACGCCGGGTGTCACAGGCGGCCTCCTGGGGGCGCTCGTCCTCGCGCTCCTTGGCGGGATGCTGCTCAACCTGATGCCGTGCGTCTTTCCGATCCTAGGGATCAAGGTCCTCGGCTTCGCGCAATCGGCGCAGCACGACCCCGCCAAGCTGAAGCGGCACGGCTGGCTGTTCGCGGCGGGCGTCGTCGTGTCGTTCTGGGTGCTTGCCGGGCTGCTGCTCGCGCTGCGCGCGGGCGGCGAGGCGCTCGGCTGGGGCTTCCAGCTCCAGAGCCCGCTCTTCGTCGCGGCGCTGGCACTGCTGTTCTTGGCGCTCGCACTCAACCTGCTGGGCGTGTTCGAGGTCGGCCTCGGCGTGCAGTCGCGTGCGGGTCAGCTTGACCGGGGCGATGGGGCCTCAGGGGCGTTCTTCAGTGGTGTGCTCGCCACGCTCGTGGCCACGCCGTGCACGGCACCATTCACGATGGGTCCGGCGCTCGGCTGGGCGCTCACGCAGCCCGCGCTGGCGTCGCTGGCCGTGTTCACGGCGCTCGGCGTTGGCATGGCGCTGCCGTACGTGCTGCTGACCTATGCGCCGGGCCTCACGCAGCGGCTCCCACGTCCGGGGCCGTGGATGGAGACGTTCAAGCAGGCGCTCGCCTTCCCGCTCTTCGCCACGGTCGTGTGGCTCGTGTGGGTGTTCGGCCTGCAGGTCGGTCCGACCGGCGTGGTGCTGCTGTTGGGCGCGGCGACCGCGCTGGGGCTTGCCGCATGGCTCTACGGGCGCTGGCAGCACGCTGGCGGCACCGTGCGCCTCGTCACGCGTGGTCTCGCGCTTGCGTCGCTGGTGGCCGTCGTGGCGCTCACGCTGCGCGGGGCTGACGTCTCGGACGCTGCAAACCTAGGTCTCGTGCGCGGCGCAGCCACCGACGATGCCTGGGGCGCGTTCTCACCGGAGAGCGTGGCTGCGATCAACGCCGAGGGCCGCGCTGCGTTTGTCGACTTCACGGCTGCGTGGTGCATCACCTGCCAGGTCAACAAGCAGGTCGCGCTCCGCACGCAGACCGTCGCCGATGCCTTCGACGCACACAGCGTGACGCCCCTCACCGCCGACTGGACCAACCGCGACCCCGTCATCACCGAAGAACTCGCGCGCTTCGGCCGCTCCGGCGTCCCGCTCTACGTCCTCTACCCACCCGACGGCGACCCCGTGCTGCTACCCGAGGTGCTTACTCCCGGCGTCGTCCTGGATGTGTTGGACGAGGTAGTTCCGACGCGCGATGGCATCGCGGCACGGTAGTCTACGGCGCACGTTGAGGCGCTAACGATTTTAGTATTTTCCTCCGCCGAACTGGCGTGCCGTGTGGAGCACCGACAGCACCTCAACGCGGTCGTCGTCGGCCCAATAGATCACCCGGTAGTCTCACCACACGACCTCTCGGATCATCGGGGCGCTGATCTCGGGCACGGCTCTACCCGAACGTGCAAAGAGTTCTAGCCTACGCGTGGAACCGAGGAGCCCGTCTACCACGACGGAGGCGTAGTGCGGAGCTACAACGAGGTAGTAGTCTTCGATGGCTTCCAGGTCGCGCCGTGCCTGCGGTGTCCAGATGATCGCCGCCACGGTCTACCCCCGGCTCTCCCGACGCCTAGCGAAGTGCGCTTCGACCTCATCCTGCGTCATGAGATGGATCTCTTCCCGAGCCTGCGCGAGGCCACGCTCCACCTTGTGGATCACAACGAGGCGCTCGCGCACGTATTCGTAGCTCGACGCGTCGGGCAAATCACCGAGTGCTTGGCGAACCCGCTCTTCGGGGCTGAGGCGCGTTGCCGGCATGGATAAAATGGTGCTGTTGTAGCAGAACGCGTGCAGCAAGGGTACGCTACTGTTGAGAGGGGGGGTCGAGAGCCAAGAACGTACCCATCGCGATCTCGCTCCGCACGCAGACCGTTGCCGACGCGCTCGGCGTGACGCCGCTCGCCGTCGACTGGACCAGCCACGACCTCATCATCACAGAAGAGCTAGCCCTCACGTCTCAAGGGCCACGCCGCAGCCCTTCTTCTACATGGCCGAGCTCTACACAACGGGACGCCTAGCCCACAGTGAGAAGGTGTGTGGGAGCCGCTGCGCATCGGCCGCTTTGAGTTGGTCAAACTGAGGCCAGAAGTGTTCTGGGTGTTCCTCTAGCCGTTCCACGATCAGCCCGGCTCGCGCCACCGCGGTAACGATGGCTCCCAGTGTCCACTGCCACTCCCATGCCTTCGCAACAGGCTCCCCGTCTGGTGTGAACTGCTCGACAGCCATCGCGGGGAAACCGTCGTTCGCCCGAGGCTGGGGGTCGAAGTAGCCGCGCCCATCAACTCGGAGTTGGTACGTCGGCGCCTCCATCTCCCAGACCCGTGTCAACGGGTGGCCCTCGAATACGAATAGGCGACCGTCCGGGCGCAAGATTCGGTAGACCACGCTTGCCCATTGGGTCAGGTCGCGGACCCAGGGGAGTGCTCCCTTCCCGGTGTAGACGAGGTCCGCGGACCCGTCGAGAGACGGAGGAACGTCAAGCACGTCAGCGTGAATCCATGTCGCTGGCGCGTCCAAGAGCGTGGACTTTCGCGTCGCCTGCGCGAGCATAGCCTGGCTTAGGTCCATCCCGACGACCTCTGAGACGCCCAGGTTGAGCAACGAGAGGGCATCCAGGCCGTGTGAGCATTGCAGGTGGACCGCACGGCGGCACCAGGATAGGTCACCGAGCAATCGACGCTCCACCTCCAGCAATGCGTTACCACCGCTACGCAGCAACTCCACGTCTTGCTCAACCTCAACGGCATACTTCTGCGCCGCTCGGTCCCAAGCCGCTTCGTTCGAGCGAATGCGCTCGTCAGATTTCAATGATGTACCCAATGGCTGCGTGATACAGGTGTGGCCTTTAGGATGCCTCGATCTCTTGACTCTGCACAAGAGGTACGATCAGATCCTCAGAGTGCCTTGCCGACCGTTCGGTAGCTCCGCGCGTAGTAGAGCAGCGGCTCCTCGCCGACGCCGCCTTCGACGCGGGTGACTTTGCCAAGAATGAGGTCGTGGTCGCCCGCGCGGTAGCGGGCCCAGACGCGGCAGTGGAAGACGCCCATCGTGCCGTCGAAGACGGGGACGCCGTCGTCGTTGAGGCGATGCGGAATCGCAGCGAGTTGCTCGGCGCTAGTCAAGTCCGGCAGAGCGAAGTGCGTGGCGAGGTCGGCCTGCCCGGCGTGGAGCAGGTGCACGCAGAAGGCCTCCGACGTTTCCAACACCCCGTGGAGGCCGGTGCCGCGGATCACGTTGAACGAAACGAGCGGCGGATCAAGTGAGACGCTCGTGAACGAGCCGATGGTAGCCCCGCGCGCGGTGCGTTCCGACGCGGCCGGGCCTGAGATTGCCGTGACGACGGTCACGGGGCTGGCGACGTGGCGCATCGCGTGGCGGAGGGCGTCGCCGAGATCGAGCGGAGCGGGGGGCGTGTCGGGGGTGTGCGTGGCGCGCATGAGAAGGGCGATAAGGAGAGAAGTGGCAGCCGTCAACGTCTGTGGGGGTGCGGTAGTTCTTCGGCCGCCTGCCGACAGGAAGGGCCGTTGTGCGATGCCGTTGTGCGATGCCGTTGTGCAACGCCGTTGTGCGAAGAGCCGCGGGAAAGCGGCACGGCGCTTGACGCACCCCATTCCGACGCCCCTAGCTTCGCCCTCCTTGGCGTTGTCGCCCGCTCGCGTCACCGCTCTACCGCCCACCGCCACACCGCAACCCTATGACCTGGTGGCAAGCCGCGATCCTGGGCCTCGTCCAGGGCCTCGCCGAGTTTCTCCCGATCTCCTCCTCCGGCCACCTCGTCCTCGGCGAGTACGTGCTCGGCCTCTCCGGCGACGCCGCCAACGACATCACCTTCGAGGTGTTCGTCCACTTCGGGACGACCCTCTCCATCGTGACGGTCTACTGGCGGCGCATCCTCCGGCTCATCGCGGGCGGCCTCAAGGCGCTCACGCAGCCCTCGACGTGGGGCCAGGCGCTCCGGTATGGCCGCATCGAGTCCACGGGCACGGGCCCGCCGTCGCCGGTGGTGTCGCTGCGGCTGATCGCCTTCATCCTCATCTCGATGGTGCCGACGGGGCTCGTCTACGTCCTCTTCAAGGACCAGCTCGAAGCCGCCTTCAGCGACCCGCGCCTCGTCTGCGGCATGCTGCTCGTGACGGGCACGCTGCTCCTGCTCACGCTGCTGCGCAAGAACCCGCAGGGGCATCTCAGTCCCGGGAAGGCGTTTCTCGTTGGCGTGGCGCAGTCGATGGCGATGATCCCAGGCATCTCGCGCTCGGGCTCCACCATCTGCACGGCGATCTACCTCAACGTGGACCGCCGCGAGGCGGCCGACTTCTCCTTCCTGATGCTCCTCCCCGTCATCCTCGGCGCGACGCTCCTCAAGACGCTCGACCTGCTCGAAACCGGCGCGACGGTAGACTGGGTGCCGCTGCTCGTCGGGACCGCCGTGGCCTACGTCTCGGGCGTGTGGGCGATCAAGGTCGTCATCGACTTCGTAAGGCGCGGCAAGCTGCAGTACTTCGCCTACTACTGCTACACGGTCGGCATCATCGGCCTCGTCTGGCTGACGTTCGTCGCCTAGGCGAGCCCGGCACCGCCCCTTTCTCCACATTCCGCCGAAAACTCAAGCGCAGGGCACGCCGAATCGCCCTCCTGGCCCGTTGGTGCCCGTACTTTTTCGGGCTTTGCGCCCCTCCGCTTCCCCACAGCCCCCATCGCTTTGTTTTTCTCCACGGACGTCGCCATCGACCTCGGCACGGCGAACACGCTGATCCTCATCCAGGACCAGGGCATCGTGCTCAACGAGCCGTGCGTGGTCGCGCTCTACCGCTAGTCGGGCCAGCCCGAGGCCGTCGGCTTCGACGCGCTCCAGATGCACGAGCGCACCCACAAAGACATCGAGACGATCTGGCCGCTCAACGACGGCGTGATCGCCAACTTCGACGTGGCTGAGGTGCTCATCAAGGAGCCCATCAAGCGCGCCGTCAATAAGCGGTTCACCAACCCCCGGCGCATGGTGATCTGCGTGCCGAGCGGCATCACCGAGGTGGAGCGCCGCGCCGTGCGCGACTCGGCCATCAACGCCGGCGCGAAGCAGGCCCGCCTCATCGACGAGCCCATGGCCGCCGCCATAGGGATCGGCCTGGACGTCCAGGCTCCGATCGGCGACATGATCGTGGACATCGGCGGCGGGACGACCGAGATCGCCGTGATCGCGCTCTCGGGCATCGTCGTCGACGAGTCCATCCGCGTGGGCGGCAACGAGTTGGACCAGGCGATCCTGCAGTACTTCCGCAAGCACCACAACCTGCTCATCGGGCAACGGACGGCCGAGCGCATCAAGTGCGAGATTGGCAGTGCGGCCGACCTCGATCCCGAACTGGTTCTGTCTGTCAAGGGCCGCGACCTCGTCTCGGGCGTGCCGAAGACGCGCGAGATCACGAGCGAGGACGTCCGTGAGGCGCTCCGCCCGCCCGTCCAGCAGATCGTGCAGGCGGTGATGCGCGC
>JBCCLD010000084.1:0-13439 GCA_039027055.1 Bacteroidota bacterium
CGATGCCCTTGATGACCTCGATGGCCTTCTCGGCACCGGGGCCTTCCTCGGCCGCGATGGTGACGTAGCCCTTGCCGTTCTCTTCGGCGATGTCAATCTTGGTGCACGTCTCGGCCTGGAGGCCACGGATGTTCTTGCCGCCCGGCCCGATGATCTCGCCGATGAACTCGGCATCGATCACGATCTGGAAGAGACGCGGGGCGTTCGGCGCAAGGTCGCCACGAGCCTCGTCGATGGTCTTCGCCATCTCGCCGAGGATATGGTCGCGGCCGCGCTTGGCCTGGCTGAGGGCCGTCTCCATCGTCGAGCGCTGGAGCCCGTCGATCTTGATGTCCATCTGGCAGGCCGTGATGCCGTCTTCGGTGCCGGTGACCTTAAAGTCCATGTCTCCGAGGTGGTCCTCGGTGCCCAGGATGTCACTCAGGACGGCCACGCGGTCGCCGTCGGCGATGAGGCCCATCGCGATGCCCGCGACCGGCTTTCTGATCGGCACGCCAGCGTCCATGAGGGCGAGCGAGCCGCCGCAGACCGACGCCATCGACGACGAGCCGTTGGACTCCAGGATGTCAGAGAGGACACGCACCGTGTAGGGGAATTCCTCCTCGGTGGGCAGCATCGGCTTGAGCGCGCGCTCGGCGAGGTAGCCGTGGCCGATCTCGCGGCGGCCGGGGCCGCGCAGGAACTTCGCCTCGCCCGTCGAGAACGGCGGGAAGTTGTAGTGCAGATAGAACCGTTTGTCCTGGGTATCGAAGACCTGGTCGACGGCCTGCACATCGCGACCGGTGCCGAGCGTGACAGACACGAGTGACTGCGTCTCGCCGCGCGTGAAGACGGCGGAGCCGTGCGCCTTCGGCAGATAGCCGACCTCGCTCCAGATGTCGCGCACCTCGTCGGTGGCGCGGCCGTCGAGGCGGCGGCCCTCGCCAAGGATCATCTCGCGCATGACCTGGCTCTCGGCCTTCGAGAAGGCCTTCTTGGCTTCTCCGAAGGCATACTGGTCGTTGTACATCTCAACGCCCTGCTCGCCGTCCTCGGTGATCTCGAAGAGGGTGTTCAGGAGGTCGGTGCGGATGTCGCGGATGCCGCCGTAGAACGTCGCCTTCGCGTAGGGCTGGCGCAGGTGCGCCTCGACGGCGTCCTTCACGCGGCCGTAGATGTCCTCCACGAGCGCCGGGTCGGGTGCGGTCGTGGTGTACTCCATCGGCGCGATCTCGCCACGGTCGGCGATGTACTTGGCGCGCAGTTCCTTGATGCCGGCGATGATCGTCTTAATGGCGTCGTGGGCGAAGTCGAAGGCGTCCATCATGGCGTCTTCGGAGACCTCGTCCATCTCGCCCTCGACCATCACGAGCGCATCCTCCTTGCCCGCGACGACGAGGTCGAAGTCGCTCTCGGCGCGCTCCGACTTGGTCGGGACCAGGATGAACTCGCCGTCGACGCGGCCCACGCGGACGTGGGCGGTCGGGCCGTCGAAGGGCGCACCGGTGACGCTGAGCGCCGCCGAGGCACCGACGCCGCCGAGCATGTCGGCGTCGATCTCGAAGTCGGCCGAGTAGACGCCAGTGATGATCTGGACCTCGTTGATGAAGCCGTCCGGGAAGAGCGGGCGGATCGTCCGGTCGATGAGGCGGCTCGTGAGCACCTCCTTGTCCGACGGGCGGTTCTCGCGCTTGAGGAAGCCACCGGGGAATTTGCCCGCGGCAGAGTACTTCTCGCGGTAGTCGACGGTGAGCGGGAAGAAGCTCTGGCCCTCGCGCACGCCGTCGGCGACGACGACGGTGGTGAGCACCATGGTGTCGCCGAGTCGGACGACGACGGAGCCGGTCGCCTGCTTGGCGAGACGGCCCGTTTCGATGTGAATGGTCTTGCCACCCACTTCGATGGTTTGCGTGATAGCGTTCATGCTATGCGGTGTTGCGGGCGCACACAGCGGTGCGTGCGACCGGTTGGGGGATGCACCGCATGCCAGACTGAGTGCCTGACGGCCTTGACCCGCGTCCTACGTCGGCTTCTGTCAAGAGTGTACTCTCGAGGGGGAGGCGGACGCCGGGAATCAGTTTCAATCGAACGATGGCCAGCACGGCGGCGCGGATGCGCCTGCTGGAGATCGCTCGGTGGGAACTGACTGCCGGAACGGGGGCGATGGCGGTGCGGTGCGGACGGAGCGCCTTGCTCCGTTTCTGAAGATACCGTTTTCGGCTGGGCGCATCCTCGAAGGGTGACCTTGGGCGAAAACGACGGCGGCGGCTCCTCGGGTGAGAAGCCGCCGCTGCGGGGGCTATTTACGGATGCCCAGTTCCTTGATGATGGTCCGGTAGCGCTCGATGTCGTTCGCCATCAGGTAGTCGAGAAGGCGACGGCGCTTGCCGACGAGCTTGAGCAGGCCGCGCCGGGACGTGTGGTCCTTCGGGTTCTGGCGCATATGCTCCGTCAGCTCGACGATGCGGTCGGTGAAAATGGCGATTTGGACCTCGGGCTTCCCGGTGTCCTGCTCGTTCGCCCCGAACCGGGCGATGAGCTCGTGCTTGCGTGTTTTGGTGATCATGCCACCTCGTTAGATGCTACGATGCTAAGGAAGTGGACGGGCGGAGCGGAAATCGTCGTCGGGAGTCGGGTGGACTTGCCGGTGGGGAGCGAAGTCAGCGTGCTCGTCGCAGGTGAGAGTCTACGCAGCGAAGGTCGTGCCGTTCGTGAGATTCAGCCTGCTTCGCGCGAAGAAGCGCCGAAGATACCGCGGCAGCGCGGCAGCGGGCAAGCCGCGATCAGTCGCGCGCACGTCGCTCTTCGGCGCACGACGACGCGCTGCGCACCTACGCGCCCTCTCACCTCGATCTCCCCAGTTTCCCGCGCCTATGAGCGTGCCGCAAGCAGTGCCTGGCTTGCTGTCCGATCCGCTTCGAGTTGCGCTCGGATCGCCTCGATGCCATCGAAGCGACGCTCGTCCCGAATGCGCGCGATGAGGTGAACGCGGAGTCGCTCGCCGTAGAGGTCGCCCTCGAAGTGAAATAGATGCGCCTCGATCCGTACAGCCCCTTCGTCTTCGAAGGTCGGTCGGTACCCGATGTTCATCATACCGCGGTAGCGTACGGGAGGGTGGCGTCGCCCCTGTGCCGTGCCTTCATGATCGACAAGGACGGCATACACGCCGGGCTTTGGGATGAGCTTCCTCGCCTCTTCTGGGTGAATGTTGGCCGTCGGGAAGCCGATGGTACGCCCCCGCTGATCGCCCCGAACGACCGTTCCAGCGAAGCTGTAGGGCCGCCCCATCAAGTGCGTGGCCCGCTCAGCGTCACCCACATCGAGCAGCGCGTTGCGGATCTTAGTCGAGCTCACCGTCACACCGGCCACGATCTGCCCGGGGATGACGTCCACCGTGAAACCGTGCTCGGCTCCGAGCCGCTCCAGCATGGCGCGGTCCCCCCGCCGGTTGCGGCCAAACCGGTGGTCGTAGCCGATCACGATTTCGCGCAGGCCGACTGTTTCGATGAGCATGTCTTGGACGTAGGCCTCCGGCTCCAGCAACGACAAGTCCCTCGTGAACGGGAGAACGACGAAGCGGTCCAGCCCCAACGCTTCAAAGGCGTCGGCGCGCTCGCTGAGGGTCGTCAGGAGCGGGACGGGCTTGGCAGCCAGTACCTCACGTGGATGCGGGTGGAACGACACTACCGTGGCGATGCCGCCCGTCTCATGCGCATGCGCAACGAGGTAGTCAACGATGGCACGGTGCCCTGTGTGCACCCCATCGAACGTGCCCGTCGTGACGACGGCGCGGTCGTCACGGGCGATCTGGTCATAACCGAACTGACGCAGCACGTTGGTTTGGGTCGAGGGTCGAGGACGGAGCGCGACCGGGTACGGTCGGTCAAGCAAAGGTCGGATCGGGGCGCGATTGCACGCTACCTGAGGACGCGCGGTGCCCAGGCAACCACATCGACAGTATCGGCATAGTGCACCCAGGGCTCGATGTCGGGGAGATCCATGCCCCACGCGCTCACGAGCGTATTGGTCTCGATGCGGGCTTCGGCGGGCCGCAGCGGCCACGGGCGATGGTAGATGTCGCCGGTGATCAGCTTGCCGAGGCGGGTGGCGAAGAGAGCATAGCGTTCGGTGAACCAGTGTGTAAGGCTGCCCGGCCCGGCAACCACGCGGCTGTTCGCGGGCGCTACCGTCGCTCGGAAGGCCGCATCGGGCGCACCACGATGCCTGCGGCGGCTGACATAGCGCACCGCTAGTGGAGCGACGTCGGTCGCCTTCGCGGGCCCCGTATCCTCTGTCACGATGTTGTCGCGCGCGACGATGATCTCCGCGTTGAAGTACGGCAGCCCGAAGCCTACGCGTGCGGCCCACACAGCCAGGAAGCTCGCCGCGTCGAGGCTGAAGAACCACACCCCAGCGCGGCCGGTCGGCCCGTGTCGTACGTAGGTGCGCACGTTGAACTCGCCGAAGGTGTGGGTGCCAGGCACAAGCGGGAGCCCGCGCAGCTTTGTCCGTTCCATGCGGAACGGCACCACACCGATCCAGGCTTCACCTTCGAAGGTGTCGATCTCCAACGAGGCGGGGACGAGCGGGCGCAGCGCCGAAGCCGGCATGGGCCAGTGCAAGAACGCAAGCGATGCCCAGCGCATCGAGATCGCCCATGGGGACGACGGAAGCGGCCAGGGACGGTGCGCGGTGGCGTCTAGCCCCGAATTGAAGAGGGTCACGTTGGGGGAGGTCATGGGCAGCGGTGACGATGCTTGGTCGAAACCCGCACGAGAGTGCGGGCTCCACACAGGTACACGCGCAACCGAACACGTAGCTTCCCGGCATGTTTTGGCGCGCAAGCTGGGCGGTGTTTCGGAAGGATGTGCAACTGGAGTTGCGCAGCCGGTACGCTATCAACGCGCTCGGGATGTTCGTGGCCGCGTCGCTGGTGCTCGTGTTGTTCGCACTCGGGCGGACCGAGATCTCGCCGCTTGTGCGCGCGGCCCTTCTCTGGATCGTGATTTTGTTCGCTGCCTGCGTCGGGCTGGGTCGCGCCTTCGTCGCCGAAGAAGAACGTGGCACGACGTTGCTGCTCCAGCTGCACGTGCCGCCCGGTGCTGTATACGCAGGCAAACTGCTCTACAACGCCACGCTGACGCTCGGCCTCAACCTCGCTGCGGCCACGGGGTTTTTGCTCGTCACCGGGGCTGAGGTCGCATCACCAGCGTTGTTGGCACTGACGCTCGTCCTCGGCGCGGTCGGGCTTGCCGGAGCGACCACGCTTTTGGCCGCGATGATCGCTCGCGCCTCTGGCGGTGCCCCGTTGCTGGCGGTGCTCGCGTTCCCAGTACTCGTGCCGCTGCTGTTCTCGGTCGTCAACCTCACCGAGCGCGCCACGCGCCCGTTCACCGCTGGTCTCTGGACAGAAGCCCTGCCCGACCTCACCTCGCTCGTGGGGTTCGCGGGCCTACTCATCACGGCGTCGTCGCTGTTGTTCGAGTACGTGTGGACGGACTGACCGGTTGAAGGTTGAATGTGGAAGGTTAAAAGTCGGAGTACGGAACGAACCTTCGGCGCGTCTCCCTGCGTTGCTGCGCCGCTTCGCCTCCTTGAACCTCGAACGTTCCACCTTGAACGCTACGAACGACCTCCCTACCCCACGCACTGGCTGGCCGTACCGTCTTCTGACCATCGTTACGGCGGTCTGGGTGACGGTGGTGCTCTTCGTTGGCCTCCTCGGGGATATCGCGCGGCTGCCCATTTTGGAGCACACAGCGCGCAACCTCTATTTCCACCTGCCGCTCTGGTTGGCCCTGTTCGTCTTCTCGCTTATCGCGGCCTACCACTCGATCCGGGTGCTGCAGACCGGCCGACGCATCCACGACGTGCGCGCGGAGCAAGCCATGGTGGTGTCCGTCGGGGCTGGGCTGATGGCCATGGTGACGGGCATCGTGTGGGGACGCTTTACGTGGTACGTCGGGACCGACATCTGGTGGAACGGCGACCCGCGCCAGGTCATGGTGGCGGTGCAGTTGCTCATCGGCGGAGCCTACTTTGTGCTGCGCGGCGCGATGGAGGAGCCACGCCGACGCGCCCGCATCGCGGCGGCCTATTGCCTTTTCGCAACCACCACGCTACCGTTTCTGATTTACGTCCTCCCCCGTCGCATGGCGAGTCTCCATCCCGGCGCGGAGGGGAACGCCGCGTTCAGCGAGATGGACATCGCCCCGCAGATGCGCATCGTCCTCTACACGTCGCTGGTCGGCTTCCAGTTGCTCTTCTACTGGATCTACATCCAGCGCGTCCGGATGCGCGTCATTGAAGAGCGGCATCGCGACCGTGACGAGGCACGGCTCGTCGGAGTGCTCTAGGACCGGCGGTGCTGCGTCTTGCACAGCCGCCTCGGGTGAACGTCCCGAAAACGCTGTGAAGCCGCTCCTTGGACCATGCCAACAGGCATCCAATGGGCGATCCTCTGGTTCACGCGGTGCATCCTTCTACACCACCGATGCTGCTCTCGCCCCTCTATTCGACGGACTTCGACGTTGTGCTCGCCGCGCAGGCGGACACGAGCCAGGCGTCCAGTGCGACCGTCGTACCGGACAGCACCAACGCCATCGCGACGCTAGAAGACATCCCCGTACAGGAGTTTGAAGGATTGGACCGGATTATGCTCGCTGAAGACCGGCTCCCCGTCGTGCTGGCGGTCGTCCTAGTGGTATGGGTCGGTGTCTTGCTCATGCTGGCCCGAACAGACCGCCGCCTGAGCCGCCTCGAACGCGATCTCGACAACAGCTCTTCGTAACCCAGATCCCTGGTTCCATGTCACCCAAGACGATCGTAGGTATCGCTCTCATCGGTGTATTCGGCTTCCTCGTGGTCCGCAGCTTCGGCCAGCAAGTCGGCGGCTACGAAGACTTTGCCACCGCCGAACTCACCGGCAACTACGCCCACGTGGTTGGCGACTGGGTCCGCGACCAGCCGGTCAGCTACGACGCCTCCTCGAACCAATTCTCGTTCTTCATGACCGACGAAATCGGCGGCCTGCGGCGGGTGGTTTACTTCAACCCCAAACCCGCCAACTTCGAGGACGCGGAGCGCGTGGTTGTGGAGGGTCGCATCGACGGTGAGGTGTTCGTCGCCGAGAAGATCCTCGTCAAGTGCCCCTCGAAATACAACGAAGGCGAGTTCAACCCGGACGCCGTCCCTGAGGCGTCAACAAGCTAGCGTGTTGCGCGAAGGCCCCGCCCCCCTCCCGCCCAGTCCACTCCCGGACCTACCGCCCACTCCGAACGGGCACGCGGAGGCGCGTCGCTTTGTGATGGACGCGGAGGCACTGTTTACCCTCGTTGCAGATGTCATCCCGGAGGTACGCGGGTGGCGCATCGGCAAGCCCCAGAGCGTCGAGTCTAGCCAGGAGCAGCGCCGCCTCTACGCGCTCTACCGCGTCGGGGTGTTCATGGACGATGTGCTGGTGGCCGTCGAGCCGCTCCCGGATGGTAGCGCTGCGTGCTACGTGCGCAGCACGAGCCGGACGGGGTTCAGCGACCTGGGCGTGAACCGTCGCCGAATCAACGCCCTCTTGCGGGCTATCGAGGCCAAAGGTGTCCGCTAAGTGAACAGTTCCGGGACTCCCTCACCGCCCGAAGTTATACGCCACGCCCACATACGGAGTGAAACTGTACTGGAAGCCGCTGCCCTCCGACGCGCCGAGGCCGAGTGCAACATCCACCGTGAAGCGGCGGCTTCCGAATCTGGCGCCCACTAGCGATGCCAAGGCTGCATTCACTTCAGTCACGCCCACGTAATTCTCGGCTAGCAGCTTGAACCAGTCTGTGAATTGGCGCTCGTAGCCGACCAAGATGACGACCCCCGGGGCAAACTCGGTGTCTTCGAGGTTGGTCGCGAAGCCCGAATACAGCCCAAGTGTGAGCGCGTTGGCTTCGCTCCCGATAGTGACGAGGCCATAGAGGGTACCGAGAGAGTTTATGAAATCGCTCGCGCTGCCATTTATGGACCCACCGAGGGTAAACAGGGTCCCGACGCCAAGCGCAACCTGGACGCGCTCTCGCCGCACGACCTGGTATTTGACGTTGAGCGCGTTGACGACAAGCGGGATCAACGTCCCATAGGACACGTCGAGCCGGTCCGTAAATCCGTAGGCGACTGAGGGGATCAGGTAGTAGCCTGAGATGCGTCCAGCTCCGCGGGGCAGCGTACGCGCCGTCGGTGAGAAGAACAGCCTCGTGCGCGTCGGGTCATATTGGCTCAAGCCTCGCTCAAGCAGCGGGCCTACCTCTCGGATGCGCGAGCGCGGGATCGTCGTCTCCAACCCGTCTTCGGATCGTAGCACGACGGCGTCGTCCCGCTCGTCCAGGACGACACCCACCATGACGTTGCCGTCCGTCAGCACGACGCGCTGGCGCTCCAACTTGGCGTCGATCTGGGTGGAATCCACAGGCGCGACGACTTGCGCGATGGACGATGGCCCGGTGAGGCCCAAAACCAAGAGGCCCAGCATGAGGCACCGTGATGCACGAATCCATGCTACATCACTGCGGGGGGCGGTCGGAATCATCTTGAGTTGAGGTTGAGACGAGCCGGCACGATGTCGTGAGGCCGCTGCGAATACGTGGCAAGTCACACCAAGGTGCGGCCTTCGCCAGTGCACTGTTCCTCCTCGGCTGCTAGATTCAGCGCCCTGCCCTGTTACCGCCTTCACGCCCATGGATAACGCCGAAGCCTACCTCGACTATTTTCTGAATAGCATCGTCCCGGTGCTGGGCAAACTGGCTGGCGCCGTTGCGCTCCTGGTCGTCGGATTCTGGGTCATCAAGCGCATCCGCCGGCTCGCTGAGATGGCGCTCAACCGCGCCAGCTTCGATCAGGCGATAGTCTCGTTCCTCTCGTCGTTCCTCGACATCGCGCTGAAGGTGTTTTTGCTACTGATGGTCGCCGGGGTCGTAGGCATCGACACAGCGGCGCTCGTGGGTGTGCTGGCCGCTGCGGGCTTCGCCGTCGGCCTCGCGCTCCAGGGCAGCCTGTCCAACTTCGCCGCAGGAATCCTCATCCTCGTCTTCAAGCCCTACAAGGTCGAAGACTGGATCTCGGTGGAGGACCAATTTGGGCGCGTCGAGGCCATTCAGATTTTCTCGACAATCATCGTCACGCCGGGCTCGAAGACCCTGGTGATTCCCAATGCGAAAGTGATCGATGGCATCCTGACCAACTTCTCAACCAAGGGTAGCGTGCGGCTAGAGTTGAACGTAACGATGCCCTACAGCGAGAGTTTTCCGAAGGTAGAGGCACTTGTTCAACAGGTCCTCGCCACCACACCTGGCGTGCTCGCAGACCCCGCGCCTGAGATCGGCATCGAGGCCTTCGACAGCCACAGCATCGTGCTGGCCGTGCGCCCCTACGTCGAGCCCGACGACTACTGGCCCGTCACATTCGAGGTCCATCGCCGCATCAAGCACGTCTTCAGCGAGGCTGGCGTTGAGGTCGCCTACTCCGAGGGAGTCGAACTTGGGCGAATTGGCAGTTGAGGAAGTTGGACGTGCGATTAAGGAGGTCTTGCATGCGATATGGCCTGATCCACGACTAACTATCTCAGAGTACCCATCTCGAATCAGAAATCAGATATCCCTCTGAACTTGCCCCGGCGGCGGTCGTATTCCTGCTCTTTCTGAGCTTTCCAACAGCGCCCGCCCATGTACCGCGACTTCCTCATTGATGGCCGCGACGACCTCGACCACCTTGAACCGTACGAGCAGGAGGCCGTCGAGGTGTTTCAGAGCGTCTACGACCCGGAGATTCCCGTCCCCATCTGGGACCTCGGCCTGATCTACGGCCTGGAGTCCAGCGTCGAAGGCAAGACGGCGCATGTCCGGATGACGCTCACCGCCCCGAACTGCCCGGCGGCTGAACTCCTTCCGCAGCAGGTACGCTACGGCCTCGAAGCCCTCGACTGGTGCGAGGACGCAACCGTCGAGATCGTCTTCACGCCGCCGTTCAACCCGGAGATGATCTCCGACGAGGCCAAGCTCACGATGGGGTTGATTTAGGTGTGAAGGCGGGAACGTATGGACGTGTGAACGTGCGTACGTCCACACCTTCACGCGTCCACACTTGCACACACCGACGATGTCTTCGCTTCCGCTACCGCCGTCCGAGATCCCGCTCCTCAATGTCCCCGAGGCCGAGCGGCCGTGCTACCTCGACTCCGCCGCTACGTCGCTCAAGCCACGCGCCGTGGTGGACCGCCTCGGGCACTTCTACGCCTATGAAAACGCGCCCGTCCATCGCGGCGTCTACGAACTCAGTCAGAGGGCCACGGATGCCTACGAACAGGCTCGCCGCACCGTCGCGGCCTTCGTGCATGCCGAGCCGGAGCAGGTCATCTTCACACGCGGCACCACGGAAGGGCTCAATCTGATCGCTCATGCCTGGGCGATGGAACACCTCGGGCCCGGCGATGAACTCCTGGTTAGCCCACAGGAGCACCACTCGAACTTCCTGCCCTGGCAGGCCGTCGCCGAGCGCACCGGCGCGACGCTCCACTACCTCCCGCTGACGCCGACGGGCCTCGTTGACCTGGACGGGGCACGGGCGCTAGTCGGACGCCGTACGAAGCTCGTGGCGATGGCGCACGTCTCCAACGTGCTGGGCGTTGAGAACCCCGTCCGCGAGGTGTTCGAAGCCGCACGCAAGGTAGGCGCGATTACGGTACTCGACGGCGCGCAGAGCGTGCCCACGCGCCCCGTGGACCTCGCCGACCTCCACTGCGACGCGCTCGCCTTCAGCGGCCACAAGATGCTTGGTCCCACTGGCATTGGCGCACTCGTCATCGACCTGGCGCGGCTCGGCCCGATGCAGCCCTACCAGACCGGCGGCGGCATGATCGAGCGCGTGTCTCTGACCGCACCCGTCTACCTCGACGGCGTCGCACGGTTCGAGGCCGGCACGCCGCACGCAGCCGGAGCCGTCGGCCTTGCCGCGGCGTGTGACTACCTGGCGAGCCTCACCTACGAGGGCCTCACGGGCATGGCCGCCGTGGCGGCCTACGAGCATGCCTGGGGCCGCCACGCCATGGAGCAGATCCGCGACATCAACGGCCTGCGGCTGATTGGTCCGCCCGAAGGTCATGAGGCGGAGGGTGGCATCGTGGCGGTGCAGATGGACGGCGTCCACCCGCACGACCTCGCCGTACTCTTAGATGCACAGGGCGTGATGTGCCGCGCGGGTCACCACTGCACGATGCCGCTCCATGCACACCTCGCGAGCGAGCCGGACGCACCGCAGGTGGAGACGTCGCTGCGGGCCTCGGCCTACGTCTACAACCCACTCGCCGACGCCGACCGCCTCGCCGAGGCGCTGCGCTTCGCCGCGCGGGCGCTTCGCGGCGAACGGACGGTGATGGTGTCCTGACGACTATCCGTCTGCGCCCCAATCGTCGGGGACGCGCACAGGCGTGTACCGCTCCTCGATGTAGTCGAGTGACACTTTGAGCTTCTCGAATTCGGTTGACTGAGGACGGCTCCGTACGCGGACGTATACCATAGGAGTTTCGACTTCGAACGTATAGGTGTCGGTGAATCGCACTAGATCCCAATGCCCGAGTACCAGTTCGTTCGTCCCTGGTGCCAACACGACTTGGGCATATTCGTTGCGCCCCAGCGTTGGGAGTACGCTCCCATCGACTTGCACCAGGATATCCCCCGTCGCCGGATACAGCAGGTTGTTCACGCCGTTAAAGATGAGGACCGGCGAGGAGTCCGCCGGAACCTCCATGCGGAGGTCTTGCGCCGGCATGATGAATTGCGGGCCTTTGGTACGGAGGCACCCCGAGCAGAGGAACAGGAGGGTTACGCAGAGAAAAACGAGACACATGGGTAGCGGCTGAGATGAACGAATGCGACCCGATATCGCACCGGTAGGCGTCGGCCGGGACGGCGTGTCGTAGTGAGATCGAAGCAGGGTTTTTCCGACATGGCCAAAGGAATCCGCACACCGATGTGACACCGCCGCCGTCTGTAGTCTGCCTGGCGGCCCCGGCACGGCTTGTGGAGGGATTGGCCTGGCTTCCAACCCCAGGAGCCTCCTGACTAACCGACCTCCCCCGTCCTGATGTTTGACCCCTCTGCTTTCGGCCGCCGCCAACCTGACCCTGCTGCCGCTGAACGCGCCTACCGCAAACCCTCCACGACGGTGTGGCTCGGCAGCATCGCGCTGTGCACGGACTGCTTCGACGACGCGCTCGCCTTCTACGTGGGGACGCTGGGCCTCCACCTCCGCTCCATGACCCCGCACACGACCGACAGCTCGTTCATGCAGGCCTACCTAGTGGACGCCGACGGCCAGGACGTGCTCGAACTGATCGAAGTCCCGCCGATGCCGTTCGGCGCCCGCTCGGTGACGCAACTCGGCTTCCGGCTGCCGCAGCGCACGTGGCACCTCCTCCGCGTGCGCCTCCTCGCGCAGGACTACCCCTTCACCGAAGTCGGCGATGCCGTCTTTCTCGAAGACCCAAACGGCGTTATGCTCAAGATGGAGTCGATGGGGTAGCCACCGTCGAAGCTCAGCGTTTCATCTCGGCCAATTCTCATCAAGGTCACTTACCAGCTTCCTGAGGCGCCCCCTCCTGAGGAAAACCCGCCACCACCGGAGAAGCCTCCACTCGAAAAGCCACCGCCGCCGCTTGATGAGGAGGAGCCGCCAACAGTGATGGGGATGCCGCCAAGGTGGATGGTCGACGTCTCGCCCTTCTTCGCCTTCTCACGTGCTTGGCGGCCCCACTCGCTGTTCGCAATCACGCGGTCGAGGACGAGGAACGTGATGAGGTAGAGGCCGACGCAGATCACGCCTGCCGTGGGCGAGGCGAAGAGCACTGTGGTGCCGATCCCGATGAACGGGACAAAGAAGAGCATCAAGAAGTAGCGCCCGCACCCCGAGGTGAAGAGGCCGCTCAAGAACGCAATGGTGAGCGGGATGCCGGAGAACAGGCCGCCCCAGATGAGCCGGAAGAAGAGGGGCATGTCGTCGAAGTCGTCGCCCGGCTCCACATCTTCCGCATAGTAGGTCCCGTCGAGCGAGCCGATGATGGCGTCGACCCCAGCGGTGACGCCGCCGTCGAAGTCGCCGTTGCGGAAGCGGGGCAGGATCTCGTTACGAATGATGCGCCCGGCTTGCGCGTCGGTGAGCGCGCCTTCGAGCCCCTGCCCTACCTCGATGCGCAGTTCGCGGTCGTCGCGCGCCACGAGGAGGAGCACGCCGTTGTCGGTGGCTTCCTGACCGAGGCCCCAACGGTTGAACGCGCGGTTGGCGAGTTCCTCCACGGTCGTCGCGCCCAACCCTTTGATCGTCCAGACGACGACCTGGTTGGACGTCGAGTCTTCGTGCGCGGCGAGCCGGGTGCGGAGGCCGTCCTCGGTGGCCTGCCTCAGGATATCGGCGTCGTCCATGACGCGGTCGCGAAG
>JBCCLD010000085.1:0-13363 GCA_039027055.1 Bacteroidota bacterium
CTCGACGGCGACGGTGACCTTGACCTCGTCGTCGGCGAATCGTCGGGCGCGTTAAATCTGTTCCACAACGAGGGGACGCCGCAGTCGCCCCACTTCGTGAGCGTGACCGATGCGTTCGGTGACTTCGACGCCGGCCGCCGCAGCGCGCCGACCTTCACGGACCTTGACGGCGATGGCGACTCCGACCTAGTAGTCGGCAGCGAAGCCGACGGATTCCAGGTGCTACGCAACGAGGGTGCCGAGGCCACCCCTCAGTTCATACCCGTTGGCACACTCGACGTGCTCACGCCCGACCTTGCCACGCCCGCCTTCGGCGATCTCGATGGCGACGGCGACCTTGACCTGCTATCGGGCGGTAGCAGCGGCGGCGTCGTGTTCTTCGAGCGTCGGTGATCCGGCACGCTCGAACTGCCTTCTTATGGCACTATTTTACAGCGACTAGGCTCTCACTACGTCAACCGAACCTAGTGCGAACCGCGCAGGCCAATTGACCTAGATGAATCCTTTGATAGGAGCGTGGAAACTCGCGTGTGCTTGAGCGTGTGGACAGAGCAGGCCAGCAAACCGCCCGCACCTCCATTCGCCTTTCACCAACGCCATGCGTAGACCAGCCATCCTTGCCCTCTTCGTAGGATTTGCGGCTTGCGGACCCGATTCGGCCAGCGAACTACCCCCTGCCCGGACCATCGCCACCGTCACATCGGCTTACGCGGATGACTTCAGCCAGGGTCGCGAGGTCTACCAGGAGTATTGTGCCTCCTGCCACGGGGACGATCTCACGGGCAACAGCGGCGGGCCGCTGCTCGGTCCCTGGGACCACGTCGCCCCCGATGCGGACGAGCGTGCACGGCTCATTGACATCACCGCTGCTGGGTTGGTGGAAGAAGGCATGCCGAGCTATGAGGCGGGGCTCTCAACCAAGGAGATTGAAGCGGTGAACGACTACATCTTAGCCGTGCGCGCAGGCGCGACAACCGCCGAGGCTGAGCCGGCTTCACAGCATGTGATTAGCCCCGATCTGCGCGTGCTCGACACGGTGGAGACCCTCGATTACGACGTGCGCGTTGAAGAATTCGCCGATGACCTCGACGAGCCCTGGGGATTCGCGTTCCTGGACGCCCAGACGGCTCTTGTGACAGAGAAGGGCGGCGATCTGCATGTCATCCGAGACGGTGTCGTCCAACGAAACCCAATCGTGGGAGTCCCGGACGTCGTGGCACGAGGTCAAGGTGGCCTGCTCGACGTGACGCCAGACCCGAACTATGCCGAGAATGGCTGGATCTATCTCGCTTACAGCCACCCACACCCGGAGCAGCGTCGCGCGTCGATGACCCGCGTGGTCCGGGGGCAGCTCGTCGGCTCTGACTGGAACGCCATGCGATGGACGGAGCAGGACGTGGTGTTTGAGGCGCCTCACAGCACCTACCGCGACACGCAGTACCATTTCGGTACGCGCGTCGTGTTCGACCCGCAGGGCTTCCTCTATTTCGCCATCGGCGACCGTGGCGTGCAAGACGACGCACAACGCCTCAACCGACCCAACGGTAAGATCTACCGGCTTCGTCCCGATGGCACCGTTCCGCCAGACAACCCCTTTGCTGACTCCGGGGCTGCGGTTCCAGGGATCTACACCCTGGGTAATCGCAATCCGCAAGGACTGACCGTCGACCCTCTCACTGGGGACGTCTGGGCTGTTGAACATGGCCCCCGAGGCGGCGATGAGTTGAACCGCATTGAGGCTGGGGTGAACTACGGATGGCCCACTATCACGTATGGGATCAACTACAACGGTACCGTCATCACCGAACGTCGCCGCGCTGAGGGCATGCAGCAGCCGGTCTATTACTGGCGGCCCTCCCCTGCTGTCGCCGGGACTGAATTCTACACTGGGCGTTTGTTTGCGCGTTGGACGAACCAGCTCTTGGTCACCAGCCTTGCCTACCAAGACGTGCGCTTGCTGACCCTCGAACGAGACGATGCCCTTGGCCCCCGCGTGCTCCATGAGGAGATCATCTTAGAAGACTTCGGGCGCGTCCGCGAAGCCGTCAACGGCCCAGACGGCGCGATCTATGTGGTCACCAATAGTCCTGATCGCATTCTACGTCTAAGCCCGGTGGGCGGCTGGAATCCCAACTGATCGACGCCCGTCTTCTACCAATCCGCTGGTGTCGTCTTTTGACTCTCTCCTGCCGTTCGCAGGTACGACTCGATGAGACCAGCGCGTTGAAAACTTCGGTGGAGCCCGTTCCGCTCCATCCACGAGCACCCAATGCTGCTATGGTCCTCCGTCCTGCCCTGCTTCTCGTCGTCGTACTAGCCCCACTGTGGGTGACTGCCTCGGCGCAGCGGCCGGACCCGAACACCACCTTCCTGACCGACGACCGCTCGGTGGCCGCCAAGTTCAGGTTATCAGACCAACTCCTTCGGGCAGGACAGGTCGATCGGGCGATTGCGATCCTAGAAGACTTGCACGCCGACGATGAGGAATCACAGCCGATCTACTTAAAGCTCAAGTACGCTTACGTCCAGCTCAAGCGCTACGACGACGCCATCGCGTTGGTCACCGACCGGATGGAACGCCAAGGCACGAGCGCAGCGCTCCTAGGGGATCTAGGAAGCCTCCACTTCCAGGACAATGCCCCTGATCTGGCACGCGCCACGTGGGAGCGGGCCCTATCCTTCGCACCAGACGACACGGGTACCTACCGCGCGGTGTTCGCGGGCATGACGCAGAACCGACTCTACGAGGAAGCCGCGTCCGTCCTGGAACGAGGCCGGGTCGTCCTCGGCCAACCGGGACTGTTCCGCTCTGAGTTGGCCCAAGCCTATGACCTTGCCGGCGACTACGCGAGCGTGGCACGTGAGTATCTCTCCATTCTTCAGGAGCGACCAGACCGAGTGCAGGTCATCAAGAATCGCTTCGCGCGCTCGCTCGACGACCCAGAAGCCGCCGCGGCTTACCGAGAGTCTATCGACACAGCCATTCGCGAAGCGCCCCTCGACCTAGTCTTCCGTGACCTGAGCGCGTGGCTCGCCCTAGAACAAGGCGACTACCGGACCGCTTACGATGCCAGCCGGGCTCTCGATCGACTCGGAACGCGGGATGGCCAGGCGCTGCTCGCCTTTGCTCGTTCTGCCCAGGATGCAGCTGCGCCGACCGCAGCGACGTCCGAACCCATCACGGCTCCAGACGATGCGCTCAACCTCGCCGAGGAGGCCTACCTTCTCGTGCTGGAAGCCTACCCTACTTCGCCGATTGCAGGGGCCGCGCTCTACAGCCTCGCTACGCTTCACGAACAGCGAGCACAGGCCGACAACGAGCGCGCGATCGACCCGGATGGCACGCGCGTCCCAGCCCCGAACTTTGAGGCTGCGCTAGAGGGCTACCAGCTGTATACACACACGTTTCCTCGTGGCCCCTTCGCTGAGAGTGCTTTGCAACGGAGGGCCGCGCTGTACCAAACCGTGTTCCGCGAATATGGCCAGGCCGAGACCATCCTGCGGGACCTCGCGGGCACCTCACGCGACCCGGAAACGGTCGCCGAGGCGCGCCTCGCACTCGGGACGCTCGCTTTCTTGCGCGATGACTTGACGAGGGCGCGCATCGCCTTTCAGCAAGTCGAGGAAGAAGTCCGCATTGGCGAGACCGCCGAGCGGGCACGACTTGAACTCGCCCAGCTTGATTTCTATGTGGGCGATCTAGACGGGGCGCTTTCACGGGTACGTGCGATGAACGAAAACACCGCCACGCAAGTCGCCAACGACGCGATCACGTTGAAGCTGCTCCTCAACGAGCACCGAGGGCCCGATTCGACGGACACAGCGCTCATCACCTACGCCGAGGCCGCCCGGTACGTGCGTCAAGGACGCCACACTGCCGCGCTTGACGTGTTAGATCGACTCGACGGCGAGTTTGCCCAGCATGCCATCGCTGACGAGGCGGCATTTCTGCGTGCCGAGGCGCTTCGAGCTTCCGGTCGCACCGACGAGGCCCTCGTCAGACTCGACGCGCTGCCTAGCCTCTTTCCCCGGAGCTACCTCGGCGACCGCGCGCTTTTCCTCCGCGCGCAGATCTTGGAGCAAGACCTCGGCGACTACGACGCTGCGCGGGAGGCCTACACCAACCTCTTGACCCGATACCCAGGCTCACTATTGCTGCCTGAAGCCCGTGCTCGTATCCGGACCCTTCGAGGCGATGGCGTGTGATACGGATTCGGCGTCACGATGTCAGCATGGCTCTGTGTTGCGTGTTGCGTATCGGACTGAGGTCAACACGCACTACTCGACACGAATCACCTCCTCGGCTATCCTGACATCGACGAACCGGAAGCGTATGATCAGAGCTCGTCTGTGTTCGGACAGGCCCTGCCCTACAATCATGCGTGCTAGCTTTCTCCTTTCCAATGAGTTTGGCCACCGTCGCCGGTTCTCCCCTGTGCCTTTCTTCTGACACGTCCACGTTTGTAGTCCATTTGAGAGGCTTGACCGATATGCTATCTCTCGATAGCGGATCAGCCATACTCACCGACAACGCACCGCTGATCGCGTCCAATCAAACGAATGTGGTGTTGGTCCCATTGATTTCGAAGCCTCCCTACAGCCCATCGAATCCTAGCCCTTTGTCATGTCTCGCTCCCTGTTGCTCGTCGTGTTCTCCCTCGTCGCATTCCTGCCACTTCGTGCGCAGGACGTGCTCGTGCCGATGGACGAGCGGCAGACGGACCACCTGAAGGCGTATGGCGTGATGTATTGGTACCTCGCCCAGGGTAGGGAAGCCGACTGGCTGCTCAACTACCGAGGCGGCTCGTTCATGTTGACCGACGTGCCAGGCTTGCTGGACGAACTTCGCATCCGCGGGGTAGCGTTCGAACCCCTCAGTGCTGCCGCTGCCGCTCAAGTCGTAGCCGAGGTGGAGGCTGAGGGATCCAACACGAGCCTCGTGCGGCTTGAGAAAGCCCCGAAGGTGGCGGTCTATGCGCCTGACCAGTCGCTCCCTTGGGACGACGCCGTGACGCTCGTGCTCTCCTACGCCGAGGTCCCCTACGACCTCATCTACGACGCGCAGGTCCTCGATGGCGAGTTGGCCGAGTATGACTGGCTCCACCTCCACCACGAGGACTTTACGGGGCAGTACGGCAAGTTCTTCGCGGCGTACCGCAACGCGCCATGGTACCGCGAGCAGCAACGCCGTGCCGAGGCGGATGCCCGCGAGCGAGGCTTTGCCAAGGTGAGCGATCTCAAGCTGGCCGTTGCGCGCGGCATCCGCACGTATGTAGCGCAGGGTGGCTTTCTCTTCGCGATGTGCTCCGGCACCGACACCATCGACCTGGCCCTCGCCTCCCATGCGACTGATATCGTCCCCGTGGAGTTCGACGGAGACTCGGTAGATCCGAATGCTCTGCAGCAGCTGGATTTCTCGGGCACATTTGCCTTCCAGGACTTCACACCGAGCTTCAACCCGATGGAGTACGAGCACTCCGACATCGACGTGACGCCGCCGCCAGCCTTGCGGAACCCCGCAACAGACTACTTCACCCTCTTCGAGTTCTCCGCGAAGTGGGACCCGGTCCCTACGATGCTCACGCAGAACCACGTAGCGAGCGTGCGGGGATTCATGGGGCAAACGACCAACTTTAGGAAGGCCCTCGTCAAGCCCGGCGTAGTCATCCTCGCCGAGACGCCGGCCCGCACGGAGGTGCGCTACCTCTACGGCCCGCTTGGCCAGGGCTTCTTTGCCTTCTACGGCGGTCACGATCCCGAGGATTACCAGCACTTCGTCGGCGACCCGCCCACTGACCTCGCGCTGCACAGGAACTCGCCCGGCTACCGGCTCATCCTCAACAACATTCTGTTCCCGGCTGCCCAGAAGCAAAAGCAGAAGACATGACGCGCACCGCGCTCAGCCGCTGAGCTGACTGCACCGTCTCACCATCGCCTTTTTTAGAATCCGAGCCCAGACGGGAGCAACGCGACAAGGCTCTACCTCTCACTTTTTTCGATCAGGTAGTGGCACGTGTAAACGGCAGGGCGTCCTGATTGACGCATGCACGGGAGGCTGCCGATTTGGACGCGGCGCGCTTTCATCGTGGTCATCGATTCGTATTAGGCCGTGTACATATGCATGATTTATAATGTTTTATTGTACTATTTTTATACATGTTCCTGTCGATTGGGACGCCCTTGCCGAGCATTGCAGAAAAGCCTACCTATTCGTTGTGTGCTTTGGGTAGTCTGGCCGTCAGCGCAGCCGCTGGACTGAAATGGAACTGCTGATCGGTTGCCTCCTATGCAAGGCAAGTCCGCCGCTCCTATTTTGAGCCGCGTCGTACCACCTCAGCCCCACAGTCCCATGTCCCGCGACTCGCGTGTGCCCTCATCGCGCGCGGTGCAAACACGTATGATCAACACGTCGACGTCACCGTCGCGTAGTCCAGCGTCGCGTAGTCCAGCGTCGCTTTCTGCTGGTGATGGCGCGCAGCAGGTGTCTCCCCCGTCGATGCACGTGGGGAAACAACCGGCGGTGCTGCTGGTGGGCGGCACGCTGAATCAGACGAAGATGATGCACCAGATTGCCGGGGCGCTTGGTGACCGGGCACACTGCTGGTTCTCCCCCTTCTACGCCGATGGCTACGTGCGCTGGCTCGCCGAGCGTGGCTTCCTCGACACAACTATTCTTGGGGGCCAAGCAAAAGCCGCTACCGAGCGCTACTTGGCCGAACACGACCTCCCCGTTGACGATCGAGGGGAGGCCCGCGCCTACGATCTGGTAGTCATGGGAACAGACCTCGTGGTGCCGCGCAATGTCGCCGCCACACGCTTCGTCTTGGTCCAAGAGGGCATGACAGACCCAGAGGGCTGGCTCTATCGGGTCGTCAAAGGGCTACGCCTCCCCAGGTTCTACGCCAACACGGCAATGACTGGGCTGTCTCATGCCTACGACCGCTTCTGTGTGGCAGGCGAAGGCTGGCAGGCTCGCTTTGTGACGAAGGGCTGTGACCCCGACAAGATCGTGGTGACGGGCATGCCCAACTTCGACCACTGCGCGGCGCTACTAGACAATGATTTTCCCCATCATGGCTATGTGCTAGCTGCTACGATTAGCCTCCGTGAGACGTTCAAGTACGAGGATCGCAACGCCTTCATCCGGATGGCTCAAGACGTGGCCCGTGTCGGAGACAAGCCGCTGCTCTTCAAGCTCCACCCCAACGAAAACCACGACCGGGCACGCCGCGAAATCGAGGCGCTCGCTCCCGACGCGCTCATTTTCGAACGCGGCCACACGGACCATATGATCGCCAACTGCGACGTGCTGGTGACGCGTTACTCGTCTGTCGTGCTCGTAGCTGCTGCCCTCGGTAAGCACATCGTCAGTGACTTGGATGCCAAGACTCTTGCCAGGCTCGCTCCCCTTCAGAACGGGGGGACGTCGTGCGAGGCCATCGCAGACGTGTGCTTGGACGTGCTGCAGGATCGAGCCGTTGCGGCCTAGCTATGGCTCCCCTCAACGCCGCCGCCCGTCCGATTCTTTTTGCGGGACTAGGCTCGATCGGACGCCGCCACCTTGGCAACCTGGTCGCACTGGACGGCCCGCCACCCCTGCTCTACCGCACCGGCAAAGGCCAAGCAGGAATTCTGGAGGGGACCTACCCGACGGTATACGACTTGGACGAGGCGCTCGCTCAAGGGCCTGAGGCCGTCGTGGTGTCGAATCCCACGGCACTGCATATCGATACGGCGCTGGCGGCGGCACGCACCGGGTGTCACCTCCTTCTTGAAAAACCTATTTCGCACACCCGAGAGGGGGTTGACGAGTTGGTTCGTGAAGTCGAGTCGCGCGGGCTGACGGTGCTGGTTGGGTTCCAGTTTCGCTTCCATCCTACACTTCGTCAAGTCAACCACTGGCTCCGTGACGGTGCGATCGGGCGCATCGTGTCGGCCCAGGTACACTGGGGGGAGTACCTCCCGAACTGGCATCCCGACGAGGATCACCGGCTGGGCTACAGTGCGCGGGCCGACCTGGGTGGTGGTGTGATCCACACCCTAAGTCACCCCCTCGATTACCTGCGCATGCTCTTGCTAGACGCCGAGGGCGGCGGCACCGTAACGCAGGTCTCTGCGATGACTACCCAGCAGGGCAACTTAGGCATCGAGGTGGAAGACGCAGCGAGTGTGACCCTTCGATTTTCAGAGGGAGCAGTGGCGCACGTCTACCTCGATTACATACAGCGCCCCCCCAGCCACACGCTGCGTCTCGTAGGCAGTACGGGGCGGATCGACTGGGATAACGCTACAGGTGCAGCACGCCTGTATCGAGCCGATCGTGGCACCTGGTCGGACGTGCCTCCCCCCCACGGATTCGTTCGCAACCGCCTCTTCCTCGAAGAGATGCGCCACTTTCTGGCGTGCCTCAACGGTACCGAACTCCCCCGGTGCTCGCTCATGGATGGGGTGAGAGCGCTAGACATCGCTCTCGCGGCATACAAGTCGGCTGAAACTGGTTCCGTGGAGGCACTCGGCTAGACGCACCGCTCCTCGTCGAGTGCGATCTTTCAGCATCGATACCCATGCCACGCTTCCCCCCCGCTTCATGCCGGCTCCCATCCCTGCACCCATGTTCGATGTGGACGGCCGTGTGGTCATCATCACGGGCGGCGCGGGCCTGATCGGCAGGGCATACGCCCGAGCGCTTTCTGAGGCGGGCGCTCATCCTGTCATTGCCGACCTCGACATCGAATCGGCTCAGGCCGTTGCCGCGAGCGTCGACGGCGCGGAGGCCTTCGCGATCCAAGTCGACGTCACCGATCCTAGCTCCACGATGGCGATGGCCGAGACGTGCCAGTCCCGATTCGGTCGCATCGACGCACTGGTTAACAATGCGGCCATCGATCCGAAGATGGACAAAGCGAACGCGGGCCAGCATCTCGTCACGTTCGAAAACTACCCCGTCGATGCGTTCCGGCTTTCCCTCGACGTGGGTGTGACCGGGGCGTTTCTCTGCACGCAAGCCGGGGTTCCGGCCATGCGCGACGCAGGCCGCGGCGTCATCATCAACGTGGCTTCGACCTATGGCATGGCCGGGCCCGACCAGCGCCTCTACATCAATGCGGACGGGACCCGTTCGATCAAGCCGGTCGCCTACTCTGTCAGCAAGAGTGCCATGTTCGGCTTCACCAAGTACCTCGCGGCCTACTTCGCAGACTCCGGCCTCCGTGCCAACACGCTCACGCTCGGCGGCGTCTTCAACGACCATGACGACGGCTTCACCGCCCGCTACGAAGCGCGCACCCCCCTAGGCCGCATGGCCCGGCAGGATGAGTACGTCGGCACCTTGCTCTACCTCGTCTCCGATGCATCGGCCTACATGACCGGCGCGAACGTCGTGATCGACGGTGGGTGGACAGCGTGGTGATAGGTTGGTATACGATGGCTGTTACGGAATCACGATGTCATCATAGCTCCGTGTTGCGTATCGGATTGAGGTCAACACGCCATACGCTACACTTCAACGGCGACCCGGACGTCGGCGAGCTGAGAGCGTACGATCTTTGATTTGTGATGCGTCTAGGTCTACCACGATGAGCACCTCTACTTCCTCCTTGCATAGCCCAAGTCAACCAGCCCATATCCTCGCTCTGATTCCAGCGCGCGGTGGGTCTAAGTCGATTCCACGCAAGAACGTGAAACGGCTCGGCGGGCACCCGTTGATCGCCTACAGCATCGCGGCGGCACACCAAGCTACGCTTCCCGCAGGGTACACCTTACGGGTCGTTGTCTCCACAGATGACCAAGAGATCGCTGAGGCCGCCCGAGCATATGGGGCGGAGGTGCCCTTCGTACGCCCCTCCGAGCTCGCCCAGGACGACACGATCGATTTCCCTGTGTTCGAGCAAGCGCTTCGGTGGCTGATGGAACATGAGGGCTACCAGCCTGATCTAGTCGCGCAACTACGCCCCACCTCGCCGCTTAGACCCCCCTCCCTGCTCGCCGACGCCGTAGCAGCGATGCACGCCCGCCCTGACGCCGATAGTCTGCGTGCAGTGATTCCGTCGGGGCAGAACCCGTTCAAGATGTGGCGCATCGAGGGCGCACGAGCCGCTTCGACGTTGACACCGCTCCTGACGCCGAGTCAGTCCGGGGGGCAGGCGGAACCCTACAACCAACCCCGTCAATCGCTCCCGGCTACATATTGGCAAACGGGTCATCTTGACCTGATCCGACCCCGTACGATTTTCGAACAGCGATCGATGTCGGGCCGCGTGATCCTGCCGCTGGTGCTCGACCCGCGCTATACGCACGACCTCGACACGCCATTGGACTGGCAGCGTACGGAGGACGCTCTTGCCGTCGGCGACTTGCCTGTCGTCGTTCCCAAAGCACCCCACCTCAAGAAGCACACGCCCTTTGATCCAGGTACCTTCGATGCGCATTCGTTTGATCTCGTTGCCTTCGACTTCGACGGGGTCTTCACGGACAACCGGGTCTATGTCAACGAGCAGGGCGTCGAATCGGTCGTGTGCCACCGAGGCGACGGGCACGGCGTGGGGATGCTGCGCCGAGCGGGCGTGCCGATGATGGTGCTATCCACCGAAGTCAACCCCGTCGTCTCTGCCCGCTGCCGAAAGCTCCGGCTGGACGTCCAACAAGGTCTAGGACTTCGAAAAGGCGAAGCCCTGCGCACCGTCTGTGAGAAGCGAGGCATTCCACTGGAGCGCGTATGCTTCGTGGGCAACGATGTCAACGATGCAGACTGTCTTCGGATGGCAGGCCTCGCGGTGGTACCCGATGACGCACATCCCGACGTGCGTCCGCTAGCAGACTGGGTACTTCCTGCGGCGGGCGGGCAGGGGGCCATCCGCGCCTTTGCCGACCTGTGGCTCGCCCGACTTAACGCCGTACATTCTGGGTGAAGCTCTTCGGCACTCCACCACGCCACCTACCTCGTTCCCCATGGACCGCATCCCCACCGTACCACTCGGCGACCGTCTCGTAGGCGACGGCCAACCGATCTACATCATCGCCGAGATTGGCATCAACCACAACGGTAGCCTCGACCTCGCCAAGCAGCTCATCGACGCCGCGAAGGAGGCGGGCTGCGACGCGGTGAAATTCCAGAAGCGCACCCCCGAGTTGTGTGTCCCGCCAGAACAACGCTCGAAGATGCGCCAGACGCCGTGGGGCTACATCACCTACTTCGAGTACCGGGAGCAGGTCGAATTTGGCTGGGACGAGTACGAGCAGATCGATGCCTACTGCAAAGGGTTAGGCATCCAGTGGCTCGCTTCGTGCTGGGACGAGGAGTCAGTCAAGTTTATCGAGGCGTTTGACTCCCCCGCCTACAAAATCCAGTCGGCCGCGGTGACCGATGGTCCTCTGCTTGAGGCCCTCAAAGACACTGGCCGCCCCCTCGTGCTCTCGACGGGGATGTCCACGATGGAGCAGATCCACGAAGCGGTGGATTTTCTCGGCATGGACGACCTCGTGCTCTGCCACTCGACGAGCAGCTACCCCTGCCCCCCCGACGAGATTAACCTGCGGATGATCGATACCCTCCGGGCCACGTTCCCGTACCCAGTGGGCTACTCGGGGCACGAGGTGGGGTTGCCCACGACGGTGGCTTCGGCGGCGATGGGAGCCTGTTACATCGAACGGCACATCACGCTGGACCGCGCCATGTGGGGCAGCGACCAGGCCGCGTCGGTGGAACCGGGTGGCTTCAAACGCCTCGTGCACTACATCCGCACCGTAGAGACGGCCATGGGCGATGGGCAGAAGCGTGTGTACGAGAGCGAGCTCTCTTCCATGAAGAAGCTGCGCCGGTTCGACCGGGTTACGGACGGGATGACGAGCTAAGGTCTGCTGTTGGCACGCCGTCTAGAACGCGCGCTGTGCTGTCTCCGTCCTCGTCCCAAAGACGCTCAATTACCATGCGCTGGACGGTGGCTGCTGTGCTGGCTACGCCGAGAGCTAAGACGAGCGCATAGTCAAGCAGTCGCCAGAAGAGCAGGATCGGTGCCTTGAGCGCACCCATCATGTATGCGCCGAAAAAGAGCAAGAACAGGCCTTCCACACCGCCTGCTCCCCCCGGGGTTGGCATGACTAGCGCGACGAGCCAGAGCACCGCCGCTCGGGCTACCGTGAGTAGGGCGGGCACATCCGGGACGAAGCTCCACAGCACAGCCACGATCAGGGCATAACGACTCAGGTTGGTCAGCGCCGCGTACCCAAGGCTCGTCGCGTAGAACCGAACGGAGCGGCCTCGAAAGCGCGCCGCCTGTATCTCCAGGCGCTCCATCCCCCCCGAAATCTTGGTCTGGAACCGGCGCAACCCCGGCACCTTCGTCACAACACCGATGGCTTTACCGAGCCAAGCCGTGCGCACAATCGTTGCATAGGCCAGGAGTGTGGTCCACGCTGCCAGCCCGATGCTATAGGCGACGAGCACTCCAAACCCGAAGGTGTTTTCAGCAGGAAACAAGGCAAAGGAGCCGCTGGCTATCAGTACCACGAGCGCCACCAGCACGTACCACACGTGGTCCATCACCATCACGAACACCAGGACCGACGCCGCTTCACCAACGCTGAGCACGGTTGACTTTCCCACCGCGGTAGCGGCGAGTGGTGCGCCGCCTACCGCCGACGGCGTGATCGCGGAAAAGAACTCACGGGCGAGGTAGGATCGGGTTCCTTGCCACCACGATAGCCGCCGTTCGCTCAAGAAGCGCACCCAAGCTCCTCCGAAAGCGAGCCTAGACAGCGCGGCCACCAGCGCCACGCCTACCCATGGCCACCGAATGGCTGTCGCCACTTGATCTCGAAGTCCAGGTTCGTACGTGAGCCCTAGCACCAAGGCCATCGTGCCTAGACTCACCCCGACGGGCAATAGCGCCTGACGTAGGAGCGTAGCTGTACGAGGTAGCGAAGCAGAACGGGTGCTGGGTGCCGTAGCCACAAAGACAAAACGATATCGAAGCGCATAGCCGAGCGCGCGGTCAACCGCTGAACGAGTGAGGGCTTCCAGGATCGCACCGTTTTCTCGGAATCGTAATACGCTTTCGGTTCGTCGATGTCAGGGTAGCCGAGGAGGTGTTTCGTGTCGCGTGTTGACCTCGAACCGATACGCACTACGCAACATCGAGGCCTACTGACATCGTGATGCCGAATCCGTACAACCTGTCGCCAAGGAGAGTCGGCCTTCCAATCCTTCATGACCGATGCCAAGTCGATCCCTTTTTTCTCGCGCGACTATACGTGAAGGGCGACCCGACAACACGGTCGACTCATGTTCGCTTCGAAGCCGCGTTTTGAGCACCCCTCTCCTGCATTCACCTAAGGCATGTGGACAATCGGTCTGATCGGTGCTCAC
>JBCCLD010000086.1:0-13354 GCA_039027055.1 Bacteroidota bacterium
GTGACAGGGTAGCTGATTCGGTCAACCACCCCTGTCCCCTCCTATCCAGGAGGGGAACTGCATTAGCAGCTTCCATACATGGCTTCAGATAACGCAAAAGACCGGTTGTCCATGCACTAGTGCCGCGACACAGCAATGCTGCCGGGTTCTGGCGCGCCTGCACCGCCCGCGGCTGCGTTGGTCTCGCTCGCCAGAGCCCCGCTAGGACTCCACCCCATCGCGGTGGGGTGGGCTCAGCCGCCTTGCCGCGCACGTCGCCGTCATCGCCCCGACATCCTCCTTGTGTCGCAGCATTAGAACAATCCAAACCGCATCTGGAAGCGGTGGTTGGAGCGGCGGAGTTGGCCGGGCAGACGCCCGTCTTCAACGCTGAAGAAGGCGTAGTCGAACTGCGCGAAGCGGGTATCGACCCCGACCCCGAGCGCGGGGTAGCCCTGGGCGTAGCCGGCGCGGGCATGGACGATGTTCGCAAGCTCGAAGCCGACGCCGAGCCGCCAGTGCGCGCCGAAGGGCTGCGTGAACTCCGATGTCGAGCGGCTGGTGTAGTCGAGCGCGACGGAGACGCCGGAGAGGGCCGAGGTCGTGAGGTCGAAGTCGATGTCGTAGGCCGCCCCAAGCCGGACGATCGGCGACGACGAACGATCCGAGAACCGGGCTTCCAGTTCCTGGAATTCGAGCGAATCGGCAGCCGTGAGCGGTGCTGCGTCGTCCGGTTCCGACACCCCAAATAGAATCTCGAACGGGCTGGGCGTTCCTCCATCGTCGAAGGGAATGCGCCCCCCCTCGTAGGTCAAGTCGACGCCTCCGCCGATCAGGTTGAAGATGGCCAGCCCCACGTTGACATTGGGGAGGATCTCCTCATAGTGCGCGCCGATGTCGAGGCCGACGCCGGACCCTTGGAAGAAGTAGAGGCTTTCGTTGTCGTCAAGCGCGTCGATGGGGGCCTGCTTGGCCGTGACCTGGCGGCGGACGTAGCGGATGGTCCCGCCGATGGCAAGACCGCCCTGCTCGAACTCGTCGAGCGCGGTGCCGGGCACCTTGTAGCCCACGGCGACGGGGAGGATGAACTCGGTCTGCCCGTAGCCGTCGAGGATGGGCACGAGGTCGGGCGAGAATTGGACGCGCGAGAGGCCCTGGATGTAGGCTCCGATGCCTACGTTGACCGGTCCTGCGCGGAAGAACGCCTGCGGCAAGAGCACCTGAACGGCGAGCACAGACTCCTCCTCCGCTAGCCCGCGCGCCTGGTCGTAGAGCGCTTCGAGGCGCTCGCGATCGTCTTCGTAGAGGTTCTCGATCCCGATATCGATGGCGTCCTGGAGGTCACCCTGGATGAAGTCGAGCTTGTCGAAGATGTCCGGGCTGAAGCCGAAGCGCACGCCGAAGATCTGGAGCCGGAACCGGTCGAGCGGAAGCTGGCCGAGTTGGCCTGGGTTGTACGAGAAGACGAGGTCGGGGTGGACGAGCGCCACGCCCGCATTCGCCATGCCGAGGGCGGCCATGCTGGCGGGGCGGCCCGAGGCGTCCTGCTCCAGATCGGCGAAGAGCTGCGCGTGCGCGGGCAGGGCCGTGACCGCGACGAGGAACAGAAGGATTAGAAATCGAGGCATAGGCATCAGGGTCATGCAGCGCAGCCGAAGCAGCGGGCAGAGCTATTCGGGGCAAGTGGCGAGTTCGCGCTGGATCGAGATCAGCGCCTCGATGGCGTCGATGATCAACTCGTCGGTGGCCTCCGGATAGCCGAACAGGTAGGCGCGCAGCTCCACCGCCAGTGTGGCACGGAGGAATGCGTCGGCCGGGTCGCGGACCGTACTCGTCACGGCCACGAACGCGAACGGGTTGGTCGCGCAGAAGCCGATGTAGGTCTCGTTGCCCTCCTGGACACGGTAGAGCGTGACCACGTCGTTGTCCCCCTCGTTGAGCGACGGGATGCGCTCGGTGAACAGGTCGTAGTAGTTCCGGGTCAGTTCGGACACCGCATAGGTGACTAGCAGCTCGCCGATCTGGAGGTCGGAGAGGCCATCGGCGCGGAGGGCATCGAGGATCCCATCGCGGCCGTAGGGGCGCAGCACCGCCAGTTCGCGGTCGACGACGCGGCACAGGTCCACCTGGCGCAGCTCACGCTCCAGCGTCGAGAAGCCGTCCCCGTCCGGCGTCCGCGTGATCAGCGCGCCGATGCTGTCGAGCACCACGGCCGACGCCTCGATGTTGGCGAACGAGGGGAAGCCGACCGGGTCGAAGACTTCCAAGCCGCGCACGCCCGTCGAGGGAATGGCGCACGACTGGTCGGCAGGCACCCCGATGTTCTGCGTCGGCTCCTCGATGACGTACTCGGCCGCGTCAGCGAGGTCGAAGAGGCTCAGCGGCGAGGCGGCGAGGAGCGTGGCGGCCAGTTCGAAGCGCAGCGCCTCGCTGTCGGGGAACTCCGCGATGCCCTCGCGCAGCAGGTCGAGCGCAGCGTCGACGTCGCCGTCCTGGCGCTGGATGCGGGCGTCGGTGATGTACTCGTTGAGCGAGCCGCCCTGCTCGTAGCTGCACCCGCTCAGCACGGGCCAAGCCACGAGCGCCGTGACAAGCGCCACCGCACGGTAGAGATATGGAAGCATCAGGGAACCGGATCGATACATAGGGCGCGCGTGTAGGGGATGGGCGGGCCTTTGGCAAATGGTGGGCCAAAGCCCGGCCGGAGGTCGGGGAAGCAAATGGACTTGCCTCGGCATGTCAAGCGAATTCGCAGGCCCTCGGCGTCCTACGTCCTGGCGACGGTACGGGGCCACGCCTACGCGGAGAGCCGCTCCACGAGCAGCGCCCGCACGCGCTTGGGGTCGGGAGCCCCGGGAAACGTGCGCATCACCTGGCCGATGAAGAACCCCACGACCTGCTGCTTCCCCGCCCGGAAGTCCTGGACTTGCCTGGGGTTGGCAGCCAGGATCTCCTCCACGACAGGAACGAGGGCGTCGTCGTCCGAGACCTGCAGCAGGTCGCGCGCCTCGGCGATGGCTTCGGGGGCTGCGGCTTCGGTGAGCATCGCGTCGAAGACCTCGGTGGCCGCCGAGCTGCTCAGTTGGTCGTCGAGGCGCATCCGCACGAGCGCTGCGAGGCGCTTGGGCTCGACTGGGAACGTGGCGAGGTCGCGTTTCGGCGCGTCGCTGTGCGCTTCGTTCAGAGTCCGCAGCACGTCGCCCATGACCACGTTGCTGACCGCCTTGGCCTCGTCCGTGGACGGTGCGGCGCTGAGTGCGGTGAGCGTGGCCTCGAAGTAGTCGGCCAGCGGACGTTCCTCGGTGAGCACGGCCGCGTCGTAGGCGGGCAGGCCGAGGGCGTCGACGTAGCGCGTCCGGCGGGCGGCGGGCAGTTCGGGCATCGCGGCGCGCGCCTCGGCGAGCACGGCCTCGGTGACTACGACCGGCGGCAGATCGGGATCGGGGAGGTAGCGGTAGTCCATCGCCTCCTCCTTCGAGCGCATGGAGCGCGTCTCTGCCCGGTCGGCGTCCCACAGCCGCGTCTCCTGCACGATGGCCTCGCCGCGCTCCAGCGACGCGACCTGCCGGGCGGCCTCGTAGGCGATGGCCCGCTCAACCCCGCGAATCGAATTGAGGTTTTTCACCTCGGTTTTCGTCCCCAGCGTGCCGCTCCCGACGGGCCGCACGGAGACGTTGGCGTCGCAGCGGAGCGAGCCTTCCTCCATGTTGCCGTCGCAGATGCCGAGCCACCGGACGAGGCGGCGGACCTCCTGGAGGTAGAGGGCGGCTTCGCGCGGCGTGCGGAGGTCCGGCTCGGAGACGATTTCCAAGAGCGGCACGCCGCAGCGGTTGTGGTCCACGAGCGTCGCCGTGGGGTCGAGGTCGTGGACGAGCTTGCCCGCGTCCTCTTCCAGGTGGATGCGCGTCAGGGCGACGTCGCGCGACTCGCCGGTGTCCTCATCGTGGATGGTGACGTGCCCGCCGGATAGGATCGGCGTCTCGTACTGCGAGATCTGGTAGCCCTTGGGGAGGTCGGGGTAGAAGTAGTGCTTGCGCGCGAGCACCGAGCGGCGCGCGATGGCGCTCTCGGTGGCGAGGCCGAGCAGCAGCGTCTCGCGCACTACCGCCGCGTTGAACACCGGCAGCGTGCCCGGATGCCCCAGCGACACGGGATCGACGTGCGTGTTGGGGGGCGCGCCGAACGCCGCCGCGTCGGGGCTGAACGCCTTCGAGGCGGTCCGGAGCTGCGCGTGGACCTCCAGCCCGATGACGGTCTCGAATGATGGTCTTGGGTCCTTCGTCGTTTGTCCTTGGTGGGCAGCCATAGGCCAGCAGTGCAATCGGGGCGGGTCGGTGTCAGCCCGCAAGATCCGAAAGCAGAGGGTCGGTAGCCGACAGCGGTTTCAGACAGCCCCTACCGCGCCTCCCACTTGGCGAGGATCTCCTCGGCGTGCGCGGCAGTCTTCGGCCGCTTGAAGACGTGCACGATGGTGCCGTCGCCGTCGATCAGGAACGTGGTCCGCTTCACGCCCATCCGCTTGACGCCGTACATGTTTTTCTCGCCATAGGCCCCATAGGCCTCCATGATCGCGCGCTTCGTGTCGGCGATGAGCGGGAAGGGCAGGGCGTACTTCTCGGTGAACCGCTCGTGCGAGGCCTCGCTGTCGGCCGAGACACCTACGATGGTGATGCCGGCGTGCTGGAGCGCGGCGTAGTTGTCGCGCAGGTTGCAGGCCTGCTTGGTGCAGCCCGGCGTGTCGTCCTTCGGGTAAAAGTAGAGCGCTACGGGTTGCCCGGCGAAGTCGCTGAGCGCGACGGTGTCGCCGGTGTGCGTGGTGCCGGAGAACGACGGCGCGAGCTGGCCCGCAGCTGGCATGTCAGCCATGGAAGAGAGGTGCAGAGGTGAGTGGTGAGAGTGGCCTTCGAAGATACCGAATGCCGCCCGCGCCGTCTCCTCTACGCGTTGTCTCTCCGGTTCTCCTACTGCTCGTTGAGCGACCAGTCGTAGCTGCCGAATTCGACGTCGTAGGCGGCGCGCTCCAAGCCATCACGGGCCGACTCCGGGGCAAAGGCCGCGAGGTAGCGCTGCAAGGAGTCGTCCGAGCCGCCAAAGTCGCCCTTGTACCAGTCGAAGATCTTCGAGAGCGTGGCCGTCTCGCCGTCGAAGCGGTTCTTGCTCGGGTCCGCCAGAAAGATGCGACCCTGCTCGTCGAGTTGCTCGTCGAGCCTGGCGCCGGTGAACGCTTCGGCACGGAGCGGTGGGCAACTGGTCGCGGCGCAGATTACCACGAAGTGGATGCGCGGGTCGTTGAACTGCGGGCGGATGATGCTGTGCTCGATCTCGTCGAGGGTGCGCTCGTCGCCGCCCACGTTGGCGAATTTGACCTGGAACGGGCTGTTGACCTTCGGCACGAACGGCCCACTCGTCACGTCGAGGATGCTCTCGGTGGGGTAGTTGTCCAAGACGAGCTTGATCGCGTAGGCGTTGTAGGCGTTGATCCAGAAGGCGAGCTGCTCGCTACGCCCGAGGTTCGACGGGTCGGTCGCGGCGAGGCGTTCGAGGTAGGCGTCGAGCGGCGCGCGGTTGGCCTTGAGGCCGGCGTAGTTGACGAGACCGCGGCCGTCGACGTAGGTCTTCAGGATGCGGTCGAATTCGCTGTGGTCGAAGGCGTTTTGCACCGGCACGACCGGCCCGGCCGGCACGACGCGAATGAAGTCGGCGCTGCTGAGGCAGCCGGAGCAGGTGACGCCGGTCAGCAGGACAGCAAGGGCGGCGAGGTGGTGGACGAAGGCGGTCATGGCAGGGCCGGAACGGCGGTCTGACGGAGGTGCAGCGGGTCGACAGGAAGCATGGAGCAGTCTCAATGCCCGTTCCAACAGACGTTCGATCTCCGGCCTGCCTTACGCCGCCGATGCCGATTCGCGGAACGAGACGGAGAACCGGGGAGCCGGCGATTGGGCTTGACGCTCCAGCGCAGCCGCCGCACCTCCTCGACCCTCGACCCTCGACCTACACCCCCGCCTCGTCCTCTGCCCCGACACGCTCGGTGTCGGCGGCGAGGCCGTTCCAGGACCATGCGCGGAAGCGGTCGAGGTGCGCGTGCGCTGTGAGGTCGTGCTGAAGCGGCGTCACCGAGACATAGCCCGCCTCGACAGCGGACTGGTCGGTGTCGGTACGTTCGTCGAGGTTGACGAAGCGGCCGCCGAGCCAGTAGTAGGGCCGGTTCATCGGGTCGCGGCGCTCCTCGAACTCCTCCTCCCAGCGCGCCTGCGCCTGGCGAGTAATGCGAATGCCACGGAGTTCGTCGAAGGGCAAATCGGGGATGTTCACGTTGAGCAGGATGCCCGGCGGGAGGCCGTGCTCCAGGACTTCCTCGGTGATCTGCCTCGCGATGCGTCCGGCGGCCTCGTAGTCGGAGTTCGGGTCCCACGCGGTATGGCTGAACGCGATGGCCGGGATGCCCAGGATCGTGCCCTCGGTGGCTGCGGAGACGGTACCCGAGTAGATCACGTTGACCGCCGTGTTCGGCCCCTGGTTGATGCCGCTCACCACGAGGTCGGGACGGCGCGGGAGCAGCTTCTGCGCGGCGATCTTGACGCAGTCGGCGGGGGTGCCGGTGACGGCGCGCGCCCAGACGGGGCCGGTGGGGTTGTCGAACGGCCACGGGTGCGCGCGCATCGGGTCGCGGACGGTGATCGCGTGGCCGACGGCGCTCTGCTCGGTGATCGGCGCCACGACCGCGAGTGTGCCGACGCCGTCGAGCGCCGCCGTCAACGCCGCGATGCCGTTGGCGTCGATGCCGTCGTCGTTGGAGATGAGGATGAGCGGGTGGTTCGGCTGGGGGTCGAGCGAGACGGCGTCGCGTTGGGCCACGGGTTCGGTGCGTCGGTGATCAGTGACGGTGTGCCAGAGTCAACGGCACGCTTCGTCCGAAGCTCCCTCCTCTGCTTTGCTTCGGAAACGCTTCGTCATTCGGTCGGGGACGCTGGCAGCCGTTGCCGGTCAGCCTTCGGCGCGTACCCGCTCGGCGAAGCGACCAATGCGCATGACGGCTTCCTGGACGTTTTCGAGCGAGTTGGCATACGAGCAGCGCAGGTAGCCCGCCCCGCTTGGCCCGAAGGCGTCGCCGGGTACGCAGGCCACGCGCTCTTCTTGCAGGAGACGCTGCGCAAAGGCCTCCGATGAGAGGCCCGCCGAGGTGATGTCGGGGAAGCAGTAGAACGCACCCTCCGGCTCGAAGGTGAGCAGCCCGGCGGCGTTGAGACCATCCACGATGGCGCGGCGGCGGGCGTCGTAGGCTTGGCGCATGTGCTCGACCTGCGGCTGACACTCGCGGATGGCCGCGACGGCCCCGATCTGCCCCATCGTTGGCGCGCTCATCACGGCGTACTGGTGCGCCTTGTACATCTGCACCAGGATGCCTTCGGGCGCGCACGCGTAGCCGATGCGCCAGCCGGTCATGGCGTAGTTCTTCGAGAAGCCGCCGAGCAGGATCGTCCGTTCGCGGAGCACGTCGATGGACGGGAGGCAGGTGTGGCCCGCCGCGTGCGCGCTGCCATAGACGAGGCGGTCGTAGATCTCGTCGGAGAGCACGAAGAGGTCGTGCTTCACGACGAGGTCGGCGATCTCTTCGAGCGTGTCGCGGCGCAGCACCGCGCCCGTGGGGTTGTTGGGGTAGCCGAGGAAGAGCATCTTCGTCTTCGGCGTGATGTAGCGCGCGAGCGCCTCGGCGGTCACCTGGAACTCGTCTTCCACGCGCGTGGGCACGTAGACGACCTTCGCACCGGCGAACCGCGCCGTGGGGCCATACGACACGAAGCACGGCTCGGGGATGAGCACCTCGTCGCCCGGGTCGAGCACGGCCAGCATGGCGAGCAGCATCGCCTCGGAGCACCCGACCGTGACGAGGATCTCCTTCGCGGGGTCGTAGTCGACGCCGTAGCGCCCGCGCAGGTCGTCGGTGATCGCCTCGCGGAGGTCGAGGAGGCCCGAGTTGGCGGTGTAGCCGGTCTTGCCCGCGTCGAGCGAGGCCTTCGCCGCGTCGATGATGGGCGCGGGCGAGACGAAGTCGGGCTCGCCGATGCCGAGCGAGATCACGTTCTCCATCGTGGCCGCGATCTCGAAGAACCGGCGGATGCCGGACGGCGGGACGCTCTGGAGGCGCTGGGACATGCGCGCGGCGAGACGCTGGGCGGTGTCGACGGTCGGTACTTGCATCACTGCGAGGGTTGGGCGGGGGAGGTTGGCCAGAGCGAAGACGCACTCAAGGTACGCCGCCCGACGTATGCTCTCCCCTCTTCTGCCCGCCTCTTTTCGCCCCCGTGTCTGCGCCTCCGCCCTCTACCCATCGTCCTCCTGCTACGCCGAAGCGGAGCCTAGGCGCGCTGCTGGTGACGTACACGTTCTCGTCGCTGGCCGACGGGGTCTACTTCGTGGCGCTGCCCTGGCTCACGCTGGAGTTGATCGGGTCGGCGGCGGCGCTGGGTGGGGTGCTCGCGCTGGCGGCGCTCCCTCGCGCGGCGTTCATGATCATCGGCGGGGCGTGGGCCGACCGGTTTGCCCCGCAGCGGCTGCTCGCGGCGTCGAGTGCGGCGAGTGCGGTTGTGACGGGACTCTTGGCGGCAGCGGCGGCGGGCTGGCTCAGCACCCCGGCGCCGTGGATGCTCTACGCGGCGGCCTCGCTCCTCGGCATCGTGGACGCGGTGGCGTATCCGGCGGCGAGCGCCCTCGTGCCTCGGCTTGTGGCGTCGGAGCGGCTCCACCGGATCAACGGCGTAATGGGCGTCCTCCTGCAAGTCGCCACCTTCGTCGGCCCGGCAGCGGCGGCGGGCGCGCTGGCATGGGGCGGTAGCAGTGCCGCGCTCCTCGTGAGCGCGGTGCTGTCGGTGGTGGCTGTCGCGGCGGCGCTCGTCATCCGCGTTCCGGCCGGGGGTCCAGCGTCAGACTACCCCGAGGCGGAGGCACCCGAGGTGGAGGCGTCGGGAGAGCGGTCGGGCGGCACGCTGCGCGCCGTCGCCCAAGGGTTTCGCTTCGTGCGCCAACGCCCCGTCGTCTTTGCTGTCGTAGTGCTGATGGCGGGGCTCAACCTGGGGCTGGCAGGCCCGATCATCGTAGGTGGAGCGGTACTGGCCGAGCTGCGCTACGGCGGCGCAGAGGTCTTCGGGGCGATCGTGTCAGCGTGGGGCGCGGGCGGGCTAGTCGGCTCGCTGGTGGCGTCGTGGCGCGCGCCCGCCTCGCCGGTCGCGTGGACGGTCGTGCTCTCAGGCGTGCTCGGCGTCGCGATGGGACTCTGGGCGCTGCCGATGCCGCTCGTGGCGCTGCTCGCGGTGACGGCTGCGATGGGCCTCGCTGACGGTTGGCTGGAGGTCCACGCCTACACATGGATCCAGCAGCAGACCCCGCTCGCGATGCAGGGCCGGGTGATGTCGCTGACGATGCTCGCGCTCGTCGGCATGGAGCCGGTCTCGCATGTGATTGCCGGCGGGCTCGCGGAGACGAGCCTGACGGGACTGTTCCTCGGCGGGGCGACGCTCACGCTGGGGGCCACCGTCGTTACAGGCTTCGTCATCGTCCGCCAGGTGCGCGTCGCGGATCGTCAGATGCGGTAGTCCTTGACCTGCTTCGTGGTCTGCCCCGTCTTCGTGACGTAGCAATTCATGGAGCCGGTGACGGGGTCGGCGATCTGGCGGACGCCGTAGCGGTCGGTCTTGTAGGCGGGCTCGTCGAAGTAGCGGTCGGTGGTGGCGCAGAAATACGTGCCGCGCTTGCGGTCGAGGCCGGCGCGCGGCGGGGGGAGGCGGTGCACCCGCTCGGCGTAGGTGCACACATAGGCACCCTCGTGCAGGTCGGCGATGGTGCAGGCGGTGCACTTCGGGCTGCGGGCGGTGCACGTATAGCGCCCGTGGAGGATGAACAGATGGTGCGCCTCCGCCCAGTCGTCTCGGTCCAGCACCCGGCGGAGGCCCTGTTCCACGGCCAACGGCGTTGGCGCGTCGTTGACGATCCCGATGCGGTTGGCGACGCGGAAGACGTGCGTGTCCACGGCGATGGCGGGCTCGTCGAAGGCCACGGCGACGACCACGTTGGCGGTCTTGCGGCCCACCCCGGCAAGCGTCGTGAGCTCCTTGTGCGTGCGCGGCACCTCGCCGCCGAAGTCGTGGACGAGCATCCGCGCGGTCTTGGCGAGCGCCTTGGCCTTGTTGTTCGGGTACGACACCGAGCGGATGTAGGGAAAGATCTCGTCGGCCTCGGCCTTGGACATGGCCTCAGGCGTCGGATACGCCTCGAAGAGCGCGGGCGTGACCAGGTTGACACGCTTGTCGGTGCACTGGGCCGAGAGGATCACGGCGATGAGGAGTTGGAATTCGCTCCCGTAGGCGAGCTCGGTTTCGGGGCGTGGGATGCGCTCGCGGAGGCGGTCGAGCACGACGGCGGCGCGGGCAGTGCGGGAGAGGGGCATCGGGGGCGAGGCGGGGAGACGGGGAAGAGTGCGGCTCTCGTGACGCACGGCGAGGGGTCGGGTTCGATGTCGCCCGAACAGAGCACGGGCGGCGTAGCCGAAGCCCCGCCGCCCGCGTTCGTGACCACGTTGAGCGATTCTACCAGAACATCGCCACCACGATCATGGTGACCACGACGAGGGCGAACGACTGCACGCGGTAGTTCTTCCACATCGGTATGGTCTTCAACCGCTCGGTCTCGGCACGCCAGAACGCTGGCGTCCACGTCAGGTCCTCGGTCTTGACCTGCGGCGGCGGATCGCCCAGGAGGCTCACCACCACCATCGTCACCATGCTCACGCCGAGCAGGATGGGCGCGAGGTAGAGGAAGTTGAAGTCCGCGTAGCCGTTGATGCGGAGCGCCAGAAAGGCGGCGGAGGTCAAGTGGCCCACCACAAGTCCGGCGAGCGCGCCGTTTGCGTTCGCGCGTTGCCAGAACACCCCGAGGATGAAGAGGGCAAGTGCCGGCGGAGCCACAAAAGCGAGCGTCTGCTGCAAATACTCCCAGAGCGTGTCGAACTGGGTGATGATCGGGCTCCACGCAATGGCGAAGAGCATGCACACGCCCGTGACGATGCGCCCGATGCGGACCAGCGACTGGGAGGTCGTCTCCGGCCGGAAGCGCTTGATGAAGTCCATCGTCACCAGCGTCGAGGCCGCGTTGAGCGTCGAGTCGACCGACGACATGATCGCGGCGAGCATGGCCGTGAGCACGAGCGCGCGGAAGCCTGCAGGCAGTAGGTCGAAGAGGAGCGTCGGGAAGACCTGGTCGGGCCGGCCGATCTCAGGATAGAGCACGATGGCGAATGTGCCCGGCATCACCATCAGGAAGAGGATCGGGATCTTGAGCACGCCGCCGAAGAGCGCCCCCCAGCGCCCGTGGTCCAGATTCTTGGCCCCGAGGACGCGCTGCACCATGAACTGGTTGGTGGTCCAGAAATAGAAGCCTAGTAGAAACACGCCCGTTATAAGGCCAAGCCAGGGCATGCCGTTCTCTACATCGAGCGGGTGGATGAGGGAGAGCGTGTGTTCGCCGCGGTTGGCCTCGGTGGCCGCCTGCACGGCGGCCCAGCCGCCGTCGAAGCCGCCGATGGCGTTCCAGGCCATCCAGGACACCGCCCCGGCCCCGACCAAGAGCAGCGTGCCCTGGATCGCGTCGGTGAAGACGACCGCCTTCAGCCCACCCGCGATGGTGTAGGCCCCGGCCACGAGGGCGAGGATCGTCATCGTTCCCCAGAGCGGGAAGTCCGGGTAGAGTAGCTCCACGACTAAGGCCCCCGCGAAGAGCGCCGCCGCCGTGTCGACCACCACCGAGAGGAAGATCGACAACGCCGAGAAGTAGGTCCGGCTCCGCCCGTCAAACCGCTTCTCCAAGAACTCGGGCATCGTGTATATGCCGCTCGAGATGTAGAACGGCAGGAAGAAGAGCACGAAGAGGACCAGCACGAGCGCGGCCATCCATTCGTAGTTGTAGACGGCCAGTCCGATGCCGCCGTAGGCTTCGCCTGCCATCCCGATCATGGACGACGAGGAGAGGTTGGACGCGAGGAGGCTGATGCCGATGAGGCCCCAGGTGAGCGAGCGCCCTGCGAGGAAATAATCTTCGCCGTCGTCAGTCTTGCGGGAGAAATAGAGACCAATGCCAAATATCAATAGGGCATAGATCACAACCGCGCCGATGTCGAGCGGGGTGAGGGTGAAGGTGGGCATAAGTGAGGCGGGCGAGCGGTGGGACTGTAAGGGCTTCCAGAAAAGACTGGGGATGGCTTGCCAATCTAAGGGAATCCCGTATATTTTGGCCGCCTGGACGTTTTGGACGTTATAGCCTCATGATTAAGTAAAAGGGCCATGTGTAGGACGCTGTGCCCCACCCCTGTAGGACGGAAGCGCTTGCATCACTCCGGGGTGGTGCCTACTTTCGCGCGTCTGTAAGCGCTTACCCATCGCTTACAACCACCCCGTCTCCTTCCCCAACATTCTCAGCAGGATCTCATGAGTAGGATCGTTACCGCCTTGCTACTCGCAGGCGCGTTGCTCCTCACCGGAGCCTCTCCGGCTTTTGCCCAACAGTCCGTCAGCGGCGTCGTCACCGACGCTGACACGGGCGACCCGCTCCCCGGTGTGAACATCATCATACAGGGCACCTCCACCGGTACGGTGACCAGCCTCGACGGCGAGTATGGCCTCACCGTTCCAGGCCCCGAAGCGGTGCTTGTCTTCTCGTACGTCGGCTATCTCACCTTCGAGACCGTTGTCGGCTCGCGCACCGACATCGATGTCGCGCTGGAGGAGGACTCCGCGCTCATCGACGAGGTTATCGTCGTTGGATACGGCACCCAGCGCCGCGGCGACGTGACTTCATCGGTCGCGAGCGTCGACGTGGACGATGCAAACGTCGGCGTTACCACCAACGTGGACGAGTTGATTCAAGGCCGCGTATCAGGCGTGCAAGTGATCGACAACAACGGCGAGCCCGGTGGTGGCGTGAGCGTACGCATTCGCGGCGGCACGTCCATCTCGGCCTCCAACGAGCCGCTCTACGTCGTGGATGGCGTGCCGCTCGACGACGGCAACGTGGTGCCTGGCGGGGCCGACCTCGCTGGCGGCGACGCTGCGCCGGGCCGCAACCCGCTCAACCTCCTCAACCCGAACGACATCCAGTCAATCTCGGTCCTGAAAGATGCGGCCGCCACCGCTATCTATGGCTCGCGTGGTGCCAACGGCGTGGTCCTCATCACCACCCGCTCCGGCGTCGAAGGCCGCCTCCAGGTCAACTACGAAGGGCGCACCTCTTTCGCCAACGCTTCGCGCACCATCGACCTCGTCTCCGGATCAGAGTACGAGCAGTTCATTCGCGACCGGGTTGCTGATGGGCAGCTCGGATTCGACGACGA
>JBCCLD010000087.1:0-13293 GCA_039027055.1 Bacteroidota bacterium
CCCTCGGTCGATGCCGAAGTGCTGGCCGAGGCTCAGGTGGGCGGCGCGAGCGTGGTCGTGCTTACCAAGACAGGGGTCCACGGCGAGCCTGCCCGTTGGGCCGCCGAGGACTGGGTGCGCAGCTTCGCGCCCGCCGCCCGCCTCCTGGACGCGGATGACCTCGAGCCCACGCTGCTGCTCGACACGGACGACGACGTGCTCGCGGGGCTCCTTGACCCAGCCGCGCGGGCCCGCCCCGTGGCGCGCCACCTCGACACGTTCGATACATGGACGTTCGAGGCCGACCAGCCGCTGCGGTCGCTCGCGGCGCTGCGCCGGACACTGGCCGACCTGCCTACCGAGGTCGTCCGCGCCAAGGGCCTCGTAGCCGTCGCCGACAGCAAACGCCCCGCGCGCTTCCATCTCGTCGGGCGGATGCTCGCCACGCGCTTCGCTGACGCCTGGCCTCTGGACTGGCCCGCAGGCACCAGCCGCCTCGCCGTGCTCGGTGCCGCAGGCACCCTCGACGACGACGCCCTCCACGACGCTTTCCACGCCCTCGTCTCATGAATACCGAGCACCCACCACCGCAGCGCCACGACAGGGCCGCTGGCACCGAACCCGCCCCCGACCGCATCTCGCGTCGGCAGGCCCTCCGCATCGTAGCCTCCGGGACGATGGGGGTGGCCGTGCTGCCTTTCGTCGCCGGCTGCACCGTCGAGCAGAACACCGATGCGTCTCCGAGCGCCCAAGAGTCGAGCGCCGCCCCTACAAGTTCAGGCGTCTTGTTCGACCTCGCCGTGGCCGCGCCAGGCGCCTCGCTCGTCTACCCCTACCAACTGCCCGCGCTACCCTACGCGCCGGACGCCCTGGAGGCTGCCATCGACGCGGAGACGATGGGGATTCATCACGGGCGGCACCACCAGGGCTACACGACCAAGCTCAATGCGGCGCTCGAAGGCCAGCCTGACCTCCAGAGTCAATCGCTGCTGGAGTTGCTCCAGGACGTATCGGCCCTTCCTGAAGAGGTGCGGACGGCGGTCCTGAACAACGGCGGCGGCTACCTCAACCACGCCCTCTTCTGGCCGTCGATGCGGCCGGACGGCGGGGGCACGCCCACGGGGCCGCTGGCCGACGCCATCGCGCGCGACTTCGGGTCGTTCGACGCCTTCAAGCAGCAGTTCACGACGGCCGCGCTCGGCGTCTTCGGGAGTGGCTGGGCGTGGCTGGGCCGCGACGCGGCGGGCACGCTGCAGATCGTCCAGACGCCGGAGCAGGAGCCCGCGCACGCGTTCGGCTTCGTGCCGGTGCTGGGCGTCGACGTGTGGGAGCACGCCTACTACCTCCGCTACCAGAACCGCCGCGCGGACTACCTGGCAAGCTGGTGGGACGTGGTCGACTGGGACCAGGCCGCCCGCAACCTCGCTGCCTAGCAGCCTCACTCACGACACCTCAAACTTCCGCGTTCATGTCCGATCCGATCCTCCACGCGCGCGGCCTCACGAAGCGCTTTGGCGCGCAGACCGCGCTCGACAGCCTCGACCTCGCGATCCACGCGGGCGAGGTGTATGCCCTGCTCGGTCCCAACGGCGCGGGCAAGACCACGACCATCAACCTCTTCCTCGGCTTTCTCGCCCCCGACGGTGGAACGGCGCTGGTCGACGGCCTCGACGTGCAGGCCAAGCCGCTGGAGACAAAGCGCAGGCTCGCCTATCTCCCCGAGCAGGTCGCGCTCTACCCGGCGCTCTCGGGCCGCGAGAACCTGAAGTACTTCGCCGCGCTCGCCGGGCACGCCCTCGACGGCGGTGCGCTCGCCGGCTTCCTCGACCGGGCGGGGCTGCAGCGCGAGGCGCACGACCGCCGCGCGGGGACCTACTCGAAAGGCATGCGCCAGAAGGTGGGTGTAGCCCTCGCCCTCGCCAAGGGGGCGCAGGCGCTGCTGCTCGACGAGCCCACGAGCGGCCTCGACCCCTCCGCGTCGGTCGAGTTCTCAGACCTCGTCCGGCGGCTGGCGGGCGACGGCGCTGCCGTGCTCATGGCCACGCACGACCTCTTCCGCGTCAAGGACACCGCCACCCGCGTCGGCGTGCTGGTCGATGGAAGGCTGCGCGACGAGATCGCTAGCGAGGCCCTCGCCGCCACCGACCTCGAAGCGCTCTACCTCGGCCACGTCCGCGAGGTCGCCACGCCCGCCTGACACCGCGATGCTCTGAGACGATGATCCACCTACCAAGCCTGGAGGCCTGATCCTATGACCCGCCTGCTCTTCCTGCTCGTCGTTGTTCTCTCGGTTGCGATTGCTCCGGCACACGCACAGGCCCCCGCGTCTCCGACGGCGGACCCACCCTTAGACCGCGTGGCGCTCCTCGAAGCGCTGCAAGGCGGCGGCTACATCCTGGTCATGCGCCACGAGCGCACGGAGGTGCCCTCGCGCACCGACGACTACACCCAGGCTCCCGACGACTGCCGAGCGCAGCGCAACCTGTCCGTGGCCGGGGCAGCTGGGGCGCAGGAAACGGGCGTCGTCCTCCGCGTCCTGGGGATCGAGGCGGGCCGCGTACTCACCAGCCCCATGTGCCGCAGCGCCGAGACGGCCCGGTACGTCTTCGGCGTCGGGTACGAAATCGACCTGCGCCTCATGCACGGGGATCCCGACGGCGAGCGCGATGGGGACGCCGCGATCCAGGAAACGAAGGACCTCCTGGCTGAGCTTGCCCCGGGGCTGACGGAGACCAACATCGCCCTCGTGAGCCACGGGGGGGTGATTTTCGGGGCTACCGGGATCCGCCTCTCCGAAGGGGAGGTCGGCGTCGTGCGCCTTGACGAGGACGGTAGTGTCACCATCGTCGGCCAGTTTCACGGTAGCGATTTCGGCCCCTACGCCCGCATTGCCCTGCGCGAGAGCGAATGACTGGCGCGTATGACGAGGGCACGCCGTGTTCGACAGCGGGACGCCTCGGTTCTACACGACTCAGTTGCTCTAACCAGTGTGGCTCGAACCGGTGGGGTGGAGGGCCTGGGGAGCAGGGAAGCTTCGATCACACACGCCCCACTCCCTACCCGCTACACCCCACAGCCTGTATGAAGTGACCCGCACCGTCCCTCGTACTCACCGCCCAATCGCCTTTCCCATGACGCTCACCATCGCCAAGAAAGAAGCCGCCGAGACGCTGCGCGACGGCCGCTTCTGGTGGACCACCGCCATCGTCCTCATCCTGCTCGTGGGCGCGCTCGCGACGGGCTGGCTCCACACGGAGCGGCTGGAGGCGCAGCACGCCGAAGCGGCCAGCGCCGAGCGGACCGTGTGGACGGGCCAGGGGGAGAAGAACCCGCACTCGGCGGCGCACTTCGGGACGTACGCCTTCAAGCCCGTGACGCCGCTCCTGGCTGTGGACCGTGGGCTGACGGCCTACACGGGCGTCGCGCTCTTCATGGAGGGCCACGCGATCCAGGACGCGCGCTATCGTCCGGCGGAGGACGCCACAGCGGCGGCGCGGTTGGGCGAACTGACGGCGGCGGCGGTGCTGCAGTGGCTCGTCCCGCTGCTCATCGTGCTGCTCACGTTCGGCGCGTTCGCGGGCGAGCGGGAGCGGGGGACGCTGCGCCCGCTGCTCAGCCTCGGCGTGTCGCGGCAGGCGCTCGCGGCGGGCAAGGCGCTCGGGGCGGCGGCACCACTCGCGCTCGTGCTCGTCCCGGCGGCGGTCCTCGGTGCGCTGGCGATGGCGGTCGCCGCCCCGCCCGAGGCGGCAGCATGGAGCGCCCCGCGTGTAGGATTGCTCGCGCTGGTCTACCTCGCCTACTTCGCGGTGTTCGTGGGCGTGTCGCTACTCGTGAGCGCGCTCGCCGGGTCGCCGCGGACAGCGCTGCTCGCGCTGCTCGGCTTCTGGTTCGTGAACGGGTTCATCGCGCCCCGGCTCGCGGCCGACGTGGCCGAGCGGGTGCACCCAGGCCTGACCGAGGAGGCCTTCGCGGCGGGCGTCGCGGAGGTCGGCGAGCTGTCGTGGCCGGACTTGCTGGACCGCATCACCGAGCGATTGCTCGCCGAGGAAGGCGTCTCGACGGTCGACTCGCTCTCGGTCAACATCATGGCCGTGCGGCTCTACGAGGGCGAAGAGATCGAGACCGGGGGATACCGGGCGCTCTTCAAGCGACTCGCGGACGGGTTTGAGGGCCAGGGCCGCGTGGCTCAGGTGGGGGCCGTCGTCGCGCCGCTGCTGGCCGTGGCACCGCTCTCGACCGCGCTCACCGGGACCGACTACCGCCACCACCGCCACTTCGCCGACGCCGCCGAGACGTACCGCTACGACTACGTCCAGACCCTGAACCAGGACCTCATCGACAACGCGGCGCCCGGTGGGTCGTGGGACCGCGACTATGTGGTCGGCGAGGCGCTCTGGGCGTCGATCCCACCCTTCGCCTACGAAGCGCCGGGGGCAGGCTGGGCGCTCGACGGCTACGGGACCGCCCTCGGCCTGCTCGCGCTGTGGCTCGTCGGGCTCGCCGTCGCTGTGCCCGTCGCCGTGGCTCGCATGCCCCTCGACCCGCGGTGAAGCAAGGCTGAATGTGATGCAACTCGTCCAGCAGCACAGGGGCGACGCACCACCCACTTCTGACTTCGTCCTTCGAACTTCCCATGTCTCCTCTACTCACCGTTGCCCGCACCGAGGCGCGTCTGCTCTGGGCGGACCGCACGGCGTTCTGGGCGACGATCGTCTTCCTCGCAGCGACGGCCTACGCGCTGGCGTCTGGGCTCGGCCTCCGCGCCGACCGGGCCGAGGTCGCCCGCTCCGTCATCGCCGCCGACGCGGAGCGCTGGGCCGAGCGGCACGCCGAGGCTGATTCTATCGAGCAGGTGATGCGCGCCGAAGGCGTCTCGCTCGACACCTACGAGTGGGGGCCGCGCTCGCCCTACGCCGTTGGTGGCTTCTATGGCCGCGAGGTGACCACGCTGCCCACGCCCGTCTCGGCGCTCGCCGTGGGGCAGGCCGACCTCTATCCCGCCTCGCACCGGATTGTGGCCGGGAGCCGCATCGCGGTCGGGACCAGCGACGCGCTCACGAGCCCGCTCCGGCTGGCCGCGGGCTCCTTCGACCTGGCGTTCGTGCTGCTCTACCTGCTGCCGCTGCTCGCGCTCGCGCTCGGCTACGACGTGACGACGTCGGAGCGCGAGCGTGGGACGTTGAGGCTCGTGCTCGCGCAGCCCATCTCGCAGCGGACGCTTGTCGCGGGTAAGCTGCTCGCGCGGGGTGGACTGCTGGCGCTCCTCGTGGTTGGGGCCACGGCGGCGGGCTTCGTGCTCGCAGGCGGCGACAGCGCGCGGTGGGCGCTGTGGACGGTGGCCGCGCTGCTCTACGGCCTCTTCTGGCTGGCGCTGGCCGCGCTCGTTGACAGGCGTGGCACATCGGCCGCGTCGAATGCGGTCGTGCTCGTCGTATGCTGGCTCGGGCTCGCCGTCGTGTTTCCGGCGGCCGTGACACTGCTCGCGGGGCAGGTGCACCCGGTGCCGACGCGCGCGGCCTTCGTCGCTGCCACGCGGACAGCGGAGGCCGACGTGCGCGAGCGGGGAGAGGAGCCGCTTGCCCTGTTCCTGGCCGACCACCCCGAGATGGCCGAGGCGATGGACAGCGCTGAGGGCGAGGACAACACGTTCGCCGTGATGCGGATCGCCCGCGACGCGCTCGTGGCTGAGGCCGTAGGTCCGGTGGTGGCGCAGTTCGCCGAGCAGCGCGCGCGTCAGGTTGGCCTCGTGCGCACGGTGGGGGCGCTCTCGCCAACGGTGCTCGCCCACGCCGCCTTCCTCGACCTCGCCGGGACGGGCGACGCGCAGCAGCGGCAGGCCCTCGACGCCGTGAAGGCCTACCAGCGCGCTTGGCAGGACTACTTCGAGCCGCTCACCTTCGCCAACCGCCCGTTCCAGGCGGCCAACTACGCCGACGCCCCCACCTTCACACCGTCCGCTGATCCACGTGAGAGCGCGGTGCACCACGCTGGCGGCCCGCTCATTGGGCTGGCGCTGGCCGTACTCCTTTTGCTCGGGCTCGTCGTCGCCCTCCAGCGACGCCCCGGGATACCGTGAAAAAGAAGACAGGCGGATCCCCGCAATACGATCGGGTGCCGTACTGTACCCGCTAGGGCTCACCACCCGGGTGGGCCCCCACCGCATCCATCAACCTCGACCCATGCGTTATCTCGTCCTCTCGTTCCTCCTCCTCGCCGTCGGCTGTGCCGATTCGTCGGATACGCCCGACGCCGCGCCTGACACTGCGGCCACGAGTGACACCGCCGGTGACCTCGGCGCGCTCAGCAGCGACGCCGTCTCGACGTTGTTTGAGAACGACCTCGTCCACGTCCACAGCGTGGCGCTACCCGCCGGGGCTGACCTCGCGGCCCACGAGGGTGGCGAGCGCGTTGTCTACGCCCTGTCCGACCTCACGCTGGAATTCACCACCGACGGCGAGGCCGCCGAGCACGCCTTCGAGGCCGGAGGCGTCCACTACCATGAGGCCGGGACGCACGCCGTGGCCAACGTAGGCGAAGGGGCGGCTGCGTTCCTCGTCTTCGAGCGCCGCGGCGGCACGCTGCCCGAGGCCGATGCCCCCGCCGAGGCAGAGATGGCCGACGGCGTCGCCGACGAGGTCGTCTTCGAGAACGACTTCGCCGAGGTCCACCGCGTGACGCTCCAGTCCGGCTCGGCACTCCCGCCGCACCAGGGCTTCGCGCGCGCCCTCTACGCCCTGTCCGGCTACACGGTCGAGTTCACCGGCGACGACGGCGCGCGCGAGGAGCGCTTCGAGGCGGGCCAGGCCCACTACCACGACCCCGGCGACGCGACCGTCGAGAACGCGGGCGACACCGAGGCTGCATTCCTCGTCGTCGAGTTCAAGCGGTGACGCCTCGCTCAGCCCAACCGCCGCCGATGCAACTCAACTCACGCGGTGCCCTCAAACGCCCTCCTCAGCATGGCGGGGGTAGGGAGCGGGGAGCCATGTTTGCCCAAACGCTCTACTCCCCACCGGATGTTTGAAGTACCGCGCTGAGGCATAGCGCGCCCTTCTCGTTCGTCACAGCCCTCCGGTTCTGCCTCCTCTATGGTTCCTGTCACACTCCTCACCGGCTTCCTCGGATCGGGCAAGACGACGCTCGTCAGTGCCGTCCTCGCCGACGCGCGCGCGGCGGGTCTCCGCGTGGGCGTCGTGGTCAACGACCTCGGCGCGCCGGGCGTGGACGCCGAGACGCTCGTGCGCCATCATGCCGTGATGGAGAACGACCTCGTCAACCTCTCCGGCGGCTCGGTCGGAGGAGCGCTGGGCGGGCGGCTGACCGACGCGCTCGGCCGCCTGGCCGCAAGCGGCCGCTACGACCGGCTCCTCGTCGAAACCTCTGGCACAACGGATCCCGCTGCGCTGCTCGACGCCATCGCCGCCACCCCAGGCGTGACGCTCGCCCGCGTGGCCGCCACGCTCGACGCCTTCAACCTGGCCCGTGACTACGACGACGGACGGGCGCTCTTCGAGCGCCTCGTGCACGACGAGGAGGCGGGCACGGCCTCGCCCGAGCTGCTCCTGGCGCGGCAGATCCAGGCAGCCGACCTCGTCGTGCTCACGAAGCCCGACCTCGCGGGCGACACGGCAGCGCGGCACGCCGGGATGGTGGCGCAGCTGCTCAACCCCGTGGCCGACGTGGTGATGAGCGTCCGCGGTAACCTGCCGCCGGGGCTGCTGCTCCCAACCCACGGCGCGAGCATGGAGGCGGCCCGCGCGCGTCTGGCGAGCTCTCGTCCCGCCGATGCCGCCGACGCAGGGCTTACCGCGGAGGTCGTCTCAGACCCGCGCCCATTCCATCCAGAACGGCTACACGGCGTGCTCCACGCCTTGCCACGCGGGCTCTTCCGAGCCAAGGGCGTCCTGTGGCTCGCCTCGCGCCCGGCCGACATCCTGCACTGGAACCTCGCCGGGGCCCGCCTCGACCTCGAACTCGCAGGCTACTGGAAGGCCAGCCTGCTCGATGGGCCGCTTTCGTTACTTCCGGAGGAGCGTGCTGCCCTCGAAGCGGCGAGCACACATCCAGTCTTTGGCGACCGGGCCACGGAACTCGTGCTCATCGGCGTCGAGGGCGCTGTCGACGACGTGGCGCGGCGGTTCCGCGAGGCGCTCTGCACCCCAGCCGAAGTGCACCGCTGGCAGCGGGGCGGCTCCTTCCGCGATCCGTGGCCCACCCGACTGCGCGAGGTCGCCACGTCCTAATGGTGTTTTCCCTCAAGTCTGGTGCGTTCGGCGTCACCGCATGTGGTGCGTGTCGCATGGTGGACATCGGATCGAGGTCAACGCGCACCATAGCCCGACGAACGCGTCAGGCACCGGGTGAGGCAGCACGGGCGCGACACCCCACAGCAGGCAAGTCCTGAAGCACAGCCGCACTGAACCACTGATCGACTAACTCAAAAGCATGTCGGGCGTCTGGACCTCATATCCCTGGCAGTGGCCTGCAGCGGCAGTCATCGCCGTCGTGCTGATGGTGTGGCCTCGGCCCTCGCACGAGTTGCCGCCCAACACGCCGTGGCATCTGCTCATGGAGGCGGAGCGCTTAGAGGGCCCATCTCCCGTCCTGCCCGACACGGTGCGTGCCCTCGTCGGCCAGCCCATTCAACTCACGGGGTTCATGTACCCGCTGGAGCAACAGCGTGGCCAGCGGCGCTTCTTGCTCTCGCCCCATCCCGCCGGGTGCGCTTTCCACGCGCCGAGCGGGCCAACCTCCACGGTCGAGATCGTCACCGAGGCTCCGGCCCGGTTCACCTACGAGCCCGTGGCCGTGCAGGGCATCTTCGCACTCGCGGCAGAGGGGGAGGGCTTGCGCTACCAACTGCTCACCGCGTTGGTGGAGGAACTGCCATGAGCCAGCTCCGGCTCGTCCTCACGTGCGTGGCGTTTGCTGGGCCCGCGCTCTTGGCGGTCACCCAGGCTCAGGTCCCGACGGCTGCTTCTGACGATAGGCCAGCGATTCGAGCCGTGCGCGTCGCCGATGGCGCCACCCGGCTCGACGGGCGCCTCGACGAGGCGGCGTGGGCCGAGGTGCCCGTCGCGAGCGGCTTCCGGCAGCGCAGCAGCAACGACGTACCGGCCGCGTGGTTCGGCGTGGGCCGGGCCAGCCTAAACGTGAGCGCCGAGGGTAGCCTCGGCGGGATGATCGTTGCCCGCCACGACGAAGCGCTCGGTAGCCCTGCTGGCGATGTGACCGGGCGCACCCATACGGTGGCCGTCCTCGACGGGTACACCCGCATCGGCACGACGGCCGCCGCGACGGGCTTTGTCTCCGCGTCCAGCACGAGCGGCGATGGGGGCGAGGGCTACGCGCACTATCTCTGGCTCCGCAACGAGGCCGACGGGGGGTACGTCGGCTTCATCCAAGACCTCGCCACGATAGAGTACGAGGCCGCGAATGGCTTCATCTGCCGCCGCGACATCCTCCTCAACAGCCCCGCAATCACGCTCGACCCGCGCCCAGCGTGGCTTCCTGCCTCGGTCCGCACGCTCGCGCCCTCTGCGTCCGCGTTCGTCTCTCATCGGCCTAGTGATGAGGTGTTCCTGCAGGCCGATCTCACCGTGCGTCCGCTCTCCATCGTGTTCCAGAGCGGCGCGCTCGCCTCGGCCGCCGTGCGCCCATCGTGGCAAGAGCTCGATGCGGACGAGGCCACCTTCTTTCAACCGCTCTGGGCGGAGCTAGCGCCCGGCTCATACCGCTTCGTGCAGGTCAGCGCCACGCTATCGTCAGACCCCTCACGTCGACTCAGCGGCCCGCTCAACGCCGCTACGGGGGGGTACTTCGACGGACGGCTGACCACGGTGGAAGTCTTCGGGTCGGTCGCCCCGATCCCCAACCTGGCGTTCTCGCTGAGCTACGAGTTCAACGACGCGCGGAGCCTCGGCGTGGACGCGATCGATGTGCGCAGCCACCTCGTCGGCGCGGAGGCGCGGGTGGCCCTGTCGCCCCGGCTGCAGGCGACGGCGTTCTGGCAGCACAACTCGCTCGTGGACCTCGCCTCGCTCGATGCGCGGCTCTCGTGGGAGTTCGCGCCGCTATCGTTCCTCTACCTCGTCGTCAACGACGCGCGCTACTTCGTGTCGTCCACCGACCGCATGGCGCAGCCCGCCGCCTCCGCCGCGGAGCAGTAGGTCATCTTCAAGGTGAGCTACCTCGGGCAACTCTGAAGTATTCCCCCATCGAACCCTATGCAGGTCGACCGAACACAGACCTTGATCACGGAACCATTGCCCGACGGGCCGGAGCCGGGGCTGCCCTCCGGGCGCGTGCGGCTGGCTGGCCTACTCGCAGGGCTGGCACTCGGCGTCGGCCTGCTCGCCCTGCCCACGCCCGACGGCCTCGATGGGGCGGCGTGGCGGACGCTCGCAGTGGGCGTGCTCATGGCGGTGTGGTGGATGACCGAGGCGGTACCCCTCGCCGCGACCTCGCTCGTCCCGCTGGTGGCGTTTCCGTTCGTCGGCATCGCGAGTCCAGCGGATGCAGCGGCTCCGTATGCCAACCCAATCATTTTCCTGTTCTTGGGCGGCTTTATCCTGGCCAAAGGGCTCGAGCGATGGGGCCTGCATCGCCGAATCGCGCTCGGGATTGTGAGCCGGCTCGGCGTCGCACCCTACCGGATCGTAGCAGGCTTCCTCGTTGCGGCGGGCGGGCTCTCGATGTGGATCTCCAACACGGCGACGGCGGTGATGATGCTGCCCATCGGGCTCTCCATCGTCACGCTCACAGAGGATCCGGGGGAGGACCGACCCCAGGATCACCGCGGCGGCTTTGCGGTCGCGCTGATGCTCGCCATCGCCTATGCCTGCTCCGTCGGCGGCATGGCGACGCTCATCGGCACGCCCACCAACGCGCTCCTCGCCGCGTTCGTGCTCGACACGTACGGCGTCGAGGTGTCGTTCGCAGGGTGGATGGCGCTCGGGCTTCCACTCGCGCTCGTCGGGCTGGGCGTGCTCTACGTCATGCTCACCCGCGTGGTGTTCGACGTGCGGACGGCGCGCATTCCCGGCGGGCAGGCGTTCGTCGACGCCGAGTTGCGCGCGATGGGCCGGATGTCGGTAGCGGAGCGCCGTGTGGCGGTCGTGTTCGGCACGGTGGCGGCACTCTGGGTCACCCGGCAACTCTGGCAGCCGCTCGCGCCGGGCGTCAACGACACGGTGATCGGGATGGCGGGAGCGCTCGCCCTCTTCGCGCTACCCGCAGGACGTGACGCGGGTGACGTGCGCCTGCTCGACTGGCCGAGCGCGGTGACGCTGCCGTGGGGCGTGCTGCTGCTCTTCGGTGGCGGCCTCTCCCTCGCTGCGGCGATCAAGAACACAGGCCTCGCCGCGTGGGTCGGCGGCGGCCTGGCCACGGTGAGCGCCTGGCCGCTCGTCCTCGTGGTCGGGTTGACCGTGCTTGTGATCGTGCTCCTGACCGAGATGACGAGCAACACGGCCACCGCCGCGACCTTCCTCCCGGTGCTCGCCGCGCTCACTGTCGGGGCCGACCCCATGCTGCTCCTCGCCGCCGCCACGCTCGCCGCGAGCTGCGCCTTCATGCTGCCGGTCGCTACGCCGCCCAACGCGATCGTCTACGGGAGCGACCGGATTACGCTTCCGCAGATGGCGCGCGCGGGCGTGTGGCTCAACGTCCTCTTCGCGGTCCTCGTGACGCTGTGGTGCCTGCTCGTCGTCCCGCTGCTCGCGGGCGGCACCCTGCCGGTCCTCGCTGGCTCGTAGCACTCCGTCGACACCAGCCCCGACTGGCCTCAGCGTCCACGCGGACGACATCATCGCGATAGTCGTCGAGGTGCGAAGTGCAGGATCATACCAACTCCGCTTGCAGAGTTGGGTATGGACGTGTGGACGGTTGACCGTGTGGACGGTTGACCGTGTGGACGAGGAGAACCACCTTCACACGTGGACACCTTCACACGTGGACACCTTCACACGTGGACACCTTCACACGTGGACGCGCGGATGGCACATCCGCGCTGCATACGTTCACACCCGAAGCCGGCCTCGAAGTTGGGGACCAACCGCATCGATGCTTCCGGATTTGGTATGACTCTAGTCTTCGCGTGCGATCAGCGTCACCTCGAACGTGAGCGTCGAGTTGGCTGGGATGATGATGTCGCCCTGGCTGTCCCGGACGGGCGTCGCGCCATAGCCTTCCTCAGGGGGTACCTCGAAGGTCTTCGTCTCGCCGACCTCCATCGTGATGACGTTGCTGAAGAAGCCGGGGATGGTGTTTTCGAGGATGAACGTGGCACCAGCGCTGCTGTCGAAGACGGTGCCGTCGGCGAGGCGGCCCTCGTAGGCCACAGTCACGAGGGTCTGGTCGGGACCGTCGTTGGAATCGCAGGCCGGGAGGGCGAGCAGCAGGACCGGAAGCAAGAGAAGGGCGCGGCGCATGGCAGGTGTGGCTTGGGTGGTGGAAGACGGCCAAAGATCGCGCTGAGGCGTGCGCGCGTCCAGGGAGATCGCGTGCACCGGATCGTTTGCTGAGACGCTTCGTTCACGGGCCACCTCCACTCACACGCGCTCGCTGTCATGCCCGACACGCTCACTACGATTTCAATTGCTGTCAATGGCGCCGCCCGCCCGGTACCCGCCGGGCTGACCGTCGCCGGACTGCTCGACCACCTCGGTGTTGGTGCGGAAGCGCGGGGTGTGGCCGTTGCTCTGGGCGATGCTGTCGTGCGTCGCAGCCTTTGGGCCGGCACGCCCGTCGAGGACGGTGCCCGCGTCGAGGTCATCACCGCCACCGCCGGAGGCTGACGATGCAGGCGCCCCAGAACGCTGCGTCCCCCGAGCGCGACGCGCTCGTCGTGGGCGGCACCACGCTCGCCTCGCGCGTGCTAGTCGGCACGAGTCGCTACCCCAGCCTGCAGACGCTCCTCGACGCGCTCGACGCCTCCGCTACCGAACTCGCCACCGTCTCGATCCGCCGCGTCGACCTCGGCGTGATCGGGGGCGAGAGCCTGCTCGGCCACCTCCGACAGCGTGGTCTCGCGCTCCTGCCCAACACGGCTGGATGCTTCACCGCCCGTGAGGCAGTCCTCACCGCGCAGCTCGCCCGCGAGGCGCTGGAGACGAACCGCGTCAAGCTCGAAGTCATCGGCGACGACGAGACGCTCTACCCCGACGCCGTCCAGACGCTCCGCGCCGCCGAGACGCTCGTCGGCGACGGCTTCGAAGTGTGGGCCTACTGCGGCGACGACCCGATCACGGCGCGCAAGCTCGCCGACCTAGGCTGTGCGGCCGTGATGCCGCTCGCTGCCCCCATCGGCAGCGG
>JBCCLD010000088.1:0-13257 GCA_039027055.1 Bacteroidota bacterium
GCGTTCTTCACGGCGATGAACGGGCCGGTGGAGGACGGCGGGAGCGGGTTCGGCGCGATCCGCAAGAGCGTGGACGGGCGGGAGTGGGCGACGGTGGGGCGGCTGCCTGCCGACGAGCGCGGCTTCGTAGCACACTTGGCGGCAGGAGGGAACGGCAGCCTGTGGGCGGTGATGGGCGGGCTGGACAACGTGCCGCAAGGCGAGGTGTGGCGCTCGGTGGACGGCGGCGTGACGTGGGCGTCGGTGGGGGCGTTCGACGGCGAGGCGCTCGTGGGCAACCGGCTCATCGCACGCGACGTGGTGATCGGCCCCGAGGGCCGAGTGTGGGTGGGGTTCAGCCAGGGGGTAGGAGGCACCGGGTTCAAGGGACTGCTCGTGCGCACGGTGGAGCCGGTGGCGGCGTCGGCGGGCGAGGAGGTGCCGGGAACGCCGAGTGAGGTGGTGCTGGGCACGCCGTATCCGAATCCCACGCAGGACGCCGTGACGGTGCCGCTCGTGCTTGCGGAGCCGGCCGAAGTACGTGTGATGGTCTATGACCTGCTGGGCCGCGAGGTCGCCGTACTGGCCGATGGCGCGCAGGCGGCAGGCACGCATGTCCTCGTGATCGAGACGGCAGTATGGCCAGCGGGCGCCTACCTGATAAGAGCCACCGTAGACGGGGCGACAGAGACACGGCGGGTGACCGTGTCGCGGTAAACGTGACTCCGAGTCATGCAGGCTACGGGGCTGCGGAGGCATCCTGACGATGTTCGGGAGGCTGCGCCCCTCGAAGTAGAGCGGCTTCGCTGACGCAGGCTCTGCGAAGAAGCTGGCACGAGGTTTGGCGTCAGGACCGGTGCCCATGCGCGTCGGTAGTGGCACGGGCTGTTTCTCCAACCTCCGTCGTGGCATCGTGACCCGTTTCTTGCTCCTTGTCGCCTTCGTGCTTGGTGTGGGCGTGTGGCTCGTGTTCGGAGGGCTACCCTTCCTGAACCGAAGCGTGTCGGCCTCGAATGGGTTCGTGGTGCACCGTGTCGCTCATGCCGGCGGCGGCCTCGACGGGCAGACCTACACCAACTCGATGGAGGCGCTCGACCAGAGCATCGCGCGTGGCTTCGTCTACATCGAACTCGACCTCCTGTTTACGACCGACGGCTACCTCGTCTGCCTGCACGACTGGAACGACCTAGGCGGCGAGGCGCTGGCGTACGACCAGTTCCGGGACGCCGTTGAGGCGCGTGGGACGTTCGAGAACTGCGACCTAGATCGGCTCGGCACCTGGATGACGGCACATCCGCAGGTCTACGTCGTCACCGACGTGAAGGGCGACAACCTAGCCGCCCTGGCCATGATGCAGGCGCGCATCCCAGAGGCGACCCGGCGGGTCATCCCGCAGGTCTACCATCCCGAGGCCGTCGCGCCGGTGAGGGAGCGCGGCTTCGAGCAGGTGATCTGGACGCTCTACCGCTACGACGGGACCGTGGACGACGTGCTCGCATGGGCGGACCGGTTCACCGGGCCGTTTGCCATCACGATGTCCAAGCCGTGGGCACGATCCGATCTACCCCGGGCGCTGGCACAGCGGGGCATCCCGACCTTCGTGCACACCGTGAACGCGTCCGACGAAGCCGTAGCCTACCGCAGCGAGGTAGGCATCACAGAGGTGTACACGGATTTCCTACCGCCCCGTCCATGACAAGGTAGTCCTCACGCAACTGTTTAGGAGGCGCGGCCCACGAGTCACGTCTGTGACCCTAATGCATGGACAACCGGTCTGTTGCGATATCGAAGCCATGTACGGAAGCCGCTACTGCAGTTCCCCTCCCCCGCTTTCGCGAGGGCAGGCTCTGGACAGGGCAGCGCACTGCGCTGCGGGCTTGCCTGTCTTTTCGGGACAGGGGTGGTTGACCGAATCAGCTACCCTGGCACGTCCAAAGCCGAACGCGCAGACGACGCCTTGAGTGTGCACGAGTGCTGCGACACAGCAATGCTGTCGGGTTCGGGCGCGCCTGCACCGCCTGCGGCTGTGTTGGCCTCGCTCGCCATAGCCCCGCTATGACTCCACCCCATCGCGGTAGGGTGGGCTCAGCCGCCTTGTCGCGCACGTCGCCGTCATCGTCCCGACATATACCAAGTCCGCCTGATGAGTTGCGATGGTGTCATCCTGAACTCGGTTCAGGATCTCTGGCGATTGTGGTGTTTCGAGGCATCGCTGAGATGCTGAATCAAGTTCAGCATGACCAGGTCGAAAGTTTGCAGCCGGAGTTGGTATGACGACTCAGGTATAGCGGAACGCAGGAGCGTTGATCGTAGCTTGGCAGCCTTCCCAACTTACCGCTCCTGACCCCCTCTATGCCCGCACCGCTACCCCTGGCTCTGCGCACCCGCGTCGTCGACGCCCTTGGCGAGCAGACCCCAACCGAGGTCGCCAAGCGCTTCGATGTTGGCATCGCTACCGTCCACCGCTATGCTCGCGCCGTGCGCGAGGGCCGCTCTTTGGTCCCCAAGCCACCGCCGGGAGCCGACCGCATCGTCGATGCCGCAGGCGAGGCTCTCTTCGAGACGTGGCTGGCCGAGAACCCTTCGCTCACCCACGCCGATCTCGCCGCTCGCTACGAGGCCGAGACCGGGGTCGCCATCAGTGCCTCAACGGCGGGGCGTACGATTGCACGCATAGGGCAGACGCGAAAAAAAAGGCCATGAAGCCGGCTCGTCCCCGTCCACGGACGGGACGGCAGGACCGGCCCGATGTCGTGGCCGAACGCAGGGCGTTCCAGATTCTCCAGCCGTCGCTTGACCCTGAACGCTTGGTGTTCGTAGACGAGAGCGGCATCTGGCGAGGGATGCGGACCGCGTCCTTCCCCTTCGCGAAGGGGAAGGGCTATGCGCCGCGCGGCCAGCGTTGCTACGAGTCGGCTCCGTTCCGGCAGGGAAAGCGCCTCAACCTGCTGGGCTGGATCGGGCTACGCGGCGGCTGTGTGGCTCCGCTGGTGGGGCGGGTGGACTCGGGCGTGTTCGCCGGCTTCGTGGAGCACTACCTGGTGCCCGCGCTCACGCCGGGCGACATCGTGATCCGGGACAACGCGCGCATCCATGCCGCGTCGGGTGTGGCTCTGGTAGAGGGAACCGGAGCGCGTGTGCTCACGCAGCCGCGCTACTCCCCGGAGATGAACGTGATCGAGTTTGCCTGGTCGAAGGCGAAGGAGGTGATCAAGCGGTGGCGAGCGGACACGCAAGAGGGGCTGGAGGAGGCGTTGCGAGCGGGAATGGCCTCGATCACGTCGTCGGACGTGTGGGGCCGGCTGCGGCACTGTGGCTATCAATCACTCTGACTACCGCTATAGATCCCGGATCAAGTGCGGGATGACAGAGGTGGGAGAAACAGGTCATGCACTGCCGTATCTCGTAGTTGGTATAATCTCATACTCAACTGGGCAAAAACCGGCGGGTCTCGCCGAACGACTCCGTGTAGCGGTTGGCCTCCTCCAGCGCGGCCTCCTCGGCGCGGATGCGGACGCGCAGCATCCAGGCGTTGAGCAGCGACCACACGAGCGCCGTCGTCCAGGCCGTGTGCAGCAGCGGCACGGCGGCGAGTTCGAGGATCACGCCGAGGTAGTTGGGGTGGCGGACGTAGCGGTAGATGCCGCCCGTGACCGGCGGCGCGGCGGGGAGCACCCAGATCGTCACCGTCCAGCGGTCGCCGAGCGTGCGGATCGCGGCGTAGCGGAGCGTCTGTCCGACGAGCGTCACCACGAGTGCGACCGAGAACAGCCACGGGCTGAAGGGGCGGTCGAAGAGCCACACCTCGGCGAGCATCGCGAAAAACCACGACGTGTGGAGCACCTGCATCCACCGAAAGTGCGCGTGGCTGACCTCGCGGCCTCCCTCGGCGCGGAGCTTCGCCTCGTGGCGCTTGCTCAGGCGCACCTCCGCGATCCGCTGCACCGCGATGGCGAGCACGATGAGCGTGAACAAAAGCTGCGTGGTCACGATGGCGGCGAGTAGGTGAGGTCGAGCGCGACAAGGTAGCGCGTGAACGATGCGCCGCGTCGCTCGACGACTTCGGTGCCGGTGAGGCGAAAGCCCGCCCGCTCGAATACGGCGAGGCTGAAGACGCTCGCTTCGGAGAAAAGCCGCACTACGCCTGCAGCCTGCGCGCGCTCGATCACAGCCGCAAGCAACTGCGATCCGAGGCCCTGGCGCGTTTGGTCGGGCCGCACGTAGAGCGAGGCCACGTGCCCGTCGGGCCGCCACCCAGCGAAGCCGATCAGTCCCGTCTCATCCTCGGCGAGGAGCGTTTCGGGGCCGAGGATGAACGCCTCAAACCGGGGCTCGTCGGCCGTGGCCACCCAGGCCTCGACCTGCGCGGGCGTGTAGGCGAGCGGACCGAGTGCGCGCACGGCGTCGCGGTAGAGCGCAGCCAACGCTGCGAGGTCGGCGGCGGTAGCACGTCGGAACGGATGCAAAGAAACACGGGACAAGGCGAAGCGCGTCGCGCGTCGCAGACGGTGGACTCGGGCAGCCTGGTGTAAATCGTGCGATAATTCGGCGTGCAAGAGCAGGGCGGTAACACTCGCGTAACGCGATCTTTCGGTCGCAGCCGTTTACTTGCATGGTCCCGTTCCGCTCCCCCACCTCAGCTCCGATGGGCTTCTTCGACCTCTTCACCCAGCGGCAGCCGGCGCTCGTCACCGAGAGCCTGCGCCACATGGACGCCATGCTGGCGGCCACGGCTCAGATGTTCGAGGCGGCCGCCGCGCACGTTCTCGACGGCACCCCGCTCCCCGACGACCTGGAGGAGGCCGATGCGGTGGTCAACGAGCACGAACGGCAGGTACGCCGGGCCGTCATGAGCCACCTCGCCCTGAGCGGCGAGGCCGAGGTGCCGCTGAGCCTCACCATCGCGTCCGTCGTGCAGGACGCCGAGCGCATCGGCGACCTCGCGAAGTCGCTCGCGAAGGTGGCCGACCTCGCCGCGGCCCCCCAAGGAAGCCCCCACACCGAGACGCTGCGCGGCCTCAGCGCCGACGTGCGCGCCCTCTTCGAGCCGGTCCGCACGGCCTTCGCCGAGAGCGAGCAGGCCACCGCCGAGGCCGCCATGCAGACGGCCGCCGACATCCGCCAGCGCGTCGAGGCGTTCGTGGCCGGGCTCGCCAAGGCCGACGACATCCAGGTGGCCCAGGCGCTGGCGCTCGGCATCGCGGCGCGCCTCCACTTCCGCGTCGCCGCCCACCTCGCGGCGATCGCCTCCGCGGTGGTGCGCCCCTTCGACCGCCTCCGCGAAGGCCCCCGCGGCGACGACGAGTGAGGTTGGCCGTTTGTCACTGGTCCCTGGTCATTGGTAGGGAGCAGTGACGGACGGTCATGACTCGTGACTCCGAGCTCTGGGGGCATGCGTACCCTTGTGTCGCTACATCTCGGGCACGTGCTCGCCAACCTGCACCAACAAAGGACAAGTAACAAAGGACTAAGGACCAACAGAGATGGAATCCACGACCCCGCCGGTCTCGCCACCGCCTGCCTCCAGCAACGGCGGCGCTTCGACGTGGCTCAACCTGCTCGCCCTCGCCGGGGTGCTGTTTCTGTTCGTCGTCAGCCTGGAGGTGATGGGCGACGGCATCAAGTCACTCGGGCGCGGCTCGTTTGACCTCGCGGGCATGCTGGAGAAGGCGACCAACACGCCGATCCTGGCGCTCATCACGGGCATCCTCGTCACCTCGCTCGTGCAAAGCTCGTCCACGACGACCTCGCTCGTGGTCACGCTCGTGGCCGCCGGGACGCTCTCCATCGAGAACGCCGTGCCTGTCATCATGGGCGCGAACATCGGCACGACGGTCACCAACACGATCGTCTCGATGGGCCACATCACGCGGCCCGACGAGTTCAAGCGCGCCATGGCGGGCGCGACCGTCCACGACTTCTTTAACTGGATGGCCGTGCTGATCCTGCTCCCGCTGGAGGTCCTCTTCGATGTCATCTCGACGCCCGCTAAAGCCCTCGCCGAGGCGTTGCCGGGGGTCAACTCCGGAGAGCCGGGTGACACGCCGTTCGAACTCGTCGCTGAACTGATTGCGACCGGGCTGGGCGAGACCCCGTGGCTGATGGCGCTCGTCGGCCTGGCCGGGCTCTTCCTCTCGCTCCGCTTCCTCGTCAAGATTCTCAAGGCGCTCGTGCTGGGCCGCTCCGAGGGCCTGCTGCACAAGTACATCTTCGGCGCGCCCATCGTGGCCATGCTCTGCGGCGTGGTCATCACGTTCATGGTGCAAAGCTCGTCGGTCTCGACGTCCATCGTGATTCCGCTCGTGGGCGCGGGCATCCTGACGGTCCGGCAGATCTTCCCCTACACGCTCGGGGCCAACATCGGCACGACAGGGACGGCGATGCTCGCAGCCCTCGTGGCCGTGTCGAGCGGCGAACCGGCGGCGGCGGCCGGGCTGACCATCGCGCTCGCGCACCTGCTGTTCAACGTCTTCGGCATCCTGATCATCTACCCGATTCCCTTCCTACGCGAGGTGCCGATTCGCATGGCCGAGTTTGTGGGCGAGCTGGCGTTCAAGAACCGGCTCTACGCCATCGCCTACATCGTGGGCTTGTTCTACGCCTTGCCGCTCTTGCTGGAATTCCTGATTCTGTAGCGAGAACAGCGTGTAGGGAATGCCCCCACGATGGCAGGCAGAGGTCCCTCACGGGGCATACGGCATCGGGCCGTCGCGCATGCGGCGGCCCGGTTTGGTTCTTGCCTACGCCACCGTTTCGCGAGTCGACGCCCTGCGCCACAGGCCCGGCTCTCCTTCGTTTCGTCGTCCAGCGCCCCCGCGCGAGGTCGGTCTCATGCCTGCTCCCCAGTTCGTCGAGGTTGGCGAGGTTGGCATCCTCGAGTCACCGGAGGCGGTCTTGACGACGCTGGACCGCGACGGCACGCGCACATGGCTCTATCCAACGCCGAGCACGGGCCGCTTCTGGAAGCGCCGCCTGGTGCTCGGCTGGGCGCTCATCGCCTTCTTCGTCGCGCTGCCTATCGTCCGGATCAACGGCAAGCCCGCCGTCCTGCTCGACGTGATGGCGCGCGAGTTCACGCTCTTCGGCGCGACGTTCTACCCGACGGACACGTTCTACCTCCTGCTCTTCGGCCTGAGCGCGCTCGTCTCGGTGTTCTTGCTGACGGCACTGCTTGGCCGCGTGTGGTGCGGGTGGGGCTGCCCGCAGACGGTCTACCTGGAGTTCGTCTACCGTCCCATCGAGCGCTGGATCGAGGGGGCGGAGCACGTCCGCAAGCGCCGCAACGAAGGCCCGCGCACGCTCGATTGGCTGCGGCGCCGTACGCTGAAGCTGGCGATCTACTTCGCGATCTCTGTCGCGCTCGCCCACGTCTTCGTGTCCTACTTCGTCGGCTGGGACCGGCTGCTCGTCTGGATGCGGGGCGACCCGCGCGAGCACTGGGGCTACTTCGTGATGATGGCCGGCACGTCGGCGCTCATCCTTTACGACTTCGGCTACTTCCGCGAGCAGATGTGCACCATCGCGTGCCCCTACGCCCGCTTCCAGTCGGTGCTGATGGACGAGGACTCGCTCATCGTGTCCTATGACTTCACCCGCGGCGAGGCGCGCGGTAAGGGCAAGAAGCAGCCTGACGGCGTGCGCTACAACAAGAAGACGGGCGAGGCGCTCGGCGACTGCGTCGACTGCAAGGCGTGCGTCCGCACCTGCCCGACGGGCATCGACATCCGCGACGGGCTCCAGATGGAGTGCATCGCGTGCACGCAGTGCATCGATGCCTGCGACGCCATCATGGACAAGATGGACCTGCCCCTAGGGCTCATCCGCTACACGTCGGAGCACGCGCTCGAGGGCCAGAAGACCCGCGTCGTGCGGCCCCGGACGGTGCTCTACACGCTCTTCTTCGGCGCGCTCGTGACCGCGCTCTCGGTCGGCGTTGCCACGCGCGGTCGCTACGACGTGAACGTCGGACGCACCGTCGGCCAGCCGTTCATGGAGCTGCCGGATGGCACCATCGCCAACCGCCTCCGCTTCCGCGTCCGCAACCAGACGCCGCGCGACGCCTCGTTCGCGATTCGCGCGCTCGACCCGGCCGCGGCCACGCTTCGCGTCGTGGGCGTGCAGCCGGTCCCGCTCGCGCCTCAGGAGATGAAGCGCGTCGAGGTGTGGGTCGTCGTCCCCGCCGCCACCTTCGCCACCGACGACGAGCACGCCGCCCGCTTCGCCCTCGACTTCGACGACGGCACCATCCACGAAGTCGACTACGTGCTGCTCGGACCGAGCGAGTGAGTGCTTCGGTTTTCCAGTGCTTCAGCAGCGACGCCCGACTCACTGAACTACTGCCTCACCGAACTACTGCCTCACCGAACTACTGCCACCCAGATGAACGCCCAAACCAACGGCCCTGCAACCGACGAAGCGCCCCGTCGCGCTCTCATCCCGCCCCACATCGCGTGGCCGCTCTTTGTCGTGCTGCTGCTCTCGATCAGCGTCTCGGCGGCGATCTACACCGCCTACATGGCACACGCGGACGGCGGCGTGCAGGTCATCGAGTCCTCCGAGTACGCGCCTGAGCGATGAGCGAGGCCCGCACCCATACCGTGACGATCAGCGCACCGCTAGCGCCGGAGACGCCGTGCGTGCACTGCGGGCTCCCCGTAGGGCCGCGTCCGGTGCTCGCTACATCGGAGGGAGACAGTCTGCCGTCGGCGTTCTGCTGCACAGGGTGCCGGGTCGTCTCCGAGGCGCTCGGCGCGGCGGGCCTCGGCGAGACGTACTACCGCCTGCGCGGCGTCGCGACCTCCACCCGCACCGTGTCGCCTGGAGGAGAGCGGCCTGCCAAGAGCGACGCGCTACAGCTAGCCGAACTCGACACCGAGGCCTTCCTGGCGCAGCACACCACCGAAGCAGCAGAGGGGCTTCGTCGCACGCAGCTCTTCCTCGACGGCGTCCACTGCGCGGCCTGCGTGTGGCTCGTCGAGCGGCTACCCTTCGAGATGGACGGGGTGGCCGAGGCCGTGCTTGACCTCCCACGCGCGCGGCTGTCGCTGACGTTCGACGCCGAGGCGGTGCAGTTGTCCGAAGTCGGGCGCTGGCTTGCGCGCTTCGGCTACGCGGCACGGCCCATGCGCACGGAGGCATCCGGGCAGCGCACGGAGGCCGAGCGCAAGCTGCTCGTGCGCCTGGGCGTGGCGTGGGCGCTTGCAGGCAACGTGATGCTGCTCGCCTTCGCGTTCTACGCAGGCCTTGACGCCGAAGCGGATGCTACGATGGCGGCCTTCGCGCGCTGGGTCAGCCTCGCGCTCGCCATCCCGGCCGTCGCCTACGGCGCGGCTCCGTTCTTCCAGCGGGCCTGGGCGTCGACGCGGCTTGCCTGGCGTGCGCGAGACCCGCGTCGCCTCCACATCGACACGCCGATCGCGCTCGGCATCGGTGTGGGCACGCTCCACAGCGCGTGGGCCACCGTCTCCGGGCAGGGCGAGGTGTGGTTCGACTCGATCACGGTGCTCATCGCCGCGCTCCTGACGGCGCGGTGGCTCCAACTCCGCAGCCGCCGGCTCGCAGGCGACGCCTCCGAGCGGCTACTGTCTCTGCTCCCTTCGATGGTCCGCCGCGTGTCAGACTCCGGCGAAACGGTGGTGGCGCGCCTCGACGAACTGGCGCGCGGCGAGACTGTCGAGGTCCCTGCGGGTGAAGTGATCCCCGTAGATGGCATCGTGACGCGGGGCGAGAGCCAACTCAACAACGCCGTCCTCACCGGCGAGAGCAGGCCCGTGCCCGTTGCCCAGGGCGATGCGATCGAGGCGGGGGCTACCAACCTAGTCACCCCGCTTCATGTCCGGGTAGAGGCCACAGGAGAAGCCACGCGCGTCGGTCGCCTCCTCAAATGGGTGCGCGACGAGGAGGGGCGCAAGGCGCGCGTCGTGCTACTCGCAGATCGGCTGAGCGGCTACTTCGCCCTCAGCGTCCTCTCGCTAGCAGCCCTCACGGCGGTGGTCTGGACGTTCCTCGGGACGCCCTCCGTGGCCGCGCAGCACGTCGTGGCGCTGCTAGTGATCACCTGTCCGTGCGCCATCGGCATGGCGACGCCGCTTGCGATGGCCGTCGCTGCCGGACGTGCCGCGCGGGGAGGGATCTTCCTCAAGTCGGACGCCGCCACGCAGCGGCTCACCGAGGCCGACACGCTCGTGCTCGACAAGACGGGCACGCTCACCGAGGGTCGGATGACGCTCGTGGAGACGGTCGCCGCCGAGGGCGTCGCTGCCGCCGCCGCGCTCGACCTCGCCGCGGTGCTCGAAGCGGACGTGGTCCACCCGATCGCGACGGCGCTCGTCGCAGCGCGCGGCTGTCCCGGGCAGCGCGCCGAGGGCGTCGAGGCCGAAGCGGGGCAGGGCGTACGTGGCATCGTGGACGGGCACGCGGTCGTCGTGGGCAGACCGTCGTGGGTGTGGGCGCAGAGGGGGGAGGCTTCGCAAGCCTCGGCTGATGCTGCCCTGGCTGACGCCGTCGAGCGCTTCGCCGAGGCCGGGCACACGCCCGTCGCCATCGCCCTTGACGGGCAGCTTGCCGCTGTGTGTGCCATCGGCGACCGCCTCCGCGACGACGCGCTCGCGGTCCTCCGCACGCTCGACGCCGCCGGGCTGACGATCTACCTCTGCTCCGGCGACCACCCAGCGGCCGTCGCAGCCGTAGCCCGGACGCTTGGCATCCCCACGGAGCGCGCCCACGGCGGCGTCGCGCCCGAAGCAAAGCGGGCGGCGGTCGAGGCGCTGCAAGCTGAGGGCCAGGTCGTCGTGATGGTCGGCGACGGCGTCAACGACGCGGCAGCGTTGCGAGCGGCCGACGTAGGCGTGGCGGTGGGCGGCGGTAGCACGGCCAGCCTCGTGGCCGCCGATGTGTTCCTGACGCGCCCTGGCCTCGCGCCGCTCGCCGAAGCCTTCGCCGGGACCCGGCACACGCTCGGCGTGGTGCGCCGCAATCTCGGCATCTCGCTCGTCTACAATGTCGGCGGAGCCGCCGCGGCCATGCTCGGTCTCGTGACCCCGCTCGTCGCTGCCGTGGCGATGCCGATCTCGTCGCTCCTCGTGGTGGCCTCGTCCATCCTACAGCGCTCTTTTCCGAACGAGCCGGGGAACGGAAGGGCCGGAGAACCGGCGCACTCCGTCTCACCGACTCCTCGTCTCGCCGTCTCCTAGCTATGGCCGTCCTCTATGTCCTGATTCCGCTGGCCCTCGTCCTCGCCGGTGCGGGGGTGCTCGCCTTTCGCTGGGCCGTCCGCTCCGGGCAGTTCGACGATGTCGAGACGCCCGCGCTCCGCATGCTCATCGACGAGGAGGGGATGCTGACGAACGACGACCGCGCGTCCACCCGCTCTTGATTTCGTCTGACCACATCCACCCCACCCCACGCGTCATGGCAACGGCCCCCGCTACTCCAACGACCACGCAGCTCGAACCAACGGCTCAAGCCGCTGCGCTACCTCGCCCGGTCAGTCCGCTCGGCGGCGCGCTCGTAGACGCCAGCGCGGCGGCGTTCCAGTGGCACGGCATGCCCGACGCCTCGCACTACCACATCCACATTTCGAACGACGCGACGTTCACAGGCGAGGTCCTCGAACTCGACGCAGGCACGGCAACCGAACTGACGCTCTTCAACACGCTACCCGTAAGCGACGCCGAGCTGTTCTGGCGCATCCAGGCGACCACCGCGGCGGGCGAGAGCGCCTGCAGCGGCTTCGGACGCTTCGTGGCTGCTGGTGACGACGCCGTGGACGCCTACCTCGCCGAGCAGGAGGCGAAGCAAGCAGCCCTAGCAAAAGACATCGCCAAGGCGCGCGCTACCTATGCTGCGCAACAGGACCTCACCCCACCCTACCAGCGCCCGGAGAGTGTCACGCACACGGCGCGGCTGTTCACGATGACCTTCCTGTTTGTCTCCTTCCTGCTAGTCTTGGGCATCATCTGGGCCATCATGAACAACGCGCCGGTGTAGCTACCTGGGACGGTAGAAGTTCGAAGGGAGAGGTAGGAAGTGGGTGCTGCTGCTATCGAGGCCATACCCTCGTGAAGGCGGACCTCAGTACCAAAACAGGGGCGTCGGCTCCCCACGGGTTGTCTAGCCTAGCGCGTCGTCGAGGGTGCGTTCGATCTCGCGTTCGAGGGTGCTACGCAGCGGGCGCATCATCATGCTGAGCGAGGCCTGCACGCGGAGTTCGGTATCGGTCGCGACGACGTCGCCTTTGACGCCGCGGCCCGCGATGCGGAGGACGTCGCCGGCCCAGTGGGCGCTGACGCCATACTCGCGTTCGAGGTCGGCGGCGAGGTTGGTGGCAAGGGTCCGCGCGGCGTCACGGCCAAGGTCGTGGCGGCGGCGCACGTCGATGTGCGGCATGGGAGGTAAGGGCTAGGGGAGACGAGGACGAGCCCTGAAAGATCGTGCTGCGCGGGGATATGGTGAAGGCGCAGCGGGTGAACGGTGAACCTGAGGTGAAATGCCGCGCTGCGACTTTGGATTTTGCCGCAGCGTGTCAATATTGGGAACAGGCAATGCCGCATTGCGTCAAGGCTGCTGTCAACGCTCCCGACTTCACCGCATCTGTTCATGTCTGACGCTCCCCAGCCCGCCGCTTCTGCTGCCCCCCCACGCCTCATCAAGCGCTACGGCAGCCGCAAGCTCTACGATACCGCCGAGAGCCGCTACATCTCGCTCGACGAGATCGCCCGGCTCATTCGCGAGGGCGCCCAGATCCGCGTCGAAGACAACAAGACGGGTGAGGATGTCACGGCCGCCGTGCTCACCCAACTCATCGCCGAGGAGAGCCGCCGCGACGGCAACACGCTTCCGAAGGGCTTTCTGCACGACGTGATCCGCATGGGCGAGCGCCTGAGCCTCAACGCCGCCCGCGTCAGCGAGCGCGTGAGCGAAACCGCCGTCCGCGCCGGTGAGCAGGCCGTCCGCGCCGGCAGCGAGAGCGTCCGCCAGGTCCAGCAGCAGGTCGAGGACTTCGTCAAGACCTCCATGGACCGCTTCACCCCGGCCAGCCGCGCCAAGACCGACGACGACGCGTCGGGCGCGTCAGGCCCCGACATCCGCGACGAGATGGCGCGCCTCCGCGCCCGCCTCGAAGCGCTCGAGTCGCACCTCGACACGCTCGGGTCTGCCCCCACGGACAAGAACCCCGACGAGCAGGGCGACCGCTAACCAACGTCCCCCACCTGTTTCAACCATCCAACCCCGAGGTACCATCCATGGCTACCCAGACCAACAACCCCTACGTCCAGC
>JBCCLD010000089.1:0-13254 GCA_039027055.1 Bacteroidota bacterium
CGTGGAGGTCACCGAGACGGGCAGCTCGCTGCGCGCCAACAACCTCCGCATCGCCGAGGTGCTGTTGGAGTCGAACACGCAGCTCATCGCCAACAAGGCCGCGTGGGAGAATCCGTGGAAGCGCCAGAAGATCGAGAACCTCGCGATGCTGATGCAGGGCGCGATCCGCGCTGAGGGCAAGGTCGGGCTGAAGCTCAACGCGCCACGCGCCGCCGTGCCCGAGATCGTGAGGCTGCTCCCCGCGCTACGCAACCCGACGATCTCGCCGCTCTTCACCGAGGGCTGGGTCGCCATCGAGACGGTGATCGCCGAGCGCGAGGTCCGCACGATCATCCCGGAGCTGAAGCGCCTCGGCGCGGAGGGGCTGATCGAGTATCCGATCGACAAGATCATTCCGTAGGGCGTGGTCCTTCGTCCTTCATAATCTGTCCTTGTCGGGGCAAAGGGAGGCGTCACAAAGACGATGTCATACGGATTCGGCGTCACGATGTCAGCATATCTCCATGTTGCGTGTTGCGTATCGGATCGAGGTCAACACGCACTACGCGACACGCAACACCTCCTCGGCTATCCTGACATCGGCGAATTGAAAGCGTATCATCCTGAGCGAGCCTAGCGAGTCGAAGAATCTCCGCGCCAGCACTCAAGTCTCACCTCGACTTGGAGATACGACCGAGATCCTTCGACTCCATTCGCTGTGCGAATTGCGCTCAGGATGACAAGAAGAAACAAGTTCTACGGGTACCTCCCCCTGACAGATGTACTTGGGGCCGGTGACACAGCCGGCGAGGCATGGGCGTAAGTTTGCGCTATGCTTCCTGATCCGCATGTATGGGTATTCAACGCCGCTCGGTCCTCGTTTCCGGGCGGCGTGTTCACCATCCGCGCACGCGCCGAAGCCTGGATTGCTAAGCACCGGCTCAGCGGTACGCTGACGGCCTATCCCCTTGACCAACGCGTCATGGACTGGGGCTACGAAGTCGGAGCATTCCCTCCTGGAAAATTCGACGCCAAGATGGCCGACGCGCGCTTCGTCGGTGGATTTTCCAGCGGAGCCCAGGAGCACTACCACTACGAGAACGGCATCGAGAAATAGAGTCGACCAATGACCAAGGACCAGGGACCACCCACCAAGCTCCTCGACATCGCTCACGCCCGCTCGGGGGACAAGGGCGACGCCGTGAACGTCGGCATCATCGCGCGCGAGCCCGAGCACTACGCCACGCTCCAGGCGCTGCTCACGCCGGAGCGCGTCAAGGCGCACTTCGGGCCGATGGTGTCGGGCGAGGTCGAGCGCTTCGAGCTGCCCAACCTGCACGCGCTCAACTTCCTGCTGCACGGCGCGCTCGGCGGCGGCGGCACCGTCTCGCTCAAGCTCGACGCACAGGGCAAGACGTACGCGGCGCACCTGCTGCGGATGGAGGTCTAGGTCGTGGGTCGTGGGTCGTGGGTCAGGGGTCGAGGGCGGTCGGCGGTGTTGGGCGCGATCGCGGTCGGCGGTGCGCTGGCTGCAGGCTGCGGTAGTGCGCCGGGGGCCGACGTGCCCGACAGCACGATGGTGGCGGCGCTGACCGACCTCCACCTGCTCGACGCGCGCCGCGAGACGTTCGGCGACAGCACCGACGGGCTTCCGCTCGCCCTCGACTCGCTGCGCATGGCCGCGCTGGCCACGCACAGCCTCGACACGGCGGCGTTCGAGGCCGCGCTCGACGCGCTCACCGGCGAGCCAGAGCGGCTGCGTCAGGTCTACGACTCCGTGATCGTCCGCCTCAACACGGCCAGCACCGCGCTCCGCCAGCAGGACTTTTGAGACCCTGTTTGGCAAGAGCACTGATGGCTGCAAGCGGCTGCGCCCCCTGCCTTTCGCGTTCCGTTGCACCGCCGATGCGGGCCCGGTCGAGTTCCGGCCGGTATCGCCTGCTTTACGCGCCTCGACGGCGGTCGGCGTGCTCGCTTTCGCCCTGATCCTCCCCTCCCAAACCCACGTTGTGTGCTATGCCTCGACGCTGCGCACCAGACAGGCTGTGGGGCGTGGAGGGTAGGGAGTGCGGCGTTCGGTACCGATTCACCCTCTCCTCCCCACCTCCCACAGCCTGCCGGACAAGTCGCTTCAGGTAGGGCATAACTTGAGTTACCAAACAGTTTCTGACGTGCGCATCCTCACGACCTCGTCGAACCAGTCGCTTGTGGCGCGCGGCGTGCGCCGGGCGGTGGCGGGGCTAATCCGGTCGTCGCTGCGGTCGAGCTTCCGGTCGGTGCACTGGGTCGGCGCGTGGCCGACGCTGCCGGCTGGCACGCCGGTCGTCCTCTACGCCAACCACCACAGCTTCTTCGACGGTTACCTGCTCTGGTGGCTGACGACGCAGCACCTCGGCCGCCCGCCGCTCGTGTGGATGCGCGAGCACGACCGGATCCCGCTCTTCGGTCCGCTCGGCACCCTCGCGTTCCCCGACGACGACCCGCGCCGCCGCGCCCAGACGCTCCGCGAGACCGCGCACCGCATGCGCGCCGTGCCCGAGACTACGCTCCTCCTGTTTCCCGAGGGCGCGCAGCGACCGCCGGACGCAGGCGTCGGCCCGTTCGAGACGGCCGACCTCGCTCGCATCGCACGGCTGCTGCCCGACGCCGCCTGGTGGCCCGTTGCGCTGCGGCTGACGTGGTGGGACGCCGACCGCCCCGTCGCCCTCCTAACCGGCGGCGCGACGCACGAGACGCCCGATGGCGGCGAACGCGCCCGCCTCGACGCCCTCCTCGGCCGGCTGCGCGCTGTACGTCCTGCCGAGGGCGGCGTGACCCTCGCCGACGCACCGGCGGCTTCGCGGGTGTTGCTCGAGGGGAAGCAGGCCCCCGGTGAGCGCTGGAACCTCGCGGCGCTCGGTCCGCTCCTACAGCGCTTCCGCTAGACGCGCTTCCGCCAGACGGCCCGTCCAGCACAGCCTCACACGTTCTTCGGCAGCGGGCGATTCGAGAACCGTCGCCTGCGCCCTAAACTTCCCTGGCGGGTACTATGCCCGCTCTCCCGCCTGCCTCGCACGCCTTCTGCCGCCATGCCGACGCTGCTGGTGCTCCTCCTGACGATGCTCTCGCCGACGCCCGCCGCGTGCTGCGCGGACGACCGTGCCCCCGCCGTACTCTCGTTCGCCACCTACTCGGACTCGCTCGCCACGTTCTACGGCTCGCGCGACGTGAGTGCGATGAAGCGGCTCTACCAGGACGCCGCGACGGTCGAGCAGCGGTTGCTGGCCCGCTATCGGCTCTTTCCGATCACGCAGGACGACGTCTACCTCGACGACCTCCCCGACGCTGACGAGGCGGCGTCGGCCCGCGAGTTGGCCCTGCTCTCGGCGCTCTGGGCCTACCGCGTCGCCAACGCCCCACCTTGGAAGATCCCGGGCTATGGCCGCCGCTCGGAGGCCCTCCTCGACCGCGCCAAAGCGCTCGACGACGACGACCCCTACGTCCTCCTCGTGGACGGCCAAGCTCTGCTCTACAAGCCCTCGATCTTCGGCGGTGACGTCAACGCGGCGCTGGGCCAGTTTACCCACCTGCGTCGCGTCCTGCCGCAGCATCCGCACACCGGCATTCCTCGCGTAGAGGCCGACGTGTGGGCGTGGTATGCGATGCACAAACTCGGCCACGACGCGGCCGACAGCCTCCGCATCCAACTCCTCGCCCAGCGGCCACCCGTGCTCTTCCGGCAGTTCCTCACGGACCCGCCGTGACCCTCTCCCCAGACTGGCTGACGCCCACCGTGGCGGTGCTCGGCGCGCTGCACGTGGGGATGGCGCTCGTGCTGCTCGCGAACCTGGCGTACCTCCGCCGGACCCGTCGCCCCCTTCCGAGGCTCGTTGCGGCCCCGTCGGTGTCGGTGCTCGTCCCGGCCCGCAACGAAGAGAACAACCTGCGGCGCCTGCTGCCCACGCTCGCGGCGCAGACCTATGCGAGCGTCGAGGTGGTCGTGGTAGACGACGCCTCGGAGGACGCGACGTGGGCGGTGCTGGAGGCACACGCCGCGGCGTTTGAGACCGCGGGGCACACGCTCCGCCCGGTGCGCGGCGAGGGCCCACCGACGGGGTGGCTTGGCAAGCCGCACGCGCTCTACCAGGCCACGCGGCATGCCACCGGCGAGGTCTTCGTCTTCCTCGACGCGGACACGGACCTGCGCGACCCCGAGGCGCTCCAGCGGCTCGTCGCGCGGTTCGCGTCGTGCGAGGCGGCCTCAGGGCCGGACGCCGCGGCGATGTCGGGGCTGCCGCACTACCGCGACCGGGGCGGGGCCGCGCTGCTGACGAGCCTCGTCCCGTTCTCGATCCTGAGTGCGCTGCCGCTCGCGCTTGTCCCCCGCACCCGCGCGGCGTCGGTCGGCGCGCTCAACGGGCAGGTCTGGGCGATCCGCGCCGACGCCTACCGCCGCCTGGAGCCGCACGCCACCCACCGCGCCAACATCCTCGAAGACGTGGAGATCGGCCGCACGCTGAAGCGTGAAGGCCTGCGCCTGCACTTCGTCGACCTCGCCGACTGCGTCGCGGTGCGGATGTATGGCACGCTCGCCGAGGCGTGGCGCGGCTTCCGCAAGAACGCCTACCTCCTCGCCGGAGGCCACCCGGCAACGTTCGTCCCGCTGTGGCTGCTCTACGCGGCGCTGTTCGTCGTCGGGCCGTGGCTCGCGCTCGCGCTCGGCGTCCCGTGGCTGCTGGCCAGCAGCGTCGCGCTCAAGGGCGGCTGCGACCTCGCGCGGCGGCTCCCGCTGTGGCTTCCCGTCGTCGTACCGCTCGTCTTCGTGCTCGCCAACGTGCTGCAGTCGGACTCCGCCGTGAGCCACTGGACGGGCCGCGTGGCGTGGAAAGGCAGGACGGTTTAGGACGGCCGCCTCATCTGGAGCCACCTCATCTGGACGCTAGAGTCAGTTGATCGGTGGTTCAGTACGCCAGTGGTTCAGCATGTGCCTCCTCCGGTGCCTACCGCACGTCTTCACCGGAGTAGCTGTACCGAATCTCATCGCAAATCACTCTAGTGTGAGCGCAAGGGGTTTACTGCGCGATCACCTCTGGATGTGACAGGGTTGCCACCTCGGTCAACCACCCCTGTCCCCTCCCCCGCGTTCGCGAGGGCAGGCTCTATCCAGGAGAGGAACTGCATTTGCGGCTTCCGGACATGGCTTCGATATCGCAAAAGACCGGTTGTCCATGCACTCGGCGAAAGGCGCGGGATAAAAAATCCGAGCGCGTGATCACTTTCGCGGGCAAAACGCACGGAGGCAAATACGCACCCACCTGTTCCTCCCCCTGTCGCGTTTTTCAATGCAACCCGTGTTGGTCATGCAACGCCTCGTACGCCTCGCGCTCGCCGTCCTCTTCATCGCCGCGCTCTCTCCTACGTCTTCGCTCGCCCAGTGCTCGATCTCGTGGGCCGAGCCCGACAACGGCGTCTGGTCCGATGCGACTAACTGGGCGCCCGTCCGCGTGCCTGGCGTCGGCGACCAGGTCTGCATCACGCTGCCCGGCACCTACAGCGTCACGCTGAACGCCTCGGCGGAGGCGAACGCCCTCACGGTGGGCGCGGGCAGCACCGAGGGCGAGCAGCGGCTGCGCACCACAGGCGGCAACGTCAACCTTACGCTCGGCGGCGACCTCCGCGTGGTGACCGGCGGCCGCTTCGACTTCTCCTACCTCCTCGATGTCGGTGGCAGCGTGGCCGTCGAGGGCGGCCTCCTGCGCATGGGCTCGTCGACGGCCAGCATCTTTCGCAGCGATGGTGCGGTCGATATCGCAGCCTTGGGTGAGTTGAGCGTCCAGGGTACCCTCTCGGCTCCGACGGTTGGCAACGACGGCCTCCTGCGCATCACGGAGCGGCTCACGCTCGAAGACGGCACCGTGCTCGACAACCGCGCCGAACTGATCCACGAGGGCGGCGGCGGCGGGCGCAGCATCGCAGGCGACGGCGAACTCCGCAACAGCGGCACCTTCCGCAAGGTCAATCGCGGGAGCGTCCCGATCCAGGTACCGCTGACCAACACCGGCACCTTCATCGTCGAGGAGGACAACATCCTCATCGAGGCGCCCAGCACGCACACGGGCGCGACGCTCACGGTGGCCGACGACAAGCTGCTACGCTTTCAGAACGGCGCGACCCATACCTTCACCACCGTCACCCTAGGCGGCACCGGCACCATCGAGGTGAACGGCACCAACACAACGCTCGACGCGCCGGCGCTGGAGATCCCCGACGGGCTCACGTTCGAGCTGAGCAGCCGCGCGACGTTCAACGGTGGCAATGCGCTCACCGTGCGCGGCACGCTCGAGACCGGCTTCGAGACGACGCTCGCAGGCACCGGCACGCTGACCGTCGCGGAGGGTGGCGCTCTCGACCTGCAAAGCAATCTCAACGGCTGGACGGTCGCGAACGCAGGCACCGTCGACGTCCTCGAAGGCCTTACGCTGCAGGACGCCGACCTCGTCAATGACGCCACGCTGATCCTAAGCGCCTCGACGCGGGCGATCAACGGCACCGGCCGCGTCGTCAACCGCAGCGCTGTCCGCAAGACCAGCCGCTTCTTCTTCGAACTCGCCGTCCCGTTCGTGAATGAAGGCACCGTCGACATCGAGGACGGTTCGCTGACCATCACGGACGTGTTCGACAACACCGAGGCGGGCACGCTGCGCGGCGTGGGGACGCTCAACCTGTTCAACGGCACGTTCGAGAACGCCGGGACCGTCGCGCCGGGCCTGTCACCGGGGCTGTTGCGGGTGTCCGGGACCTACCCCAACGGCGACGGCACGCTCGCCATCGAACTCGGCGGGACGACCGCGCAGACCGAGTACGACGTGCTCGGCACCGCCATCGCCGCGCTCGACGGCACGCTCGCCGTGTCGTTCATCGACGGCTTCGTCCCGCAGCCGGGCGACACGTTCACGCCAATCACGGGCCTGATCGAGGGCACCTTCGACCAACTCGATGGCCTCGTGGACGCGGCGAACGGCGTCACGCTCTACCCCAGCATCGGCGACTTCGACCAGGGCGTCGTGCTCACGACGACGATGGGCATTCCAACATTGGAGTCCTCGCTCACCCTTGAGACGCCTGTCGTGGAAACCGGTGCCCCGCGCACACTCACGCTCTCCGGCAGCGGCTTTGCGCCCGACGCGACGTTCCGGCTCGTCTGCAACGGCTGCGCCGACCCTGTGGGCGCGCCCGAGATCCCGCTCGGCATCCGTAGCATGGGCCCCGATGTCGTGGAGGTCGTCGCCGACCTCAGCGCGGGCGGGCAACTCGGCACCTACGACGTCGTGGCCGAGGACCCGCGCGGCGGGCGCGCCACCGGCGGACCGCTCACCATCGCGCCGGGGCCGCTCACGATCACGCTCGACGTGACCGCGCCTGAGGCGGCCGAGGAAGGCCGCGTGCCGGGCGTCTTCACGCTCCGGACCAACTTCGCGCTCGCCACGCCCGTCGTCGTCCCGTTCTTCCTGAGCGGCACCGCGACGCCGTTCGCCGACTTCGTCACGAGCACGACCCGCTCCACCGTCACGATCCCGGCCGGTGCGCGCTCCGTCGACCTCCTGATTTTCCCGCGTAACGACGCCGACCGCGACGACGGCGAGACGGTCCTCGTCACGCTCCAGCCCGACGCGTCCTACACGCTCGGCGGGACCACAAGCGGCATGGTCACCATCGCCGACGGGCCGCCCTCAGACGCCTTCGACGTGTTCTACGTCACCCCAACCGCAGCTGGCAACGAGGGCACCGCGTTCGTCCGCGCCGTGGGCCAAGGCTTCACCGAAGGGTCTTCGATTGAGCTGCGCAACGGCGGCACGGTGCTCGCGCCGCGCTATCTAGAGGAAAGCGCCGAACAAGTCGCGGGGTCGTTCGACCTCACCGGCGCGCCGACGGGGACGTGGGACGTGGTGGTCACCAATGGCGGCGGCCAGACGGAGACCCTCGCGGCGGCGTTCACCGTCGAAGACGCCATCGCGCCCGACCTCTGGGTGGACGTGGGCGGCCCGCCTGCGGTCCGGCCGGGGCGGCTGGCGCGCTACAGCGTGAGCGTCACCAACCGCGGCAACGCCGACGCCGTGATGGTCCCGCTCTTCATTTCTCTGCAGAAGGACCCGCGCATCGAGGCGGCACTCGAACCGCTCTTCGGCCTGCCCGACCTCGACGCGCCGCCGGGCTTCACCGACTTCACCTCGTGGGACGAGTTCGAGACGGTGCTCGACACGCTCGACCAGCTGATCTACCCGCTCGTCCTGCCGCTCGTGCCGCCCGGCGAGACCGTCACGCTCGACTTCCTCGCGATCACGCCGCAACTGAGCGCGTGGACGGCCACCCCGATGCTGCTGAGCTTCCCGACGCCGGAGGCGGGCGCGCGCCTCGCACCGGAGTACGCTCACTTGGTCGCTAACGCAACGGCCCAGAGCGGCACCTCCGACACGCTCGGCTGCGTCTACGCAATCCTCAGTTCGACGGCCGACATCGTCCTCGACTTCGTGCCCGGCGCTGGCTGCGTCACGGCCACGGAGGCCTTCCTCGGCAAGATCTTTTTCGACGCGGCCGGGTCGGCGTTCGCCACCGACGACGCCCAGCAGACCGTCTGGATGTCGCAGCTGCTCATCGCCGTAGGAGGCTTGCTCATCGACTGCGGCTCGGAGCTGTTTCCCGCGGCGAAGGCGGCCAAGGCCATCATCAAGACGATCAAGCGGCTCCTCACTGGCGGCGCGGGCCTAGCGGCGGTCTACACGTCGTGCCGCCCCGTCCTCGACCGCTTCTTTGGCGTGAGCCACGATGCGCGGATCGTGGCGTCCATCGACCCGAACGACAAGCTCGGGCCGTCCGGCGCAGGCGACGCGCGCTACGTCAACGGCCGCGACCCGTTCAGCTACCAGATCCGCTTCGAGAACAAGCCCGAGGCGACGGCCGCCGCGCTCGAAGTGATCGTCGTGGACACCCTCGACACGGCGCGGTTCGACCTCGACACGTTCACCATGGGCACGGTCTACTTCGGCACGTGGAGCTACACGCCGCCGCCGGGCCTCTCGGCGTTCTCGACGACGATCGACCTCCGACCGGAGAACAACCTGCTCGTCCAGGTCGACGCCGTGCTCGACCGCGCGACCGGCATCGCGACGTGGCGCTTCACGGGCCTCGACCCGGCGACGGGCGCGCTGCCCGAGGACCCGTTCGCGGGCTTCCTGCCGCCCAACAACACCCCGCCCGAGGGCGACGGCGGCGTCTTCTTCCGCGTCGCGACGAAGGACGACCTCCCGTCCGGCAGCGTGGTCACCAACGAGGCGCGCATCTTCTTCGACCTCAACGCCCCCATCGACACGCCGCTGTGGTCGAACACGCTCGACTCGCAGGCCCCGGCGAGCGCCGTGGAGGCCCTCGTCGCCGAGCAGACGCGGGCGACGTTCCCCGTGTCGTGGTCGGGCGCGGACGACGCGGCGGGCGTGCAGTCGTACACCGTCTTCGTCTCGGTGGACGGCGGGCCGTACGCCGTGTGGATCGAGACCGACGCCGTGGGCGCGTCCTACACCGGCGAGGTCGGCAACACGTACGCCTTCTACACCGTCGCGCAGGACGCCGCCGGTAACCGCGAGGCCACGCCGGACGAGCCGGACGCCGTCACGGCGATCGTCTCCGACGTGTCCGCCGAGGGTGACCCGACGCTGCCCATGGCGTTCGCGCTCGGGGGCAACTACCCCAACCCGTTCAACCCCACCACGACGATCCGCTACGACCTGCCCACGACCGAGCACGTCACACTCGAGGTCTATGACATCGCTGGCCGCCGCGTGGCCGTCCTCCTCGACGGCGAGCAGGCCCCCGGCTTCCATGAGGTCCGCTGGGACGCACGGGCGTTCGCGAGCGGCGTCTACCTCTACCGGCTGCAGGCAGGCTCCTTCCGCGCCACCAAGCGCATGGTCCTGATGCGATGAGAGGACGTTTGAAGTAGGAAGCCAGAAGGATGACGTGGGCGTTGAGCTCGACCCATCGCCCATGTCATCCTGAGCGAGCAACGCGAGTCGAAGGATCTTTGGATCAGCTTCCAGGCCATGACTGGAGCGCTGAGATCGCCGGAGATCCTTCGACTCCGCCCTGCGGGCTCCGCTCAGGATGACAAGGTCAGGAGGGCTGTCTTGGATCTGACAGGCGCGCGGTTCGTTGTCGGAACAAACCCAATCACAACGCCATGCCCGCCACTGAACTCCAAAGCGAAGTCGAGAAGCTGGTGGACGTGCTCCGCTCGTTTCCACCGGAGCAGCAAGAAGCCCTAGCGGCCTACTACCGCGTCGAAGCCGAGCACATCCGCGATGTGGAAAGCCGCATCGACAATCTGCCGCCTCACCAGGTCGAGCGACTACGCGCAATGATTCAGGAGGGACTGTACAGTGGCCCCGCCGAGCCGATGGATTGGGACGCCTTCAAGGCACAGGCTCGCGAACGGCTAGGCGCTGAGCGACAGGGCTAGGTATGGCCACCTGTGCGTTTCACCCACGGGCAACGAAGGAACTGGACGACATCTGGTACTTCATCGCCCGGGAGGATGTCACAGCGGCCGATCGCATGATTGATGCGATCCGGGCACGGTGCGAACTCTCAGCGCTATTCCCGCACAGTGGTCAGCGGCAAGACCACCTGCTTCCGCACCTCCGCCACGTGATCGTCGGGCCGTACCTCGTGTTCTACCTCCCGATGCCCGAAGGCATCAGCGTGCTCCGCATCCTCCACGGCAAGCGCGACATAGACCGGCTGTTCGACTGAGCTCTTCCGCTCATGACAGCCATACAGCTAGAAGCAGCCCAACAACGGCAACAGAGACCAGTGTGTGGACTACTCGATACGCAGAGAAGTAATCGAATCCATGCTGCTGGCTCAGAAAGGCACGGTACCCCTGCCACCAAGCGGTACCCTTGAAACGGAGCAGTGCTAAAAACCATAGATCGGCGACAAGCATCATCCCCGCCAAGCCGCAGGCCACTGCTGCTAGCTCGCGCACCGCGTCCGTTTGTCCAAGCTGGTATATGACCCACCCGATCCCGAAGCCTGCGATCAACGACAACCCAAGTCCGAGCGCATGGACCGGAAGCAAGTGGCGACGGAGTAGCCGCACGGTTTCCTGATCCAGCAATAGAGGGGGTGGAAAGCGAACGGTAAACCCTGTGTAGAGAAGCGCGGAGACGAGCGCGTACCCGGCTACATTGACGAGGTGCTCAGACATCGTATCGGCGCTCACAGCCCATACTTCTCGATCCGCCGGTAGAGCGACTTGCGGGTGAGGCCTAGGTCGTCGGCAGCGCGTGAGATGTTGCCGCCGTGCTTCGAGAGGGCCTTGCGGATCACGGTGCGCTCGATCTCTTCGAGGTCCAGGCTGTCAAGCGCGAGGCGGTCCTTGCTCAGGTCGGGCGGCGCGGTGAAGTCGAGCACGTCGGGCTTGACGGTGGAGCCGTCGGCGAGGATGACGGCGCGCTCCATCGTGTGCTGGAGTTCGCGCACGTTGCCGGGCCAGCGGTAGCCGCGCAGCTTGTTGCGGGCGCTCGCGGCGATGGCGCGCACGGGCTTGTCGTACTTCTGCGCGTAGAGCTTCAGGAAGTGTTCGGCGAGGAGGTCGATGTCGTCCCCGCGCTCGCGCAGCGGCGGGAGCACGATCTCGACCGTGTTGATGCGGTAGAGGAGGTCCTGCCGGAACGCGCCCTCGCTGACCCGTTCGTACAGGGGCGCGTTGGTCGCCGAGACGAGGCGCACGTCCACCGCGACAGGCGTGGGGGCCCCGACGCGCGTCACCTCGCGGCGCTGGAGCACGGTGAGCAGCTTCGCCTGCTGCGCCGCGCCGATGTTGCCGATCTCGTCGAGGAAGAGCGTGCCGCCCGAGGCTACCTCGAAGCGGCCGGCCCGATCCGCATTGGCCCCGGTGAACGCGCCCTTCGTGTAGCCGAAGAGTTCGCTCTCGAAGAGGCTCTCCGTGAGCGCGCCGAGGTCGACGGCCACGAAGATCTCGTCGGCGCGGCGCGAGCGACGGTGGATGGCCCGGGCGACGAGTTCCTTGCCCGTCCCGTTCTCCCCGAGGATGAGCACGTTCGCGTCCGTCGCCGCCACCTTGTCGATGGTCGCGAAGACGGCCTGCATCGGATCGCTCTCGCCGACGATGTCCTGGTAGGGCCGGTCGAGGTCGCGCGTGAGGTGGACCTGCCGGTCGCGCAGCGTGGCGACCTCCGCCTTCGTGCGCCGTAGCTGGATGCCGTTCTTGACGGTCGCGACGAGCTTCTCGTTCTGCCACGGCTTCGTCACGAAATCCGTCGCGCCGCCCTTCATCGCCTCCACGGCGAGGCTCACGTCGCCGTAGGCGGTGATGAGGATCACGATGGCCTCGGGGTCGAGCTTCTGGATGTGCCCGAGCCAGGTGAGCCCCTCGCGCCCAGAGGAGGCGTCCTTGGTGAAGTTCATGTCGAGCAGCACCACATCGTAGCGCTCCTCTCGGAGCAGCGTCGGCAGCGCGTCAGGCCGTGTGGCCGTGTGGATCGTCTCGACGTGCGGCTTGAGGAGCAGCCGAATGGCGGTGAGGACGTCTTCGTTGTCGTCGACGACGAGGACGCGGCCGGTGCGGGCGGTGGGTTCCATGCAGGGGGTGAGTGGGTTTGGGGGTGGGAGGGTACGCAAGGAAGAAGATGAAGCGCCGTACTCCGCGTTCGCCTTGGACAAGCTCCCCTCCTGGACAGGAGGGGTTGGGGGTGGTCGATCTACGAGGCCAGAAGCCGCGTCGCGCTCGATAGGTCCACCCCCTCCCGCTTCGCGGACTCCCCCTGTCCAGAGGGAGAGCTCTTGTGCGGCACCTCGAGAACGCTGTGCGCGCTCGCCCGGCGCGGTGTGCGGAAACGCACAGTCCAGGCGGATCGTTTCGGCGATTTTCGCGCGCTTTCGGGGGTTCGGTACGCTGGCACATCGGTTGACATCCCGTTTCGTACGATGCGGGCACCGCCGCCTGCGTCGAACGAGCCCAGCCCCAGCCCCATGGAAGCCCCTACCAACCCAACCAGCGTCCTGACGCGGCCCATCCAGAGCGGCAGCTCCGGGGGCGGCGAAGGGATGGACCGCCGCGCCAAGAAGCGCCGCCTCACCCCCAAACGCATCGCGATGGTCGTCGGCGGCCTCGCGCTCCTCGCCCTCGTCGTCTGGGGGCTCTTCTTCCAGGACACCCGCCGCACGCTCAACGTCGAGCGCGACAAGATCACCGTCGCCACCATCGACCGCGGCACGTTC
>JBCCLD010000090.1:0-13191 GCA_039027055.1 Bacteroidota bacterium
CCGCGCCGCCGCACGTTCATCACATGAGCTGGGGTGCCCTCACTCCGCTCGTAGTACCGTGACGGGCTTGGCGAGCATGTGCTCGCCCGCCTCAAAGCGCACCACGTACGTCCCGCTCGCGAGCGTCGTCCCGTCCAAGAGCGCCTCGTGACGGCCCGCCTCGAACGTGCCCGACGCGAGCACGGCTACGGTCCGCCCGAGGACGTCGTAGAGCGTGACGGTGACCTCGGCCTCCTCTGGTAGCTCGAAGCGCACCGACGACAGCCCCGACATCGGGTTCGGGTACGGCTCGACGAGCGCGAACGCCTCGGGTATGGCCTCCGACTCGGCGGCCTCGGCGAGCGCTGCTGCTTCCTCTTCGGCTTGCGCCGCGAGCGCCGCCTTGCGGGCCTCGTCGGCACGCAGCATCGCGGCCCACTCCGCGTCGTCGGCCACGCCCCAGATCGGGCCACCCACACTCGGCGCGTAGAGGGACGCCAAGCCACCACCGGCATGAAGCCCGATATCGCCCAGTTTCTCGAACGTGAACGAGTCCTCGGCATCGATGCCGTCCGGGAACGTGCCCAGCCGCCCGATCACCGTGTACGTCCCCGGCGCGTCGTCCGGACCCACGATCGCCTCGAAGCGACGATCCACCGACTGGCCCGGCGCGAGGCGCACCGTCTGCGGACCGAACACCATGCTGTCGTCGTCGCCCGGCCCGTCGAGCACCACCCACGCCTCCTGCTCCAGCGGCGACTCGGTCGTGTTGCTCACGGTGCTCGTGAACCACACGCTGCCGCCCTCGCTCGGCGCGGTCGGCGCCTCGTCGTCAGGGGCTAGCAGCAGGATCAGGTCGGGCGGGTCGAGCGCGATGGTGACGATGTTGTTCGTGAAGTCGTCCTCGTTGCCTTGGACGGTGAGGTCCTGGCCGCGCAGCTTGATCGTTGCGCCCTCGTCGGCATCGGAGAACGTGAAGACGACCGAGCCGGACTCGTCGGGGGCGAGGGGGCCGACGACGATTTGTTTCTCAGCCACGGTGACATCGCGTTGCTGGGTGCGCTTGACGCGGACGAGGTCGGCGGCCACGTCGCCGGTGTTGGTCATCGTGGCAGTGACGGTGCCGGTGCCAGGCCCGGTGTAGACGACCTCGGTGGTGAGCGCGAGGTCGAAGACGGCCTCCTGGAAGCCGATGTCCTGGCCCGTGACCTCCTCGCCCTCGCCCACGGTGACGGCGAGCGGGGTCTCGGTGGTGGGGAGGAAGCCCTCGGGCGTCTCGGGCACGACGACCAGGTAGGTGCCGGGGTCGAGGTCCTCGAAGGCGAAGTCGCCCATGAGGAGGCCGTCGACTTCGTAGCCGTCGTCGATGTCGGTGGTGACTTCGTCGAGCTTGGTGTCGCCGTCGTCGAGGGTACCGAGGGGTTCGGCGTCGGCGAAGAGCTGGACGGTGACGCCGGGGAGGCCGTCTTCGGTCTCGTCGAAGGTGGTGCTGGCGTCTTCGTCGTTGAAGACGGCGCCGGCGATGGAGCCGGTAAGGGGCGCAGGCGTGGCGTAGCGTTGGGCGTAGACGCCGTCGCGGTCGCCGTCCTGGCCGTCGCTCGTCCACGCGACGACGAAGTCGCCGTCGGCGTCCATCGCCACGTTGGGGTCTTGCTGACTGTCCGTGGTGTAGGTGTTGACCTGAAATTCGGTGCCTTGGGTGACGCCCGCCGCGTCGTAGCGCTGCGCGAAGACACCACCGCGGTCGCCGTCCTGGCCGTCGCTCCGCCATGCGACGACGAAGTCGCCGTCGGCGTTCATCGCCACCGAGGCATTCTGCTGTCGATCTGTGGTGTAGGTGTTGACCTGGAACTCGGTGCCCTGTGGCGTGCCGTCAGCGGCGTAGCGCTGCGCGAAGACACCGTTTCCGTCGCCGTCCTGGCCGTAGCTATGCCATGCGACGACGAAGTCGCCGTCGGCGTCCATCGCCACGGTGGAGTTGCGCTGGTTTAATGTGGTGAAGGTGTTGACCTGGAACTCCGCGCCCTGCGACGTGCCGTCAGCGGCGTAGCGCTGCGCGAAGACACCACCGCTGTCGCCGTCCTGGCCGTCGCTCCGCCATGCGACGATAAAGTCGCCGTCGGCGTCCATCGCCACCGAGGGTTGAGTCTGGATACTCGTGGTGAAGGTGTTGACCTGGAACTCCGCGCCCTGGCTCACGCCCCCCGCGTCGTATCGCTGCGCGAAGACACCACCGCTGTCGCCGTCCTGGTCTGCGCTCTGCCACACGACGACGAAGTCGCCGTCGGCGTCCATCGCCACCGAGGGTAGAGTCTGGCGGCCCGTGGTGTAGACGTTGACCTGGAACTCGGACCCCTGCGGCGTGCCGTCGGCGACATAGCGCTGGGCGACGATGGCGCCGTTCGAGTCGTCCGTGCCGGCGCTGCCGTTGCTCTGCCAGGCGATGACGAAGTTGCCGTCGGCGTCCATTGCCACCGAGGGTAGAGTCTGGTCGTCGGTAGTGAAGGTGTTGACCTGGAGCTCGGACCCCTGCGGCGTTCCGTCAGCGGCGTAGCGCTGCGCGAAGACGCCGTTTCCGTCGCCGTCCTGGCCGTAGCTATGCCACACGACGACGAAGTCGCCGTCGGCGTCCATCGCCACGGTGGAGTTGCGCTGGTTGCTCGTAGTGAAGGTGCTGACCTGGAACTCGGCGCCAGCGGGGTCGGAGGCGACCTGCGCCTGAACCTCGGGTGTGCCGTGGAGCCTCGCGAGCGTGAGCGTCCCAGCGGCGGCCGCATGGCGCAGCCAGTGGAGGCGGCGCTGCGCACGGGTCCGCGAGGAACGAGGAGAAGACGGGAGCGCGGCAGCGGCACGGCGAGGCAGTCGGAGAGCAGTCATCGATGGAGGGCAGGGATCCTCCGCGCTGCGACGGCAGCACGAACCACGGCACCCCGCCCGAGCGAGGTGCGAACCAGGGGCGCCCACGCGGGGCGCACGGCGCGATGGAGGGCGCGCACGAAGGCGGAGGGGTAAAGGAGGCGATGGAGGGGGGACCTAGCGCTGTGCTCGGAGGCACAGGTACGGTAAGGCCAACGGTTGTGAACATAACTCATAGGGACCGATGGATTCCGGACATCGAGCGCCGTATTTCGGACAAAATGCGTGACTTAGCGCACGGTAACGAACGATGGGTGATGCTGACCTTCCTCGCGCCCTTCTGCCTGGGCAACTCTCCTAGACAGCACGGCGGCGCGGAGCCGAAGCCCCACGCCGCCTCCAGATGGGGCATCCCGAAGCGTAGGAAGTCGCTCCGGGCAGCCTCCCACATGGCGCCCATGTAGACCTCAGCCTGTGTGAAGTAGTCGTCGTCAGCACCGCGCTGGCGTAGCGCGCGCTCGGCAAGATGAAGAAGCCCCATCGTGATCCCGAGCCGACCAACGGTAGGTACGTCGTCTCCATGTAACCCGTGTAGCCGCTCCCAGGCCTCTCTAGTCAGATCGTCCATCCTCACCAAATAGATCGTCCATGCGTGCGTCGAGTGCGTCGGCGTCGAAGCCCTTGAGGTAGCGCTCGGTCTCCTCGATCCCACCGTGCTGGAGCGCGTTCTTGATGTCGTAGATGCTCCACCCGGACGTGCGCGCCACATCGGCGAACGAGTGCCGCGCGATGTGGAACGAGAGCGCCGTCTCGATCCCCGCAGCCTCAGCGATCTTCTTGAGGTACTTGTTCACCAGCGCGTTCTGGCTGCCCCTGGCACTGAGCAGCTTGGCAGGCGTCGAGAGGTCGTACCCGTCGAGCATCGGGAAGACGAACGCCTCGGGATCGCGCTTCGCGTCTCCGTCGGCGCGGTCGAGGATCCGCCTCGCGGGCGGCGTGATCTTGACCGACTGCACCTTCTTGGTCTTGCTCGCGCGAAACTGAAGGCGGTCCGCGGTCGGGTTGCCCGCCTCATCAGTCCCTCCGATGACGCGCCCTTGTGTCATCGTCGCCACGTCTGAGAAGCGGATCCCTGCGCAGTAGAAGGCGAAGAGGAAATAGTTGCGAACGTGCCAGATGAGCGTCTCCGCTTCGAGGTCGAGCGCCTCGATAGCCTGAATCTCGGCGTAGGAGAGTTTCGCGCGCTCGGGGCGTGCCCCCTTCTTGATCGTGAAGTGCCGGAAGGGGCTGTTGGCCTCGTCAGCGAGCCCCCGCTTGACCGCGTGGTTGTAGAGCGCGCGGAGGTCCCGCAGATTCGTGGCCACGCTCGACTGCTTGTTACCTAGCTCCGTGAGGCAGTGCGTCTCGAAGTCCGTCAGGAGCGCAGTCGTGATGCGGTCGAAGGGGAGGGGGGACCCGGCGAAGCGTTCCAGCTTGCCAAGCACGGCACGGAGCCGTCGGAGGCGGGCGACCTGCCCGCGCTTCTCTAGGTCGGCGAGGTGTGCGCGGGTGGCCTCGAAGAAGTCGGCGGCTTGGTCCTCGGCGAGTGCGTCCTTGAGGTGGTCGGCGGTGGCGTATGTGCGCGCGATCTTCAGACGAAGGATCTCCGCCCGTGCTTCGGTGAGCCGCGCCGCGATGAGCTCGTTTAAGAGGTCGGCGTCCGGATGCCCCTTGCGTACTCGGCGCTTCTTCTTGTTCCACTGGAAGGGCAGGACCTTCTCACCCAGCGATAGATAGCGGGTGCCGTCTCGGTCGGAAAGCCGCAGCCAGATAGGGCAGCGCCCCCGCTTGTCGCGCTTGTCGGTGCGTAAGACCGGGGTGACAGTAGCCACAGTGGCTTAGCTTTGAGATTCAATAGGTAAAGGTAGAGGTGAAAACAAAGTACCTTCCCGTTCGAAATCAGCCAACCTCAAAGAGTACCAGAAGTGCGAAAAAGAAGCGGGAACGACGTTTTTCAACGCCGCTCCCGCTCTAATGGCCTCAGTCTAGTGCCCCCAGTAGGAGTCGAACCTACACGCCCTTTCGGACACCAGATCCTAAGTCTGGCCTGTCTACCAATTCCAGCATAGGGGCCAACACCTCAAGGTACACTCGTGCTCGATAGCGACGGGTCATGCTGCAGCGCTTTCCCAGACGCTTCGCAAGCGCTTCTAGCCCGACGCGTATCTTCCGACGCCCCGTACTGCACCGCTTTTCTCACAGGATCACTCTCCCCTATGTATCGCTCGTTGCTGCTCGTATGTGCTAGCGCCCTGGTGTGGGGCTGCGGCACCGTCACTCCCACCACGGCTCCTGAGCCCGAACCTGAGATGGTCGAAGTCGTCGAGGAGGCTGAGGCGGCGGCCGAGGTCGTCACCGACGAAATGGTGGCCGTCATGGACGACATGGAAGAGGAGATGGCCAGCGCCGCCCCGCTTTCGTTCGACCCCGACACCGTGCAGGCCGGTCGCTTCGACAACGGGCGCATGTTCACGCTCGACAACCCGCCGCTCGACTACTTCCGCGAACGCTACAACTTTACGCCCGACGCCGACTGGTTTGAGCGCGCGCGTCTGGGGGCGATCCGCCTGCCCAACTGCTCGGCGTCGTTCGTCTCGCCCCACGGGCTGCTGCTCACCAACCACCACTGTGGCCGCGCCAGCCTTACCGAGGCTACCCGCGAAGGCGAAGACCTCCCGGGCGACGGCTTCTACGCCGAGACGCTCGCCGACGAACGTCCGGTCGACTACCCGGCCGAGCAGCTCATCGAAATCATCGACGTGACCGACGAGGTGCAGGCGGCGGCCGACGCCGTCGAAGGCGACCAAGCCCGCAGTGGTGCCCGCGACGCCGCTATCGAAGCCATCCAGGAGCGCCTCGCTAGTGAGCGCGGTGGGGAGGAGGCAGGAGTGAGTGTTGAAGTCATTACGCTCTACGCCGGTGGCCAGTTCAAGGCCTACGTCTTCCAGAAATACGACGACGTGCGCCTCGTCTTCGCGCCCGAAGACCGCCTTGGCAAGTTTGGCGGCGACCCGGACAACTTCACCTACCCGCGCTACAGCCTCGACTTTACGCTCTTCCGGGTCTACGACGACAACGGCGAGCCCGTCAACTCGGAGGTCTACTTCCCCTGGTCCGAAAACGGGGCGGAGGAGGGCGACCTGGTCTTTGTGATCGGCAACCCCGGCTCCACGACGCGCCTCCAGACCGTGTCGGAACTGCTCTTCCGCCGCGATCACACCGAGGCCTACATCCTGCGCCTGCTCGCCACACGCGAGGTCGCCATGAAGCGATTCATCGACCAGAACCCGGACCACCCACAGACGCCTGAGATTCGCGACAGCTACCTCGGCGCCGCGAATGGTCGCAAGGCCTACACGGGGCGCGTCGAGGGGCTGCAGGACCCCTACATTATCGCCCGCCGCCAGGCCGCGCAGGACGACTTCCGCGACGCCATCATGGCTGACGAGGCAATGGCTGAGGAATACGGTGGCCTCTTCGACGCCATCACGGCGAACCGCGAAGCAGCCGAAGCGAGCGCACCGCTGTTTGGTGCCGTCGCCTTCCTACCCAACGGCACCTACGGCTCCCAGACGCTCCGTCGCGCGCTGCTGACCTACTTCTACGCCGCGCAAAAGTCGGGCGGCGTGCCCGAAGAGAGCTTGGCGGGCCTGAAGAACAACATCCTCTCCGAAGACATCCCCGCCGACCTCGACGTATATCTCACGGCAGCACAGCTCCGTGATTTCGAGTTCTACCTTGGTAGCGAAGACCCGCTTACCGAAGCCGCCCTGGGCGGGATGGACGCAGAAGCCCGCGCTGAGACGCTCGTCGCCAACACCGTCTTTGCCGACTCGGCTGCCACGGCAGCGCTGCTCGCCTCGGACGATATCCTCCAGTCGGACGACCCGGCGCTCGCCATCGCACAGGTGCTGGCCCCCCGCTTCGGCATTATGCAGCAGGCGCAAGGCCAGTCCAGCGCCGAACTCGAGGAGCTGTCGAGCCGCCTCGCCCGCGCCCGTTTCGAGGTCTACGGTGAGTCGATCCCGCCGGACGCGACCTTTTCGCTCCGCATCTCGGACGGCGTCGTGAAGGGCTATGAATACAACGGCACCGTCGCCCCGGCCTTTACCACCATGTTCGGGCTCTACGACCACTACCACTCCTACTGCGACGCTGACGGCACCGCGAAGGACGACCTCTTCACGAGCATCGACGGGGCCGCCGACTGCGACTGGGACCTCCCGGAAAGCTGGCTCAACCCCGGCTCGGACTTCGACTTCAATACCCCGATGAACTTCGTCTCGACGAACGATATCATCGGCGGCAACTCGGGCTCGCCGGTCCTCAACCGCGACCTGGAGATCGTCGGCGTGGCCTTCGACGGCAACATCAACAGCCTGCCGGGCAACTACATCTTCGACGACACCTTCAACCGCACCGTCTCCGTCGACTCGCGCGGCATGCTCGAATCGATCCGCGACGTCTACCAGGCGACGCGCCTCGTGGAGGAACTCACGGAGGGTACGCTCCCTGAGTAAAGCGCAGATGAGCCAGCTTCAACAGTGAAAGGGGAGCGGTCTTCGGGCTGCTCCCCTTTTACTGAGGGTCAGACCCGCGCAGCCTCCAATTCGGCGCGCAGCGTTTCGAGTTCGTCCCAGCGCTCGTAGGCCGATTCCAGCTCCGCCGCGAGTTCGTTGAGCCGCTTCTGCGTCGTCTCGTAGGCGTGAGGGCCTCGCGTGTGGAAGTCGGGCTGGGCCATCGCGGTGTGGATCTCGGCCTGCTCCGCCTCCAGCGCCTCGATGTGCCCGGGGAGCGCGTCGAGCTCGCGCTGCTCCTTGTACGACAGCTTCGTCTTACCACTCCGGGACTTTCTGTTCGAGGCACCCGCTGACGAGGGCGTTGCTTTCGGCTTGGGAGTCAAAGCCTGCGCTTGGCGCTGCGTCTGCCGCTTCCAGTCCCCATAGCCGCCGACGTACTCGTTCACCACGCCGTTGCCCTCGAAGGCGAACGTGGACGAGACGACGTTGTCGAGAAACGCGCGGTCGTGGCTGACGAGGAGGACGGTGCCGGGATACTCGCCGAGGAGGTCTTCGAGGAGGTCAAGCGTCTCCAGGTCGAGGTCGTTCGTCGGCTCGTCGAGGACGAGGACGTTCGAGGCACGCGAGAAGAGACGGGCGAGGAGCAGCCTGGCGCGCTCGCCGCCGGAGAGCACGCCGACGGACTCGCGCGCGCGCTTCGGGTCGAAGAGAAAGCGCTTGAGGTAGCTCATCACGTGGACAGGCTGCCCGTTGACCTGCACCGTGTCCGTCATCCCGTCGGTGACGGCCTGCTCGACGGTCATCGTGTCGTCGAGCACGTCGCGGTGCTGGTCGAAGTAGGCCACTTCGAGGTTCGTCCCGTGCGTGACAGTGCCGTTTTCTGGTTCAAGCGTGCCGAGGAGTAAGCGCAAAAGCGTCGTTTTGCCCGCGCCGTTCGGACCGATCAGCCCGACTTTGTCCCCGCGCTGGATCGTTGTTGTGAAGCCGCCAACCACGGGCAACGCCTCGCCTGTGGCATCGGGCCAGGCATAGGCGATGTCCTTGGCTACGATGACACGTTTGCCGGAGCGTCCAGCCGTGCTGATCTCGGCCTGCACCTCGCCGACGGTCTCACGGCGGGCAGCGCGTTCGTCGCGCATCGCCTTGAGCGCTCGCACACGGCCCTCGTTGCGCGTACGCCGGGCCTTGATGCCACGACGGATCCACGCCTCCTCTTCGGCGAGCTTCTTGTCGAACTGCGCCTGCTCGCGCGCCTCGATCTCCAGTAGTTCGTCGCGGCGCTGGAGGAAGGTGTCGTAGTTGCCCGGATAGCTCTTGAGGGCACCGCGGTCCAGTTCGACGATGCGCGTGGCGAGCGCGCGGAGAAAGGCGCGGTCGTGCGTGACGAAGAGCAGCGTTCCGCCCCAACGTTGGAGGAAGCCTTCCAGCCAGGTGATCGCGTCGAGGTCGAGGTGGTTGGTCGGCTCGTCGAGCAGCAGCAGGTCGGGCTCGGCGACGAGGGCGCGGGCGAGGCGGGCGCGGCGTTTCATGCCGCCGGAGCCGTCGTCGTAGCGCGCCTGCGGGTCGAGGTCCATCTGCGAGCAGAGCGCCTCCACGCGGTGCGCGTTCGTATGGCGGTCGAAGCCCTCGGGCAGGCCCTCCGCGATCACATCGAACACCGACTGCCCCGGGGCCTCCGGCGCAGCCTGCGTGAGGTAGGCCACGCGCGCGCCCGAGCGCAGCCGCACCTCGCCGTCGTCCGGCGCGACCTGCCCCGCGATCATCCGCAGCAGCGTCGACTTCCCCGTGCCGTTGCGCCCGACGAGGCAGACGCGCTCGCCGTCGTCGAGGACCAGCCCGGTGCGGTCGAGCAGGCGGGGGCCGCCGAGGCTCAGCGAGACGTCGTGGAGCGTAAGGACGGGCATGGGTTGCGTGAAGGGTGAGGAGTAAAGGGTGAAGAGCAGTCCAGACAGGGGACTTCCAGCCGAGTCGAAACGTTGTGCGCCCCGACAGGATCGGCGTTCACCAAAACCTAGCCCCATGTCCTCGACTCCGCTCTCCCAGGACCGCGTGCGCGGCGCGCTGCTCGGCACCGCCATCGGCGACGCCCTCGGCATGCCCATCGAGCACCTGAGCCACCAAAATGTGCGGCTCTATTACAAGGGTATCAAGGCGTACCGCGCCGACGAGAAGCGCGGAGAACTGGAGGCCGGGCAGTGGACCGGTGACACGCAGCGCATGCTCGTGCTGGCTCACGTCATGGCCGCATCGGATGGGGACGCCATGATCTCGTCTCGACTCAGCGAGGCGCTGCGTACGCTCCTCCCCCAAGCGCGTCGATGGGAGACCGGATTGTTCGAAGCCGTGCAGGAGGACAGGGCGGTTGAAGCGCCATCGAACGGAGCGGCGGTGACGATGGCCCCCGTAGCGGTGCGCTGGGAGCTAGGACGAGGTGGTGAAGAAATGGATGCGTACCTCAGCACCATTGTGGGGGCATCTCATGGACACCCAGCATCCATGGCGGCCGCATTCGGGCAGGCCTACGCGGTGCGCTACGCGCTCCTCGCGGAGCCAAACGCCTTCGACGCAGAGACCTTCTGGGAGTCCGTGCACGATGCCACGCGCGACGCAGAGCAGCAGCTTGACGATGCAGACACCACCGTCTCCGCCCGGCTCGCGGCCCTCAAGGACAGCCTCGACGACTTCCCCCTCGACCTTCAGGACGCATGCGGCGGTACGGGCCCCAGCGCCAGCGAATCGTGGCCGTTTGCGCTCGCCATGTTTGCCCGCAACCCGCACCTGCCCGAAGCGACGCTCCTCTCGGCGATCAACGTAGGCGGCGATGCCAATTCCGTTGGCGCGATGTGCGGGGCGCTGCTCGGCGCGCTCAACGGGGCCGATGCGTTCCCGCAAGCCTGGCACGACGGCCTCGAAGCCCGCGCCGAGATCATCGCTACTGCCGACGCGCTGTACAGGAGGAACGCGAATAGCGACTGGCGAATAGCGGGAGCGTAGGGAAGTAGGCGACCTCGAAGGCCCTTGGTTCCGCCGCCTGAGCGACTATTTTTCCTCGACCCTCGACCCTCGACCCTCGACCCTCGACCCTACCGACCGACACTCTCAGCGTGCGCGTCGGTGTGTCCTCCGGGGGGGAGGCCGCCCGAGAAGCCGTCGGAGTCGGCCCAGTTCATCGGGTGCATGCCGGGGAGATCACCGAAGTCGCCGACGAACTTGATTTCGGGCTGGATGCGGTAGCCCTGCTCGCGCTCGACGACCGTCTGCACGTGCGCGATGAGGTGCCGAACGTCACGCGCTGTAGCGCCGCCGCGCGCGATCGTACCGCCCTCGGTGATGCCGTGGTTGATGAAGATGTTGGCGTGGCGATGCGTCACCATTGCGCCGCCGATGCGGCAGCCCTTGAGCCCGCACCAGTCGATGAGCCGCCCCGCGCCGACGCCCTCGATCTTCTGGAAGATGCTCCCGGCGCTCGGCTCGGTGTCGAGCGGCGGGTGCCGTTTCTGCCGCCAGTCAAGGTTCGCCGCCATGACGTCGCGCATCGCGGCCTCGTCGTGCGGGGCGAGTTGGAACGTTGCTGAGAGCACGAGGTCGTCACGGTGGTGGAGGATCGAGTCGTCGTAGCCATACTCGAAATAGTCCAGGCCGACCGTCTTGCGCTCGCCTTCCTCGGTCAACAGGTCTGCTTCCAGCAAGACTTCCTCAATGAACATCGTCCGGGTGCGGTCGGGGGACAGGAAGTGCAGGTTCTGCCACAGCGCGCCGCCGACGGTGGACGGGATCCCGACATAGTGCTCCAGGCCCGACAGCCCCGCGCTCACCGCGGTCTCGATGAGGTTCGGATAGACGATCGCCCCGCTCTCCGCCGTCAGCCAATGCCGCGCGGGGTCGAGCGATACCCGCTCGGCGGCGTTGCGGATGACGAGGCCGCGGAAGCCGAGGTCGCCCACGAGGATGTTGGCCCCGAGGCCCAGCAAGAAGTACGGGACGCCGGACTCGCGGGCGAGCGTGATCGCATCGGCAAGCTCGTCGGCGGTGCGCGCCTCGACGAAGAGGTCGGCCGGGCCGCCGATCTTGAACGTGGTCAGCGGCGCAAGCAAAACGTCGGCGCGCACGCGGTCCCCGCCGAGGCGGTCGGCGAGGGCGTCGTGCAGACGGTCGAGGGCAGCAGGCATGAGGTGAGAAGGCCAAGTGGGGAGCGGATGCAGTCTACGCGTAACCTATCCGAGGAGGGACGATGAACCCGTGAGAACGAGGTGAGAAAGCCCCGGCATTCCGGGTAGGTCGGGGAGCCAGGCGGACAATGGCGGGTTCGGAAAGGCAACCCGTTTATATCCGGATTGACGTGGCATCGTAGCTTGCACGTCCCCGCCGACCCTGCAATCCCACCCGTCTGCATCTGTTATGGCAAATCCCTATCCCAACCTCACGCGCACCGCTGGTCGCTACGGCGTCTTCGCCCTGTTCGCTTTCGTGCTGATGCTCATCCTCGGCACCTGCATGACCTCCTCAGTGGGCTCGGGCGAGCAGGGCGTGAAGGTGAGTCTCCTGACCGGTACCAACCTCGAACGCAGCTACGGCGAAGGCTTCCACCTGTTCTGGCCGTGGGAGAGCATGACGATCTACGACGTGACGTTCAAAAACCGGGACGAGCAGGTCGAGGTGCTCTCGTCGAACGGCCTGGAAATCGTCATGGATGTCTCGGTGCGCTACCGCCCCAACTTGAACCAGTTGCCCGATCTACACGTGACGTTTGGGCAGGACTACTACGAGGACATCATCCAACCCGAGATCCGCTCGGAGTCACGCGCCGCCGTGGGGCGTTTCACCCCTGAGGAACTGTACTCAACGCGTCGCGACGAACTCCAGGAGCAGATCACGAGCCGCCTCTCGGCCACCGCCGATTCCGCCAACATCAACATCGACGCGGTGCTGATCCGCGACGTGGAACTGCCGCAGCAGATCCGCACGGCCATCGAAAACAAGCTCGAAGAGGAGCAGCGCGTGGAGCAGACGCGGCTCTCTATTCAAGTCGCCGAGCAGGAGGCCAACCGCAAGCGCGTCGAGGCGCAGGGCCAGGCCGACTACCAGCGCATCATCACGGAGTCGCTCTCGGACCGCTTCCTCCAGTTCGAGGGCATCCAGGCCACGCGCCAACTCGCCGAGTCGCCCAACTCAAAGGTCGTCGTGGTTGGCGGCGGCGACAGCGGCCTGCCGATCATCCTCGGCGACAACTAGCGCCGTGGCCGCAAGCGCTCCGTCCGACTTCTTCCGCCGGGTCTGGGCCGTCGTGGCCCAGGTCCCGCGCGGTCGGGTGACGACCTACGGGCACATCGCGCGCCACATCGGCACGGGGCAGTCTGGGATGGCCGTCGGCTGGGCGCTCAAAGCCGTAGCGTCGTCCGACGACCCGCTCTCGGTGCCGTGCCACCGCGTGGTCAACCGCCACGGCGTGCTCGTGGGGCGGCGACACTTCCCCACGCCCGACTTCATGGCGGAGCGCCTCCACGCCGAAGGCGTCGCGTTCGTCGGCGACGATCAAGTTGACCTCGCCGCCCATCTGTGGGACCCTGCTGAGGCGTCGGAGGCTGACCTCGCTTAGCTCGGGACTTCGCTCACGATCTGCCCGCCCGCGACGGCGCTGAGCTGCGTCCAGAACGTGGGGAACGAGATGCGGGCCGCGTCGGCGTCGCGGATGGTCGTCGGGGCGTCGGCGGCGAGGGCGGCCACGCCCGCAGCCATGGCGATGCGGTGGTCGTGAACGCTCTCGACGGTCTGCCCGCCGCGCAGGAGCGTCCGGCCG
>JBCCLD010000091.1:0-13163 GCA_039027055.1 Bacteroidota bacterium
CCGACACGGTCGAGACCGGGCAGGGCTACGTCCGCCTCGCCGGGCACGACTTCCACGATTCGCACGGCTACGGCCGTATCCCGTTCAGCGAGGCCATCGCCAAGTCGTCGAACGTCGCCTTTGTGCGCGTCGCTGACACGATGGAAGACGGTGCGCTCTATCAAGTCGCCCGCAACCTTGGCTTCGGCCAGCCGACGTGGATCGATTTGCCAGGCGAAACCGCGGGCATCCTGCGTCGCCCCGAGGACTGGAGCCGCTCCACCAAGCACTCGATGAGCATCGGCTACAGCGTGGCCGTGACCCCGCTGCAGATGCTCACCGCGTACGCCGCGCTCGCCAACGGCGGGTTGCTCGTGAGCCCGTACGTCGTCAAGGAGCGCCGCGACCTCCGCGGCCGTACGCTCTGGAGCGCCGAAGAAGCCCGCCGCGACTCCGTACGCCGCGCGTTCGATGCTGAGACGGCTGCCGCGCTGATGCCTGCGTTCGAGCAGGTCGTCGCTGAGGACGGTACGGCGCAGCGTGCTGCCGTGGACGGCCTCCGCATCGCGGGCAAGACCGGCACCGCCCGCACCGTCGTCGATGGACGCTACGCCCGCGCCTACCGCGCGACGTTTGTGGGCGTCTTTCCCGCCGACCAGCCGGAAGTGGCGCTGCTCGTCTTGATGGACCGCCCGACGAACGGCTACTACGGCGGGGCCGCTGCAGCCCCTGTCTTCTCGCGCGTCGCCGAGCGCTGGATCGGGACGTTCCCGAGCCTCGCCGCGCACGTCGCGCCACCGGGCACGCTGCCCGAGCGCGATACGACCATCGTCCCGCCCGTGGAGGCCATGCCTGCGCGTCTCGCTGAGCGCCGCCTCCTCGCCGATGGCCTCTGGGTGCGCAAAGGCCGTGGCCTCAACGATTGGCAGCCGGTCACCGAGCAAACGCCTACGGCCGCCGCTCGGCAGCGCGCCGATCGCCCCGTGCGCCTCGCTTCGACCATGGAGCCCGTCGCCCGCACCGAAGGCGCGACGATGCCCGACCTCACCGGCTTGAGTGCGCGCCAGGCTACCAGTTGGCTCGCCGCGCTCGGCGTGGCCGTTCGCCTCGATGGTAGCGGAGCCGTCCGACGCCAGGATCCTGAGCCCGGCGCGTCGCTTCCGCGCGCGGCGCTGCTCACCTGCCGCTAGTCATGAGCCGACACGGACGTGAGCACTCCCCCCAGCGGCGCCCGCGCCCCTCGTTCTTTTTCTCGATTCACCATCTCCGACGCGGTCGCCGCGATCCAAGGCACTGGGGCCCTTCACTCCATGCCGGCGCCCGCTTCTTCTTCGATGGCCCGTCCCTCGTCGGACCCCGCCTCACCGGCTGGGGCCGCGATGGACTCCCCACTCTCCCGCATCTGCTTCGACAGCCGGGCGGTGACACCGGGGAGCCTCTTCGTCGCGATTCGCGGCGAGCAGGCTGACGGGCATCTGTTCATTGACACAGCTGTGCACAACGGGGCCGTAGCGGTCGTCTACGACGACCCCGCCTACGGCCCCGAGCGAAACACCCCGAGCATCCGGGAGGGCCAACCGGCCAGCGCCGTGTTCATCCGCGCCACAGACGCGCGGGCGGCGCTGGCCGGGGTCTCCGGGGCCTACCACGGGCACCCCTCGCAGGACCTGCTCCTCGCAGGCGTGACCGGGACCAACGGCAAGACGACGACCTCGTACCTCCTCTACGCGCTCTTCGAGCAACTCGGACGCACGAGCGGCCTCATCGGCACGATCGAAAACCGCATCGGGCGCGAGGTGGTCGCGGCGACCCACACGACGCCGGACTCGGTGGCGCTCCAGGCGCTCTTCCGCCGCATGGTGGACGACGGCTGCGACGCCTGCGCGATGGAGGTGTCCTCGCACGCCCTTGACCAGGAGCGCGTCCGCGGCACCGACTTCGACGCGGCGCTCTTCACCAACCTGACCCACGACCACCTCGACTACCACGGGAACTTCGAGAACTACTGGCTGGCGAAGAAAAAGCTCTTCGACGACCTCAAGCCCGAGGGCCGCGCCATCGTCAACCGCGACGACATCGCCTGGGCGGCCATGGTCGCCGGGACGCCCGCGCGCGTGACCACCTACGGCTTCCACGAGGACGCCCACGTCCGCGTCGACCTCGTCCGCAACGCCCTCGACGGGCTGCGGCTGCGGTTCGAGGACTGGCAAGGCAAGCGGCACGAGCGGACGTTCCAGTTGGCAGGACGGTTCAACGCGCTCAATCTCGCAGCGGCGTATGCCACCTGTCTGTCACTGGAGCTAGCCGACCCCGACACGCTCCTCGACGCGCTCGCCGCCGTGCCGCCGGTGCCGGGCCGCTTCGAGACGATGACCTCCGCCGAGGGCGTCGTCGCCGTCGTGGACTACGCCCACACGCCCGACGCGCTAGAGAACGTGCTCGCCACCACCCGCGCGATGCTCGAAGAAGACGGACGGGACGAAGCGCGCCTCACTGTCGTCTTCGGCTGCGGGGGCGACCGCGACCGCACCAAGCGCCCGGCCATGGGCGCGATCGCCGAGCGGCTCGTCGACCGCGTCGTCCTCACGAGCGACAACCCGCGCACCGAGGAGCCGCAGGCGATCCTCGCCGACATTCTGGGAGGGCTAACTCGGCCCGGGGCTGCGACCGTAATCGCAGACCGGGCCGAAGCTCTCCAGACCGCCCTCGCCGACGCCCGCCCCGGCGACGTGGTCGTGATCGCAGGCAAGGGACACGAGCCCTACCAGATCGTCGGCACCTCAACGCGCCACTTCGACGACCGCGAACACGTTCGCCGCGCCTTTGCCGCCCGCGTCTCATGAGTGCGCTCACAACAAAAAGCGCTCCCCCTGGACAGAGTCTTGTCCCCGCGCAGGCGGGGAGGGAGTTGGAGGGGGTAGACCTGCCGAGCACGAGGCTACTTCCTGCCGGGACGTTCAACCACCCCCAGCCCCTCCTGTCTAGGAGGGGAGCTTGATCGAGGCAAGCATCACCCTCACCCCTCCTCGTCATGCTCTACGTCCTGTTCGAATGGCTTGAGGCCACCTACCAGCCCCCGGGCTTCCAGGCGGTCCAGTTCATCACCGTCCGCGCGACGCTCGCGGCGGTGACCGCGCTCCTCGTCGCCCTGTTTGCCGGGAAGCAGATCATCCGCTTGCTGCGCCGCAAGCAGCTCGGCGAGACGGTCCGCGAAGGGGCCGACGCCGGCGTCGTGAGCCATGCCCACAAGGCCGGGACGCCCACGATGGGCGGGACCATTATCCTGCTCGCGCTCTTCTCGGCGGTGCTGCTCTGGGGGGACCTCGCCAACGTCTACGTCCAACTCGCGCTCTTCGGGACGGCCTGGATGGGCGCGCTCGGCTTCGCCGACGACTACATCAAGACGATCAAGAAGAACAAGGACGGGCTCTCGGAGAAGGCCAAGCTCGCCGGGCAGATCACCTTCGGCGCGGTGCTCGGGACGACGCTCTACTTCCACCCGGACACCGCCGCGTTCGGCTCCGTGACGAGCCTCCCGTTCGTCGCCAACGGCGTGATCGACTACGACGTCCTCTCGCCCTTGATCGGCGTCGAAATAGGCTGGGCGATTTACATCCCGGTGATCGTGTTCATCCTCACGGGCGTCTCCAACGCGGTCAACCTCACGGACGGCCTCGACGGCCTCGCCGCCGGGACGAGCGCCTTCGTCGCTGCCGGGCTCGTTGTCCTCTGCTACATCTCGGGCAACGCGCTTCTCGCCGATTTCCTCAACGAGATCTTTCTGCCGGGCGCGGGCGAGCTGACCGTCTTCGCCGCGGCCGTGACCGCGGCCTGCTTCGGGTTCCTGTGGTACAACAGCTACCCGGCGCAGGTCTTCATGGGCGACACCGGCAGCCTCGCGCTCGGCGCGGCCATCGGCGCGATGGCCATCATGATCCGCAAGGAGCTGCTGCTGCCGATCCTCTGCGGCATCTTTTTCCTGGAGACGCTCAGCGTGATCCTCCAGACGAGCTACTTCAAGTGGACGAAGCGGCGCACCGGCGAGGGCAAGCGCATCTTCCGGATGGCCCCGCTCCATCACCACTACGAGGCGATGGGCATCCACGAGTCGAAGATCGTGATTCGCTTCTGGATCGTGACCGCGATCCTGGTGATCGTGACCTTCCTGACGCTGAGGTTGCAATGACTGGGGTCGCAGGTCATCGGTCGCAGGTCGCAGGTCAGCGCGTCACCGTGGTCGGTGCGGCGCGGAGTGGGCTGGCGGCGGCGAAGCTGTTCGCGGCGAAGGGCGCGGACGTGTTCCTCACCGAGCAGGGCGTGCTGCCCGGCGCTGTCGCTGCCGATCTCACCGCGCGAGGCATCGCCTACGAAGACGACGGCCACACGGCCCGGGCGCTCAACGCCGAGGTTGTAGTGGTCTCGCCGGGCGTGCCGACCGAGGCCCCACTCATCCAGGAGGCGCTGAAGCAGGACCTGCCGGTCTATTCCGAAGTCGAGGCCGCCTCGTGGTTCGCGAACGGCCCCATCGCCGCGATCACCGGGACAAACGGCAAGACGACCACCACCAGTCTTCTGGGGCACATCGTTCAGCAGAGTATCGCCCAAAACGACGCTGCGCCCTCAGGCCGCCGGGTCGCCATCGCGGGCAACATCGGCCGCGCCTTCGCCGACGCGGCGCTCGAAGCAGACGGTGCGGAGACGACTTACGTGCTCGAAGTCTCCAGCTTCCAGCTCGACCACGTCGCCACGTTCCGCCCGAAGGCGGCCGTGCTCCTCAACGTCACGCCCGACCACCTGAATCGCTACCAGCACAGCTACGAGCGCTACGTCGCTGCCAAGCTCCGGCTCTTCGAGAGCCAGCAGCCCGGCGACTGGCTCATCTACAACCACGACGACGCCCTCGTGCGCGACCACGCGCTCCGCATCGCCAGAGACAAAGGCATGACGCCCTACGCCTTCTCCATCGACAGCGAAGTCGAACGCGGCGCTTTCGTCCGCGACGACCAGATCGTCCTCCGCCTGCCCGACACCACCGCTTCCGCCTCCGCACAGCCGACCGACTCCACCGCCTCACCCTCCTCGCTTACGGACTACGTTCTTATGGACACGCGCGATCTCGCCCTCCGGGGCCGCCACAACCTCTACAACTCGCTGGCCGCCGCCATCACGGCGCGTGCCATCGAGATCCGCTCGGACGTGATCCGCGAGAGCCTCATGTCGTTCGAGGGCGTCCCGCACCGGCTGGAGACGGTCCGGTCGGTCGGCGGCGTGCGCTTCGTCAACGACTCCAAGGCGACGAACGTGAACGCGGTCTGGTACGCGCTCGAAAGCTTCTCCGAGCCGATCGTGCTGATCGCGGGCGGGCGCGACAAGGGCAACGACTACGAGCCGATCAAGGCGCTCGTGAAGGAGCGCGTCAAGGCCGTGATCGGCCTGGGCGAGAGCGGCGACAAGGTGTTGCTGGAGCTCGGCGACCTCGCCGACACGAGCGCGCGTGCCTACACGATGGAGGAGGCCGTCCAGTACGCCCGCCTCCTCGCCGACCCGAGCGACGTGGTCCTCCTCAGCCCCGCCTGCGCCTCCTTCGACATGTACGCCAACTACGAGGAGCGCGGCGACGACTTCAAACGCCTCGTGCACAGCCTCTAGAAGTGTAAAGGGAGAAGTTCGAAGTGAGAAGTGGCGAGCCTGACCACCCTCTCACCGGATGACTCCCACTTCAAACTTCGAACCTCCTACTTCAAACTTGATCTCCACCCTCTCCCATAGCATCCAACACACGCTGGCCCGGCGGACCGACCGCTGGTTCCTGGTGATCGTGTTTGCGCTGGCGGCGACGAGCGTGTTCACCGTCTTCAGCGCGAGTGCCTACCTCGTGGAGACGAAGATGGGCGGGGCGGCGGACGCGTTCCTCTTCCGGCAGCTGCTCCGCGTGGGCGCGGCGCTGGTGGTGATGGGTGTCGCGTCGATGATCGACTACCGGTGGCTGGCGAAGGGCTCGCTGGCGTTCCTGGTTGTGGCGATTGGCCTGCTTGTGGCGGTGCAGATCGCGGGCGAGGCGTCGGGCGGGGCGCAGCGCTGGCTCGACTTCGCGGGCGTGTCCGTGCAGCCGTCGGACCTCGCCAAGGTGGCGCTCATCCTGCACGTCGCCAAGCTACTGGCCCAGAAGCAGGACTACATCCAGGACTTCGCGCGCGCTTACGTGCCGCTCGTGCTGTGGATCGGCCTCACGCTCGCGCTCATCGGGATGGAAGACCTCTCGACGGCGCTCATCGTGTTCTGCTCGGTCGGCGCGATGTGCCTGATCGGGCGCGTGCGGCTGCTGCACCTCAGCGGGACGGGCGTGCTCGTGCTCGTGCTCGCGTTCGCGTTCCTGGCGTCGTCTCCAGAGCGGGCGAAGCGGCTGGAGGCGTGGACCGGCGTCAAGATGTTCTCGAACACGGAGGAGGCCGAGGTCTTCGACGACCAGGCCGAGGGCTACCAGGCGCGGCAGGCACGCATCGCGGTCGCCGTGGGCGGGCTGACCGGCGTGGGGCCCGGCAAGAGCGTGCAGCGCGACTTCCTCCCCGCGCCGTACAACGACTTCATCTTCGCCATCATCGCCGAGGAGTATGGATTGCTCGGCGCGACGGTGCTGCTGGCGCTCTTCTTCGCGCTGCTCTTCCGCGGCTTCCTGCGCATCGCCCGAGGCGCGCCCGACCCGTTCGGGCTCTTCCTCGCCGCCGGGCTGACGACGGCGCTCGTGCTCTACGGCTTCGTCAACGCGGGCGTGGCAAGCGGGCTGCTCCCTGTCACAGGGCTGCCGATGCCGTTCGTGTCGTACGGCGGCTCGTCGACCGTGGCGACCGGCCTGATGGTCGGCATCCTCCTCAACGTCGCGCGGCACGCGGGGACCACCCCGAAGGCGTCGCTCGCCAAGCGCAGAGGGGGCCGATGACGATACCTGATCTCATCCAACGGACCATCGACGCGCCACGTGTACTCTTCGCATGCGGCGGCACGGGCGGGCACGTCTACCCCGCCATCGCCATCGCCGATGCGTTGCGGCGGCTGGTGCCCGAGACGGCGATCGCCTTCGCCGGGACGCGCGAGCGGATGGAGTGGGAGGCCGTGCCGAAGGCGGGCTACCCGATCCACGGCGTGACGGTGATTGGCTTCCCACGTGGGCTGTCGACGAAGCTGCTCGCGTTCCCGTTCAAGCTCATGCAGGGGGTCCGCGAGAGCTGGCGCATCGTGAAGGGCTTCGACCCCGACGTGGTCGTGGGCACCGGCGGCTACGTCACCGGACCCGTGTTGGCCGCCGCGCAGATGCAGCGCCGCCCGACCGTGATCCAGGAGCAGAACGCCTACGCCGGGGCTGCCAACAAGCTGCTCGCCCCGCGCGCCGCGCAGGTGTTCGTCGCCTTTGAGGCGGCGCGCCCCTACTTCCCGAAGGCCGACGTGACCGTCAGCGGCAACCCCGTCCGCGCCGAGCTCGCGCAGGCCGACCGCGCCGCTGCGCTCGCGCATTATGAGTTGACATCGGATGCTCGCGTGTTGCTCGTGATGGGCGGCTCGCTCGGGGCCGCCGCCATCAACGCCGCCATCGAACAGCACCTCGCCGCGCTCCTGGATTTGGACGACCGCATTCACGTGATCTGGCAGACCGGTAAGCGCTACTTCGCCGACCTGCACGCGCGCGTCCCGGCGCACCCGCGCCTGCGGCTGCTGCAGTACCTCGACCGGATGGACTACGCCTACGCCGCCGCCGACCTCTCCGTGTGCCGCGCGGGTGCGATCACGTGCTCCGAACTCGCGCTCACGGGTACGCCGAGCATCCTCGTCCCATCGCCGAACGTGACGGCCGACCACCAGACGAAGAACGCTAAGGCCCTCGCCGACGAGGCCGCCGCCGTGCTGCTCCCCGAGCCGCAGTTGCAGGCCGATCTCCTCGGCCACGTCCGCACGCTACTCCTCGACGATGCTGCCCGCGCCGCGATGGCCGACGCCGTCCGCTCGCTCGCCCGTCCCGATGCGGCCGCCGACATCGCCCGCGCCGTGCTCGCCCTCGCCGGGCACACGATCAATGGCACACAGACGCAGGAGGTGACGGCATGACGACGCTCCTTCCCATGATGCCTTGCGCCGCTGCGGCTCCCCCCGCTTCCCTCCCCCTGAAGGGTCGGAAAGCTGTCCCCCTCATGCATGAGGGGGACAGTTCGAGGAGCGACCGAAGGGAGACGACGAGAACGGGGGGAGCCATGCTAGCCACAGAGGTGCTCGCATGAGTCAGACGCCTCAAAAAGCCACACTGCGCCGTCAGGCGATGCTTGGCCCGATCCGCCGTGTCCACATGGTCGGGATCGGCGGGATCGGCATGTCGTCCATCGCTGAGGTGCTGCTCGCGCGCGGCTACCGCGTGAGCGGGTCCGACCTGCGCCTGAGCGACACCACGGAGCGGCTTGCCTCGCTGGGTGCGACCATCTTTGAGGGCCACGCGCCCGAAAACGTGGAGGGCGCGGACGTCGTCGTGCACTCGTCCGCGGTCAAGGCCGACGACAACCCCGAGACGCTGGAGGCGAAGCGCCGTCGCATCCCGCGCATCCGCCGCGCCGAGATGCTGGGCGAACTGATGCGCATGAAGTACGGCGTCGGCATCGCAGGCACGCACGGCAAGACGACCACCACCACGATGGTGGGCCTGGTCGTGCGCGAGGGCGACTTCGACCCGACGATCATCGTCGGCGGCAAGGTCGATTCGTTCGAGTCGAACGCCGTCTCGGGCGAGGGCGACCTCATCGTGATCGAGGCCGACGAGTACGACCGCACCTTCCTGCGCCTCACGCCGGTGCTCGCCGTCGTCACCAACGTCGAGATCGACCACCTCGACACCTACGCTGACGAGGCCGACATCCAGGACGCGTTCGTGCAGTACGCCAACTCGGTCCCGTTCTTCGGCGCAGCCATCGTCTGCCTCGACGATACAGGCGTGAGCGACGTGCTCAACCAGATCCAGCGCCGGATCGTCACCTACGGCACGAGCCGCCAGGCCGCGATCCGCGCCGAGGGCATCGTGCAGGACGGCCCCGCGACCCGCTTCCGCGTCGTCCATCGCGGCGACCTGCTCGGCGAGGTGCACCTGAAGGCGGCCGGGCTCCACAACGTCCGCAACGCGCTCGCCGCCGTCGCCGTCGGGCTGGAGCTGGACATCGACTTCGACAAGATCGCGGCAGGGCTCGCGAACTACGCGGGCGTGCGCCGCCGCTTCGAGCTGAAGGGCGAGGCTGCAGAGATTTTGGTGATGGACGACTACGCCCACCACCCGACCGAGGTGCGCGCCACGCTCGAAGCCGTCGCGGGTGGCTGGCCGGGCCGCCGCATCGTGACCGTCTTCCAGCCGCACCTGTACTCCCGGACGCGCGACTTCCAGGACGACTTTGCCCGCGCCTTCTTCAACACCGACGTGCTGGTGGTGACCGACATCTTCGGCGCACGTGAGCAGCCCATCGAGGGCGTGACCGGCCAGACGCTCGCCGACCTCGCGCGGCGCTACGGGCACCGCCACGTGCACTTCGTTCAGGACAAGAAGAACCTGCCCGACTACCTCGCGGGGCTGACCGAGCCGGGCGACCTCGTCCTCACGATGGGCGCGGGCGATGTGTGGCGCTACGGCGAAAAGTACCTCGATCACCTCAAAACCAGCGAGGTGAACGATGGCTAAGCGTCTCACGAAAACCGAGCGTCAGCAGCAGGCCCGTCGCCGGAGCGCGGTGCGCCGTGTGGGTGCGGTGCTGGTGCTCGCCGTCGTGGTCGCGCTGGTCGTGCTCGGCTGGCGCTGGCGCGCGACGCTCCCGCTCGAGACGGTCGCTGTTGAAGGCACGCGCCACGCCGCACCCGCCGAGGTGCTGCGCCTCATCGGCCTCACGGACGACGCCGGCACGCCTGCTTCCGACACCTTACTGTTTGCCCTCGACCCGGCGATCCTCGCCGACCGCGCCGCGCGCCACCCGTGGGTCGCCAAGGCCACCGTTCGTCGTGGTGCGACGGGCACGCTCTCGGTGCAGGTGACCGAGCGCCGCCCCGTCGCCCTCGCGCTCGACGCCGCTGGGCGACCTGCGCGCTATTTCGACGCGCACGGCTACGCGATGCCGCTCGTCGACGCCACGAACGAAAGCGCTGCTCGCTACGACCTGCCGCTCTTGCGTGGTCGCCTTCCCGCTCCCCACCCGACGCAGCCCGTCGAGGACGCCGCGCTCCGCGGCCTGCTCGCCGCGCTGCCCACCCTACCGCCCGCCACCGACGCGCTCGTTTCCGAGATCGAGCGCCGGGCGGACGGGACCTACCGCCTGCGCACGCCGCCCACGGGCGCGAGCGGGGCGCTCACCGTGACCCTCGGCACGGACCCCGACGCGGCCACCTTCCAGACGCTCCGCGCCTTCTGGGAGCAGGCCGTCCTGACCCAACCGCACACCGTCTTCCGGAGCGTAGACCTCCGCTACGACGGCCAGATTGTCACACGCGAGGCCACGAGCGACTAGCCCTCCCGCTTGAGCCCAGGCCCCATAGCCCTCCAACCCCATGAACGAACGCATCGTCGTCGGCGTCGACATCGGCACCACCAAGGTGGTCGCCCTCGTGGCGAGCGCCGACCAGCACGACCGCATCAACATCCTCGGCGTCGGCTGGGCGCCGTCCGACGGCCTCAACCGCGGCGTCGTCGTCAACATCGACAAGACCGTGGCGGCCGTCCAGCAGGCCGTGCAGGACGCCGAGCGCATGGCGGGCGTCGAGGTCCGCAGCGTGCTCGTCGGCATCGCGGGCGACCACATCCAGAGCTTCCAAGGCAAGAGCATCATCACGACGGCCGCGGGCGACGGCGAGATCACCCAGGCCGACATCGACCGGCTGCTCGAAGACGCCCGCAACGTCTCCATCCCGGCCGACCGCAAGATCCTCCACGTCATCCCGCAGGAGTATGTGGTGGACGGCCAGGACGGCGTGATCGACCCCGTCGGCATGTGCGGCGTGCGCGTCGAGGCGAAGGTGCACATCATCTCCGGCCTCGTCACCGCCGCGAAGAACATCTACCGCTGCATCGAGAAGGCGGGCTACGAGGTCGCCGACATCGTGCTCGAACCGCTCGCGTCGTCCTTCGCCGTGCTGCACGACGACGAGAAGGAGGTCGGCGTGGCGCTCGTGGACATCGGCGGCGGCACGACCGACATCGCCGTCTTCGAGGACACGACGATCCGGCACACCGCCGTCGTGGCGATCGCGGGCAACAAGGTCACCGACGACCTCCACAAGGGCCTCGGCATCCTCCGCGACCAGGCCGAGACGCTCAAGCGCGACCACGGCGTCGCCGTCGTGGACCGCGTCGACTTCGACGACGAGATCACGATCCCCGGCATCGGCGGCCGCCCGGCAAAGGCGATCCTGCGCAGCACCCTCGCGCAGATCATCCAGCCGCGCCTCGAAGAGATCCTCGAGATCGTCGACATCGAACTCAAGCGGCACTACCCGCGGCGGCTCTCCTCGGGCGTCGTGCTCACGGGCGGCGGCTCGCTCATCCCGCACACCGCCGAGCTCGCGAGCGAGATCCTCGACATGGAGGCGCGCATCGGCACGCCGGTCGGCCTCGCGGGCGGCCTCGTGCAGGAAGTCTCCGACCCGCAATACTCCACCGCCGTCGGCCTCGTGCTCTACGGCCTCAAGACCAACGCCGACCAGCAGTCCTACTTCGCGCCGGTGCCCTCAGGCGACGGCCACGCGAGCGACGGCGACAAGCTCTTCGGACGCATCGCCACCCGCATGGGCGACTGGTTCCGCGAACTGTGATGCGTGCTGCTGTGCAGCCGTGGCCCGTGTTGCCGTGAAGGTTCTCGAAGCGACACACGGCAACACGGCCCAACAGCAACACGGCCTCACTAAGACAAACTCTCTCCCTCACACCCTGGCGAAACAATCCTACTCACGAGGTACCACACCATGGACATCCTAGACCACCTCAGCAGCTTCACCTTTGACGAGGAGGCGCACGACGAAGCGACGCTCCGCGTCATCGGCGTCGGCGGCGGCGGCAACGCCATCGCCAACATGCTCGACAAGGGCATCGGCCGCGTCGAATTCATTGCCGTCAACACCGACGCGCAGGCGCTCAACGCCAACGCGGCCCCGACCAAGATCCAGATCGGCCGCGACAGCACCAAGGGCCTCGGGGCCGGGGCGCGCGCGGAGGTCGGCGCGGCGGCGGCCAAAGAGAACCAGACCGAGATCGAGGCCGCGCTCGAAGGCTGTGACATGGTCTTCGTGACGGCCGGCATGGGCGGCGGCACGGGCACCGGCGCGGCCCCCATCGTGGCGAAGATCGCCAAGGACATGGGCATCCTCACCGTCGGCGTGGTCACGCTGCCCTTTGATTGCGAGGGCAAGCGCCGCATGCGCACCGCGCACATCGGCCTGGAGCTGCTCCGCGAGCACGTCGACACGCTCATCATCATCCCCAACGAGCGGCTGCTCGACGTGGCCGACCCCGACACGTCGCTCATCGACGCGTTCCGGATGGCCGACGACGTGCTCTACAACGCCACGCGCGGCATCTCGGACCTCATCACCGTGCACGGCCTCATCAACCTCGACTTCGCCGACGTGAAGACGACGATGAACAACGGCGGCACGGCGCTCATGGGCTCCGCCGTGGCGACGGGCGAGGGCCGCGCCGAACGGGCTGCCCGCGAGGCCATCGCGAGCCCGCTCTTGGGCGGGATCTCGATCTCGGGCGCGCGCAACGTGCTCGTCAACATCACCGCGGGCGCGAGCCTTGGGATGCGCGAGGCGACGAATGCCACCAAGGTCATCCAGCAGGAGGCGGGCGACGACGCGGAGGTCATCTTCGGCACCGTGATCGACGACGCGATGGGCGACGAGCTCTCCGTGACCGTCATCGCCACCGGCTTCGACCGCGCCCGCGAGGACGCGGCCCCGATGCCGGTCTCGCGCCCCGCGCCCACGTCCGCCGCGCCCACGTCCGCCGCGCCGCCGGTCGCCGCTGCGCCAACGCCTGCGACGCAGCCGCGCGAGACGGCTCCCCGCCCCGCCGATGCGCCGGAGCTGATCCAGCCCAACGTGATCCGCCGTACGCGCCGCAAGGACGCCGCACCGGTGGACTACAAGGGCGAGCGCAACCTCAAGCAGTACGACGTGCC
>JBCCLD010000092.1:0-13079 GCA_039027055.1 Bacteroidota bacterium
GAGAAAGCGCACCCCGATGTGTTCAACATCCTGCTCCAGGTGCTCGATGACGGTATCCTCACCGACGGCCTTGGTCGCCGGGTGGACTTCCGCAACACGATCATCATCATGACCTCGAACATCGGGGCGCGGGACATCAAGAACCTCGGCAAAGGCATCGGCTTCTCGTCCGACACAGCGAGCGACTTCGACTACGCCCGGATGAAGTCAACGGTCGAAGACGCGCTCAAGCGGGTCTTCAACCCGGAGTTCCTAAACCGCATCGATGATGTGATCGTCTTCCACCCGCTGGAGAAGAACCACATCCTCGAGATCATCGAGATCATGCAGAAGGACCTCTTCGCCCGCATCGAGGAGCTCGGCATCGACATCGAGGTCACCGCCGCGGCGAAGGCCTTCCTCGTCGAGAAGGGCTACGACCCGCAGTTCGGGGCCCGGCCGCTCCGCCGCGCCATCCAGAAGTACGTCGAGGACCCGATGGCGGAGTCCATCCTCCAGAACGACCTCGCCGAGGGCGCGCACATTACCGTGGACCACAAGAAGGACGCGGAGGAACTGAGCTTCAAGGCGAAGAAGGCCAAACGCAAAAAGGCCGCACCCAAGGCGGCGGCCTCGCCGAAGTCCGAAGCCTCGCCTGAGAAGGAAGAGCCTGCCTCGGAGGAGAAGGAGTAGCGCTGCTCATCTATCCCGATACCCAGCGCGGCCCGCTTCCACGAGGTAAGCGGGCCGCGCCGTTATCGGTCAGGATCGTCGGTTGAGCCCCGAGCTAGCATTCAGGAGCGATAGAAGCAACTTCCTGAACGTTTTGGACGTTTGCACATTACACTTCTTGGTCTAGCCCTTCTCCTTATGCTCGCGTTCACGCTCTTTCTGGCGGCATTCGTCTTGCCATTCTTGCTCATCGGCGGCCTCCTTGTCACGGCGATGCAGCACCACCGAGGCGACCCGCCCCCCCTCTTCCGTGAATCGCTGATCGCTATACCGGCATATCAGGATTCAAACGCCCAATCTGAGCCGCCCGAACACCTTCGGGTCCCGTCTTCGTACGTCCCTGGAGTTATGTGGACCGTGCATCTCAACTAGCTCCACCGTGAGGGGTCAGCTAGTTTCCAGCTGGTTCGGGGACGTAGTGGCCGACCGTGAGTCGACCTGCGCGGAAGATCTGCGCTGCGACGCGCTGCACGTCGGCGGCCGTCACCGAAGCGATGCGATCGCGGTAGGTCGCATAGAGTGTCCAGTCGCCCACGGCGATGGCCTCGTTGAGTTGGCTAGCGATGGCATAGGGACCGTCGCGACCGAAGGCGTCCTGCGCGACGGTCTGGCGACGGGCGCGTTCGAGTTCGGCCTCCGTGAGACCGTGCTCGACGATCTCAGCCAGGATCTGCCGCAGCGTCTCTTCTACGGTCTCGTGTTTGACGTCGGGTGCGAGCGCGCCGTACACCATGAACAGCCCTGGGTCGCGCAGGCGTGGGAAGTACGCGAACGTGGAGGTCGTCAACCCTTGGTCGGTGAGACCGCGATAGAGGCGGCTTGACTTGCCCGAGGTGAGCGCGGTCGAGAGCACGTCGAGTGCATCGGCGTCGGCATCGAGGCCGGCGGGCGCCTTGAAGGCGCAGAGCACGGCTCCAAGCTGGCCAGCCTGACGCACGACGAGGCGTCGCTCCCCAATCTGGGGCGGTTCGCGCGTGACCGACTGCGGATTCAGAAGCGAAGCCGCACCGTCGCCCCCCACCGAAGGGCCGGCAGCGATGGGACCGAAGTGGCGGTGAACGTGCGCGAGCGCCTCGGCGCGGTCGAAGTCGCCAATCACGGAGACGGTTGCGTTCGAGGGCCAGTAGTAGGTGTCGTAGAAGTGACGCAGGCCCGACGCTTCTACGGTCTCTACATCGGAGCGCCAGCCGATCGTGGGGTGGCCGTACGGATGTGCCACGTAGGCCACGCTCCAGACGGCGTGCAAGAGCTTGCGCAGCGGCTCGTTCTCGCCACGGTCGAGTTCGTTCAGCACGACAGTCCGCTCGCTTGCGAGGTCTTCGTCGCGGACCAGAGCGCCGCGCATGCGGTCGGCTTCGATCTCGACAGCGAGGCCGAGGTGCTCTTTGGGGAGCAGCGCGTAGTAGTTGGTGCGGTCGTACCACGTGGTCGCGTTGACCTGTGCACCGACGCGCTGGAGCACGTTGAAGATGGTAGCCCCGGCAGCCTTGTTGAAGCGCTCTGTGCCCTTGAACATCAGGTGTTCGAGCAGGTGCGTCGCGCCCGTCAGGCCCGCGTGCTCGTTGCGGCTACCGACCCCATACGTCACCATGAACGTCACAACGGGCGCAGCGGCTTGCTGGAGTAGCAAGACGGTCAGCCCGTTCTCACGATGGCGCAGTTCTTCGATGCCAGCGACTTCGCGCACGTACGCGAACTGCGGATGTGGCGCAACGGGAGCCGTAGGACTAGCAGGATGCTTCACGACGGAATACCATGGACAACAGATCAGAGACTATCCCTTCCCCTTCTTCTGCTTCAGCTTCGCGGCGATGCTGATCTCCGTGTGGGGCACGGCGCGGAGGCGCTCCTTGGCAATCGGAGCACCGGTGACTTTGCAGATGCCGTAGGTCTTGTTGTCGATCCGAGTCAGCGCGCGGTCCAGGTAGCCGACGTACTTCTGTTGGCGCGCGATCATCAGGTAGCGCTTCTCTTGCTCCATCGCGTCCGTGCCTGCGTCGGCCATATGGAACGAGTACGCCGAATCGGATTCGGCGTCGCGAGCTTCCGCGATCTGTGCGCGCATGGCCTCGATCTCTTCGATGGAGGCGGCGCGCTTGTCGAGGATAAGCTGACGGAACACGGCAAGCTCATCGTCCGAGAATGGCGTCGGGCGACCGGTCTTAAGGTCTGGATTCTGTATTTCTGCCATAGGTGAAGGTCGGTTCACGTGCTAGGCGTCGGCCGCGGCAGCCGGTGCAAGCACCCGTCGCAGGCCGATGGTGATGGGGGTGCCGTCGATAGCCTCGCGGTCGGCGAACGTTTCGACCGTTTCACCCTCAGGTTGATCGGAGGCGTGCAACGTGACGGCCAAGGTCTCGTTCCGGATCGTCGCCGCATGGGCGGTGAGAGCATCAGCCAGGAATGATTCCGCGGCAAACGCGATCGCGATACGATCTGTGACATCGAAATTCGCGCGTTTGCGGAGCGTTTGGACCCGGTTGACAAACTCACGGGCGTAGCCTTCACCGCGGAGAGCCTCGGTGAGCGTCGGGTCGAGGGCGACGACCACGCTGGTCATGTCGCCGCTCGCCTGCGTCACGGTGTCTTGCCCGACGAGTTGCCCGTCGAGCCCCTCGCTCTGGACGTCGATGTCGCCCTCGACGAAGGTAACGGGCGCACCGTCGAGATCGAGGGTGAGCGAGCCGGTCTGCTCGTAGGTGACGATGTCGTCGGTGGTGAGCGCGCGGATCGCCTGGTTGGCGGCTTTCATCTGCTTGCCGAGACGGCGCCCCAGCGCCTTGAAGTTGGGCTTAGCCGTCTTCTGCACGAGCCCGCTGTCCGAGGCGATGCCCTCGACCACCTTGACGTTGACTTCCTCCCGGACGATATCGGCGACGGCGTTGAGCGCCGCTTCATCGACGCCTGCGTTGCCGGTCACCACGCGCAGCATGCCGAGCGGTTGCCGGACGTTGAGTTGGGCTTCGTTGCGCAGCGCAAGCGCGGCGGACGCGACCGAGCGTGCGACCGACATCCGGTATTCTAGGGCTGCATCACGCTCGTCCTCGGCGAGACGCGGGAAGTTTGTCAGGTGTACCGACGCGGGGAGGTCGTCCCGCCTCGTCGCGAGGTTGCCAAACAGCCACTCGCTGTAGAACGGGGCAAGCGGAGCCATAAGCTGCGCGACCGTCAGGAGGCACTCGTAGAGCGTCTGGTAGGCCGCGGCTTTGTCAGGGTTGAGTCGTGGGTCGTGGGTCGTGGGTCGTGCGTCTCCGTTGCTCTGCCCTTCGACACTCGACGAGAGACCCTCGACTTTAGACCAGTAGCGCCGGCGGCCGCGGCGGACGTACCAGTTCGAGAGGTCATCGGCGAAGGTCTCGACCGCGCGGGCTGCCTTTGTGGGGTGGTAGCCGTCGTAGGCGGCGGTCGTCTCGGCGATGGTCGTCTGGAGGCGGCTCAGCACCCAGCGGTCGAGCTCGGCACGGTCGGCAACGGGCATCCGAGCGGAGGCGTCGTAGCTGAAACCGTCGATGTTGGCATAAGTGGCGAAGAAGCTGTAGGTGTTGGTCAGCGTGCCGAAGAGCTTGCGGCGGGTTTCGAGGACCCGGGCGTCGTCGTAGCGGAGGCTCTCCCACGGTGGGCTGGCGGCCATGAGCGTCCAGCGCACCGGGTCTGCGCCATGCTCAGCGATCGTAGCAAACGGGTCGACGGCGTTGCCCTTCGACTTCGACATCTTTTGCCCGTCGGCGTCGAGGACGAGGCCGTTGACGACTACATTTTGGTAGGCGACCGCCTCCTGCGTCAGTGCAGCGATGGCGTGGAGCGTGTAGAACCACCCGCGTGTCTGATCAACGCCTTCGGCGATGAAGTCGGCGGGGAAGTTGGCCTTGAACTGCGCGACCGCTTCAGGATCCTGCTCCACGTCGGGCACCGAGGCGAGATAGTGCCACTGCGCATACGGCATCGCGCCCGAGTCGAACCACACGTCGAGGAGGTCCGGGACGCGGCGCATCGTGCCGCTCGCACCGTCTGGATAGGTACGCCCGTCGGGCCACGTGATCGCGTCGACGTAGGGGCGGTGGAGGTCGACCTCGCCGGTCTCGGGGTTGATCGCCTCGTCCGGGAAGCTGCCGCCACACTTTGCCTTCAGCTCGGCGATGGTACCAATAACCTCGACGTAGTCCGGGTCGCGGTCACTCACCCAGATCGGGAGCGGCGTCGCCCAGTAGCGCATGCGGCTGATCGCCCAGTCGACGTTGCCATCGAGCCACGCACCGAAGCGGCCCGTCCCGATGCCCTCAGGCTGCCAGTTGATCGTCTTGTTGAGCGCGACGAGGCGGTCTTTGATGGCCGTCGTGCGGATGAACCACGAGTCGACCGGGTAGGACATGAGGGGCGTGCCCTTGCGCCAGTCGTGCGGGTAGTTGTGGAGGTAGGTCTGGTGCTTCAGCATCAGCCCACGCTCTCGCAGGTCGCGGGCGATGACCTTGTCGGCGTCCTTGAACCACTGCCCTTCAATGAAGGGGTAGGTGCCGTCGAAGGTGCCGTCGGGCCGCACCGGGTTGAACATTGGCAGGCCCTCTTTCTGACCGATGAGGAAGTCGTCTGCGCCGAAGGCCGGGGCCATATGAACGATGCCCGTGCCGTCCTCCGTCGAGACGAAGTCGGCCGCGACCACCTTCCACGCGGCCTCCGCGCCGAGTTGCTCCTCGAACGCGGAGAACACGGGCTCGTAGCGCATCCCGACGAGGTCGGCTCCGGTCATCTGCGCGACGATCTCGGTCACCTTGTCGCCGAGCACCTTGGCCCGCAGCTTCGACGCGACGATCACGTACTCCGTCTCTCCGTCCTCGTTGGTGCGCTTGACCTTGTCGTAGTCGATGCTCGAGCCGACGGCCAGCCCGGCGTTCGAGGGCAGCGTCCAGGGCGTCGTCGTCCAGGCGAGGAAGTAGGTGCCTTCGTGCTCAGGGTGGACCTCGCCGCGCACCGGAAATTTGATGGTGACGCTTGGGTCCTGGACCTCTTTGTAGCCGAGCGAGACTTCGTGGCTCGACAAGACGGTGCCGGAGCCAGGACTGTACCACTGGATCTTGTGCCCACGGTAGAGTAGCGGTTCGCCATCGGGGCCGGGCGTATCGCTGATCTTCTTCAGGAGGGACCACACCGACTCGATGTAGTCGTTCTCGAAGGTGACGTACGGGTGGTCGAGGTCCACCCAGTAGCCCATGCGCCGGGTGAGCGTGTCCCAGAGGTCGGTGTAGCGCAGCACCGACTCGCGGCAGGCGCGGTTGTATGCGGCCACGCCGAACTCCTCGACCTGCTCGCGCCCCTTCAGACCAAGTGCCTTCTCGACTTCGATCTCGACGGGCAGGCCGTGCGTGTCCCAGCCGGCTTTGCGGTCCACGCGGAAGCCCTGCATCGTCTTGAAGCGACAGAACAGGTCTTTGATGGTGCGCGCCATCACGTGGTGGATGCCCGGCTTGCCGTTGGCCGTGGGGGGCCCCTCGTAGAACACAAAGTGCGGCGCGCCCTCCCGAATGGCGAGGCTCTCGGCGAAGGTCTGCTCGGCCTGCCACTTGGCCAGGACGGCCTCTTCGGACGCGGGGTGCGCGAAGCCTTTCGGGTCGGGATACATCGGTTTTGGGACGTGCGAAACGACGAGCGAGGATAGACGCACAAGATACACCGAATGCGGCGCGGCTCCTCGCTTTCGCCGAGCAATAACGCAGCCACAAACAAGAAAAGCCCACGCCGAAGCGCGGGCTTTTCTGTTGTCCCTGCACGGTGGCTTCTTCCGCACGATGTTTTCGAAACCGACCTATTCGAGAGCAGGTCGTCTCAGTCGAGGGTTCGCGTGGTCACGCAACATCGCTGCATGCCACTTCTCGTTCCGAAACGCTTGCCTTCGGGATCGCTTCGCTCACACCGTCATGGGGAGCCGACGCTCACCGCCAGACATTCGCCTGACGGGGTGGTGCTTTTGTGCTTGGTTGGCTACGGCGCCTGCACCGGAGTGCGTGCACTGCAACCGCACGTGAGCCTGCCTTTTCGTTGTCGCTGGATACGCTGCGCGTATCCCTTGCGCTTTCCGAGAAGGCCATCACGCAGACACTCAGATCCGAGTCCGAGCAAACAAGGCTCTGCGAAGCACTCACACGTAGTTGAGTGGTTCACCACCTTGCTTATGGCGTTGCTTTGCAGCTCATACATCTGTGCAGCTTCGCTTCGCGTCTGGTTTGATGTCCGAAGACGTCCCTCCACGCGCGTCACGAAGCGCTTCGTGTCCAAGCACCGAAGTGCCGGACGCCGCCGGATACACAGGGCACCCGTACTCAGGAAACGTGCTGCTGCCACAATGCTCGATATAGTTTTAGGACTGCACGCTGGAGGCATCGGGTTGTCCTTCACCGACGTGAGTCAGTGAGAAACACCCGGCGACCGTGGTGCCATGCCCTAGTCCCCATCTGCAAGCCGGGCCGGGAGTCGATCCGGCTCACCACAACAGGGTTCGGAAGCGTCATCGCTGGGCTTCGCCTCACACGTCCTCGTGAGGATGTGCGGACCAGCTGTATCGCGCTGACGTAAGCAATCTGGAGCGTTCAACCGTGTCAAGGAACAACGCTGAACCGTGTGCCCTTGCGAGCGCTACCGTCAGCGTGGAATGAAGGAACGGCGAAGGGCCACCTAGGCGCAAGGGGGTCCGACCCAAAGTTACCCCCATGTTACCAACATGCTATCCACATCCGAAACAATGGCATGCCGTAAGGAATGCACCGGATCACCCTCGGAATAATGGATATTAACGCGCCCATTCGTTCACATTTACTTCTACTTCATTTACAATAACAGGTATTGATGCGACCTCAACCTGATCCGCCTGCCCCCGGCCAGGAGTCGGTGTGGGCATACCCTCGTCCGCCTCGTCTTGAGCCGACCCCCAAACGTGTCCGCATCGAGCATCATGGCCTCGTAATCGCTGACACGGGGCAGGCGTTGCGCCTGCTGGAGACCAGCCACCCCCCGACGTACTACCTCCCTCCCGAAGACGTCCGCTTCGCTCTGCTCCGTCCGACCACGAAGACATCCGGCTGCGAATGGAAGGGCCGCGCGACCTACTTCGACCTCGTGCTACCGGAGGGCCCCACACTGCGGCAGATCGCCTGGGCGTATCCGAACCCGGTACCTGGATACGCTGCGTTGAGAAACCACCTCGCGTTCTACGCCGCTCCACTCGACGGCTGCTTCGTCGGCGGCGAGCGCGTCGTACCGCAGCCCGGCGGGTTCTACGGCGGCTGGATCACGTCCGACCTGGCCGGCCCCTTCAAGGGCATGCCCGACAGCTGGGGCTGGTGAATAGGGTTTTAGGGGGGGCGGGTTCCTCTCGCTTGTTCAAGCCAACTCAATCACATTTTCCGAGCGCGCCCTCCCACACGCCTGCACCGCAACACGGAAGAGGCTCTTCGGTAAGTTGACGACCTGTCTCAACAAGGCTGCTCCCCCATGCCGTACCTCCTCGCGCTCGACCAGGGCACCACGTCGTCTCGGGCCATCGTCTTTGACCAGGCGGGCCAGATCAGAGCCATCGCCCAGAAAGAGTTTACCCAGCACTTTCCCCAGCCTGGCTGGGTCGAGCACGATCCGCAGGAGATCTGGTCGTCCCAGGTGGGCGTCGCCTCCGAGGCCATCGCGCGAGCGGGCTTGCGTCCACGCGACGTGGCTGCGATTGGAATCACCAACCAACGGGAGACCGCGCTCGTCTGGGACCGCGCCACGGGCGAGCCGATCCACCCAGCGATCGTCTGGCAAGACCGCCGCACGGCAGCCTTCTGTGACCAACTCAATGCCGACGGCCACGCCCCCACGTTTCGCGACAAGACAGGGCTAGTCATCGACAGCTACTTCTCCGGCACGAAAGTGCGCTGGTTGCTCGACCATGTGGAGGGCGCTCGCGAACGTGCCGAGGCGGGCGAACTCGCTTTCGGTACCATCGACAGCTGGCTTGTCTGGAACCTCTCGGGAGGCGCCGCCGACAAAGGCGCGCTGCACCTCACCGATGTGACCAACGCGAGCCGTACGCTTCTCTTCAACATCCACACGGGCGACTGGGACGACGACCTCCTTACGCTGCTGGACCTCCCTCGGGCGTTGCTCCCCGAGGTGCGCTCGTCGTCCGAGATCTACGGACACACCGCCGACGGCCTCTTCTCGGCCGCCATCCCGATTGCGGGCATGGCGGGCGATCAGCAGGCGGCGACGTTCGGCCAGCGCTGCACGCAGCCGGGCATGGCTAAGAACACCTACGGCACAGGCTGCTTCATGCTCATGCACACGGGCACCGAGGCCGTCCCCTCGCAGAACAATTTGCTGACGACGGTCGCCTGGAAGCTCGGCGACAGCCCGATGGAGTACGCGCTTGAAGGCTCTGTCTTCATCGCGGGGGCCGTCGTGCAATGGCTCCGCGACGGCCTCGAACTCATCCGCGATGCGGCCGAGGTGGAAGCTCTCGCGCTGAGTGTGGAGGACAACGGGGGCGTCTACCTCGTCCCTGCCTTCGCCGGGTTGGGCGCGCCTCACTGGGATCCCTATGCCCGCGGTACGCTCGTTGGCATGACGCGCGGCACGACGAAGGGTCATATCGCACGCGCGGCGCTAGAGGGCGTCGCCTATCAGGTGGCCGACGTCCTCGACGCGATGCAAAAGGATGCCGGGCTGGCCACGCAGGAGCTACGCGTGGACGGCGGCGCAGCAGCCAACAACCTCCTCATGCAATTCCAGTCGGACCTCCTCCAGGCGCCCATCGTCCGCCCCGCCGTCACGGAGACGACCGCGCTTGGCGCGGCCTACCTCGCCGGGCTCGCCGTGGGCGTTTGGGACGACGCGTCCGAAATCGACCAGCAGTGGCAGGCCGACCGCCACTTTGTCCCCGAGCGCGATGCGGATGGCGTCGGGGCGCTCCGCGCAGGCTGGACCCGTGCCCTTGACCGCGCCCGCGGCTGGGCTGAAGAGTAGCCGCGTCTGGGTGTAAGGGGACTGCCAAGGCTCTCTACACCTACCGCGTCCTCACGCTGGCAACCATTCAGACTCACACCCTAGCTATGCACCGCGACACGATGCTCTCCGCGCTCCAAAGCGCTACGCCCGGCTCCGACGGCAGCCCGCCCTGGGACTTTGTGATCGTCGGCGGCGGCGCGACCGGCCTCGGCTGCGCCATCGACGCAGCGGCGCGCGGGTTCAAGACACTGCTGCTCGAACGCCACGACTTCGCCAAGGGCACTTCGAGCCGGTCTACCAAGCTCGTCCACGGCGGCGTGCGCTACCTCCAGCAGGGCAACGTCTCGCTCGTCCTCGAAGCCCTGAAGGAGCGCGGGTTGCTGCTCAAAAACGCCCCGCATCTCGTCCATGACCTCCCGTTCATCGTGCCGAACTATGCGTGGTGGGAAGGCCCGTTCTACGGCGTCGGGATGAAGGTCTATGATCTGCTTGCTGGACGATCCGGCTTCGGACGATCCAAGATGCTCTCGAAGGAGAAAACGCTCGACGCGATCCCCACGCTTGAGCCCGACGGCCTCGACGGCGGCGTACTCTACTATGACGGCCAGTTCGACGACGCGCGCCTCGCGATCAACATGGCGCAGACCGCCGCGGAGCAAGGCGGCGTGCTGCTCAACTACGTCGAAGTGACAGGCCTGCTCAAGCACGACGGCGAGATCGCCGGAGTCACGGCGCTAGACGTGGAGACGGGCGAGGCCTATGAGATCCGTTCCCGGGTCGTGATCAACGCGACGGGCGTATGGACGGACCGTGTCCGCCAGATGGATAACGCTGCCGTGACGCCCATGGTTACGGCGAGTCAAGGCATCCACATCGTGCTCGACAAGGAATTCCTCCCCGGCGACACGGCCATCATGGTGCCTAAGACCGACGACGGCCGCGTCCTCTTCGCGATCCCCTGGAACGACTCCGTGGTCGTGGGCACGACCGACACCCCGGTTGATCAGGCCGACGCGGAGCCGCGTCCCCTGGCGGACGAGCTCGACTTCGTGCTCCGCCACGCGGCGCGCTACCTCACCAAAGACCCGACCGTCGCTGACGTCCGCAGTGCGTTTGCTGGCCTCCGCCCCCTCGTGGGCAGCCCCGACAACGAAGGCGGCACCGCAGCGCTCTCGCGGGACCACACGCTCCACATCGCGCCAAGCGGCCTCGTGACCATCACCGGCGGGAAATGGACCACCTACCGTAAGATGGCCGAGGACACCATCGACCAGGCGGCAACGCTTGCAGGCCTACCCGACCGCCCCTCGCCGACGAAGACGCTCGGCATCCACGGCGCGCATGCCAATGCCCAGGCGTTCGGCGACCTCAGAAACTACGGGTCGGACGCGCCCGGCATCCAAGCGCTCGCTCGTGAGAACGCCGGCCTCGGCGAACCGCTCCATGACCGTCGTCCGACCATCGCTGCCCAGGTGGTGTGGGCCGCCCGTCGCGAGATGGCGCGCACGGTCGAGGATGTGCTCAGCCGCCGCACCCGTGAACTGCTACTCGACGCTCAGGCCAGCATCGAGATGGCGCCAACAGTAGCTGCACTGCTTGCAACAGAATTGGGGAGAGACGACGCGTGGCAGGCCCAGCAAGTCGAAGCCTATGTAGCCCTTGCCCGAGACTACCTGATCGTGGACGGCACGCTGGAGGTCGGCACGGAAACTGCGGCGGTCTAACTCCAACACGTCACACAGATCCGGTAGAACCCGCCGGGATGTGCCTTGTCCAACTCCGGCAAGCACCTTGCTCGATACCGGCCTGCTTCCTGCCGACCGCGCCGGTGTAGGGCACGCCCTGCACGCCCTCGCATCCAGCCCTTGTGTCTGTCGGTCGTCCCGTGTGTATTGACAGTGTGATGAACGACGAAGACAGCACCTCGCTATTCGAATAGGACGCGCTTGGTACGCCAGGTGCTACCGAAGGGACGGCGATGGTGCTACCGAAGGGGACGACGATCAGGATGGATGAAACCCTGCACGTTCCTACTACATTTCTTCCCAACGCCGTGTCCTGCATCCTAAGAATCCCTATGCGTTTCGCCTCTCTGCTACTCGTCGCGCTACTCTTTGCGCCCGCTGCCCTTGCTCAAGACGCCGCCGATGAGCCGCGTGAGCGCACCCGCGTGCTCCGCGCATGGTCCGAGCCCGTCAAGCTCGAAGACGGGGCGCGTACGGTCTACAACCACGAAGTCATTTTCGACTACGAGACGGGCGTGACCCGGCAGGTCGTACGCGACGAAGACGGAGCGCTAGTCGCAGACTTTCCGATCCAGCAAATTCGGCCGACCCCTGAGGAGTTTGGCGAGGCCATGGAGATTCTGATGGCCCAGCCTTCGTTCCAGTCCCTACGGGCTACGCGCCCGTTTGAGGCGGATGGCGGCTTCATCCTCGCGCAGGAAGAAGGCCAGGCGTGCGGCCCGGGCAGCCGCTGCCTCCAGATCGACCTGCTCGACGCGACCGATCGCACTCAGCGCGTCCGCTACGTGGTCGTTGACCTCGTCAGCCGCACCGTGGCCTACCCCAACTTCAACCCCGCCCGCGACGGCAACCGCTTCTAGCCCCCGTCTTACCACCCATCTCGCTGCCCACAGCTGCTGCCTCTGCGACCGATGCGCTACGCCCGACACCTCTCGCTTCTCCTTGCCGCCACGCTGATTGCTCCCATAGCGATGGCACAGTACTACCAGTCCACCCGAGACCGGGTCGATATTGCTTGGCCCGAGGCCAATCCGATCTGGGAAATGGAGATCTACAGCCCCAGCAACAGCTCGGGGACGGAAGGCTCCGGCCTCGAGATTCGCGACGTGTACTACAACGGGCGCAAGGTCTTCGGGCGCGCTCACGTGCCCGTCGTCAACGTCGAGTATGAACCGGAGGGTGGCTGCGGCTGCTACCGCGACTGGAACGACTTCGAGATGTTTTTCGATACGGAGCCCGAGTCGAATGGCATGGCCTTCCTCGATGCCAACCCCGGCTCGGTCAAGACGACGTGTGATTTCGACGGCGTCGTCGATCCGCTGTCGGACCAGGGCGACATGGTGGGTATCGCGGGCGAAGACTTCGGCGACCGCCTCGTGCTGACCACGCAGATGGCTGCAGGGTGGTACCGCTACCGCGTCCGCTGGACGTTCTGGCTCGACGGCACCATCCAGCCCGAGTTCACCTTCGGGCACACCTTCAACGTGTGCACCGCGGCTGGGCGCAACCACAACGCCTACTGGCGCTTCGACTTCGACATCGACGGCGGCGACGACGACTACGCCGTCGAGATGGCCCCCTCCGGCATGACCGAGTTCGACCTCGAAGCCAAGCGCTTCCACGACGACGGCGTCTCCTGGGGCGTCTTCGACC
>JBCCLD010000093.1:0-13039 GCA_039027055.1 Bacteroidota bacterium
CCCCCTCTAACTCCCCCTGTCCGGGGGAGGACTAGTCTCGCTTTTGCCGATCAACTTCATTGAGTGCCGCTGTAGAGGGGCATTCTTTTCAAATCGAAAATCCCCAATCCTACATCTTCAATCATAGGGCTCGCTGCTCGGGCGGGACGTAGCGGTCGCTCTTGATGGTGACCTGGACGCGCTCTCGGAGACGACCGATGTAGCCGACGAGTTCGCGTTGGCGTTTCTCTTGGAGCGCATAGTCGCTCAGGAGGGCGTAGTCGGTGACCGGGTCGAGCGTGTGCGGCGGCGTGCGGCGCTGCAGCAGTACGATGTGCCAGGCGCGCGTGCCGTCGAGCAGCTGCACCTCGGCGGGCTGGCTGACGTCCTCGACCGCCATCGTGTCTACGGTGGCCTGCCACTGCGGACCGAGGAGCCCGAGTTGGAGGTTGCGGTCGCCCGTACGCGGGTCGGTGACGTAGCCGCCCTGCGTAGCCGAGAAGGGGTCCTCGGAGTGTCGCTTGGCGAGCGCCTCGAAGGGGACCTCCAGGGTGACGAGCGAGTCGCGGAGCGACGCCAGCAGCCCGATCGCCTCGGCGGGGTCCACGGCGCTGTCGTCCACCTGGATGAGCACGTGGTTCACGTCGATCACGTCGCCGCGGCGCTCGTTGAGGCGCATGACGTGGAAGCCGAAGCTCGTCTCGAAGACCTGTGAGATGGCCCCGGGCTCGAGCGTGCTCGCCACAGCCCCGAACTCGGGGACGAGGTCGCGCACGCTCACGTTGGCGATGCGGCCGCCGCGGGTGCGCGAGCCGGGGTCGTCGGAGTAGCGCTGGGCCATCGCCTCGAAGGTGGCCGCCTCCGTGAGGATCGTGTCGCGGATGGCGGCGATCTCGGTCTCGGCCGCCTCGCGCGCGCTCTCGTCCGGGGTTGGCAGCCGGACGATGTGCGCCACGCGGACGATCTCGGGCACCTCGGGCAGGTCGGCCGCGGGGATCTGGTCAAAGAACTCCTGCACCTCCGACGGCGTCACGCGCACCCCGCGCATCTTGCGGTCGCGGATCTGCTGGGTGAGGAGTTGCTTCTCGATCTCGTCGCGGAAGTCCTGGCGGATCTGGGCGATGGGGCGGCTGTAGGCCTCTTCGAGCGCCTCCTCGCTGCCGAGCTGCTGGGTGAGCTGACCGAGCCGCTGGTCGAGCACCTGGTCGACCTGGTCGTCCTCGACGATGACGGTCGTGTCGCGCTGCGCCTCAGCGAGGAGCACCTTTTGGCCGACCAGCTCGTCGAGGGCCTGGCTGTAGACGGCGTCGGTGACCGTCTGGCCCTGCGCGATCTGCTGGGAGACGAAGACCACTTCGGAGTGGAGCACCACCTCCCCGTCCACAACGGCGACGATGGTGTCGAGGAGTTGCTCGTTCTGTGCCGAGGCGGCTGGGGCGAGCAGCGGCAGGGCGAGGAGCCACGCGAGGAGACGAAGGCGATGCATGGGTGGAGAGCTAGGAGGAAAAAAGGGGGCAGCGAGGCACGGGAGCGTGCACGTGGTCTGGAGCGTGCACTCAGTCTGGAAGGTCGAGAGCGTCCGAGGCCCGGGCTTCGCTCTTGAGCGCCTGCACCTCGCGCGAGATGAGTTGGCGGCGCGCGTCGATGAGCATCTGGCGGCGGAGGTCCTCTTCGATCCAGCCCAGCTCGGGCAGCGTCCCCGCATCGGCACGGTCGACGACCTGGAAGACGTGATACTGGTCGCCCAGCTCCAGCACCGGCGCGATCTGGCCAGGGGCATACTGCCGGAAGATCGCACCCGCGTCAGGGAGGCGTTGGCGAAGTTGGCTCTCGGGGAAGTAGGCCTCGCTCAGCCCGATGGCGGTGGCTGGGACGGCAGCATGGACCTCGGCCACCTCCTGCCAGAGGGAGTCCGGCGTGGCAGAGCGGACGGCTTGGACGAGGGCGGCGCGGGCCGCCTGCGCCTCGTTCTCGCTGGGGAAGCGGAGGTAGCGCACACGGACGTACGGCTCCCGCAGCCGCAGCCGCTCGCGGTTGGCTTCGAAGTAGGCCTCCACCTCGCTGTCATCAAGCGCGGGCTGGCGCTCGTCGTAGAGCGCCTCGATGTAGGCGTCGGCCAGGACGGCGCGCTCGCTGTCTTGGAGGCGGCGCTCCACCCCGGGCTTGTCGGCGAGCTCAGCCTGCCGGGCGGCGCGGGCGAGCAGCTCGCCCGTGACCCACTGGTCGATGACCTGGGCACGGGCGGCCACGCTGTCCAGGCCCGTCGGGCGAGCCTCCATCGCGACGGCGAGTTCAGCCTCCGAGAGGTAGCGGTCGCCCACGCGCGCGACGTAGGCATCCGGCACGGCCACGCGCTCGCAGGCGGACAGCCCGGCTACGAGGGCGACAAGCAGACCCGCGGCAGGGAGCCGGAGAGCGTGGAGGCGAACGAACGACACAGACAGGTGTGGAAGGAAAACGGCCCCGCTACAACCGTCGAGCGGGGCCGAATATTGCAGGGGGAATGCGCTGCGGCGGAAGCAGCACCGACGGGGCTATTCCGTGGCGGTCTCGGGCATCGCCGCCTTCTCCTCAGCGAAGGCGTCGGCCAGCACGACCGGGTAGGTGCGCGCGTCGTAGCGCTCGCGGAGGCGGGCCACCCAGTCGGCTTCGAGGTGGTCCTGGTAGTCGGTGAGCACCTCGGCGCGGGCCTCCTCCAGCGTCTTGCCGCGCGGCGCCTCGATGCCGTCGAGCACGAGGATGGTGCGCGTCGAGCGGTTGGTGAGCGCCTCGGTCCGGTCGCCGACCTCCAGGTCGAGGGCCCGGTCGTAGGCCGTGTCGCTCGGCTCCGAGACAAAGACCGTATCGATGCGGACGCTCATGCTATCGGCGGCCAGGCGGTCCGCGATGCCCCTCGGGCTGACGCCGCCGTCGAGGAACTCGCCGACGCGCGTGAGCACGGAGTCGACGCGGCTGGAGTAGGCGATGACACGGCGGCGCTCGGGGAACTGGTAGCTCGCCTGGCGATCCTGGAAGTAGGCTTCGAGGCCCGTCGTGTCGGTCTGCGCGACCGTCCAGACGGAGTCTTCGGAGATGGAGAAGAGGAGGATGCCGTCGGCGTACTCGCGCATGATGCGGGCGAAGTCCTCGTCGGTGTCTTCGAGGTCACGCGCGGCGATGGTGATCGTCGCCTCGGCGAGGTAGCGGTTCATCGCGCCGAGCAAGGCGTCGAGCGTGGGGCCATCCGGGCGCGAGGCACGGAGTTCCTCCTTGAACTGCCCGAGCGTGAAGCCCGCGCTGCCGACGGTGGCGAAGGTGCTGTCGCTGTAGGTGCCGAAGCCATCCTGGTCAGCGCGCGTCACCACGGAGTCGGCCGGGAAGTCCGCCACGGCGTTGGCCACGAGCGTCGAGTCAAAGGTGAAGCCGACCTTCTCCTGGTAGGTCTGAGCGAGCGCCTCGCGGCGGCGTGCCGTGCGGGGCAGGCGCTCGGCGAGCCGCTTCAGCTCGGGGTAGGCCTCGTCGTAGGTCGGCGGCGCCTGGACCTAGACGAGTTGGATGAGGTGGTAGCCGAAGCGCGTCTGGACGATGTCGGAGACGTCGCCGGGGTTTTCGAGCGCGAACGCAGCCTGCTCGAAGGGCGGCACCATGCGGCCTGTGCCGAAGAAGCCGAGGTCGCCGCCGTTCTCGGCGGAGCCGGGGTCCTCGGAATACTGCCGCGCGAGCGTCGCGAAGTCCTCACCGCCCGCGATGCGGCCCTGCAGCTCGGTGATCGTCTGGAGCGCGGCGGCGGAGTCGGCAGGGGTCTGTCCGCCGAAGCGGATGAGGATGTGGCGGGCGCTGATGTCGCCGCGGGCGGCCCGGCGGTCGGTGACCTTCAGGATGTGGTAGCCGAAGCGGGTGCGGAAGACCTCGGAGACGCTATCGATGGGCACCGTGTAGGCTTGCACCTCGAACGCCTCGATCATGCGTCCGCCAGAGAAGTAGCCGAGGTCGCCCATGTTGGTCGCGGCCGAGGGGTCCTCGGACTGGGCCTGTGCGAGCGCGGCGAAGTCGCCGCCCGCGACGATGGAGTCGCGGAGGGCAGACAGCTTGGTGAAGGCTGCGAGGGTGTCCTCGGGCGCGGCGTCGGGCGTGACGCGAAGCAAGATGTGGCTGGCACGGACCTCCTGCTGCTGGCGGTCGAAGAGCGTCTGGACGATCTCTTCGGTGACCTCCTGTTCGAGGAGGTAGGGGCGGGCAAGCTGCTCGCGGTAGTCGTCCAGCTCAGCGGTGTAGGTGGAATCGTCGTCGAGGCCGAGGTCACGCGCGGCCTGCACCTTGAGGCGGAAGTTGACGTAGCGCTCCAGGAAGTCCTCGTACGCGCCGAGCGTGTCGGCCGCAGCGTCCTCGGGGGAGCCGACCGAGCGGGCGTATTGCTCCTCGAAGTCGTCGAGGGAGAGGGTCTCGCCCGCAAACTCGGCGGCTACGGGCGGGGGCGGCGGGACGGTGGCAACGACAGGCGCGGTGGTGGGGCGCGGCGTGCCGCAGGCGGTAAGCAGCCCAGCACACACGAGGCCGAGCCAGAGGGGACGTCGGGGAAGCATTAGCAGAGAAGCGAATCGGATGGGACGAGTCAAGCGGCCAAAGGTACGCTGCCCTTAACGCGCGTCCGGCTCCGTTATGCGTTAAACCGCTGCGAAAAGAGGCCGTCGACGATGAGTCTGCGCCCCGAGGCAAGCGACTGGCACGGATCGGAGAGCCGACGAAGCGCAGAGTCGGCGAAATGGCTTGACGCCGCAACACAGCCGCCGCACCTTTTCAACCTTCAACCCAGCGACGCATAGAACCGGAGCGTCTTCTCAGCGATAGCTTTCCACGAGAAGCGGTCGAGGACGCGTTGGCGGCCAGCGCGACCCATCGCGGCGGCGCGGTCGGGGTCGGCGAGGAGTGCGTTGAGTGCGGCGGCGAGGTCACGCGCGAAGGCGTCCGGGTCGCGCGGCTCGAAGTCCGAGTCCGCGCTGCCGTCGAGCGACACGAGCAGACCCGTCTCGGCCTCGCCCGTGGCCGCGGCGTCGTCGGGCGTCACGACGATGCTCGGGATGCCGCCCACGGCCGAGGCGACGACGGCCGTCTCGCAGGCCATCGCCTCCAGATTGATGATGCCGAACGGCTCGTAGACCGACGGGCAGCAGAACACCGCCGCGTGGCTGTAGAGCGCGATCACGTCGGGGCGCGGCAGCATCTCCTCGATCCAGATGATCTTGCCTGCCCCGGCTGCTGCTCTGGCCTCGCGCGCTGCGGCGACGGCGTCGCTCATCTCCTGCGCGATGGCGCGCGTGTCCGGAGCCCCGGCGGCCAGCACGACCTGCGCACGCGGGTCGAGGTCCTTGAGCGCCCGCACGAGGTGCACGATGCCCTTCTGCCGCGTGATGCGCCCCACGAAGAGCACGAACGGCACGTCGGGGTCGATGCCCAAGCGCCGCAGCAACTCGGGGCGCTCGGTGGGGCGGTACTCGTCCGGGTCGATGCCATTCGGGATCACCGAGAGCCGCTCCTCGGGCACGTCGTAGAGGTGCATCACGTCGGCCTTCATCGACGCCGACACCGCCACGACGCCGTCGGCGTTCTGGTAGGCCGTGCGCTCCACCCACGACGAGGCGTGGTAGGCCGCGCCGAGCTGCTCGACCTTCCACGGGCGGTGCGGCTCCAGGCTGTGCGTCGTCAGGACGAGCTTGGCGTCGGTGAGCTGCCGCGCGAGCATGCCCGCGAGGTGGCTATACCACGTGTGCCCGTGCACGATGTCGGCGTCGAGCGGCACCGAGCCCGCCATCACGAGGTCGCGCGCGGCGGTGTCGAGAAACTTGGCGTGGCGCTCGTCCTGGTGCGGCAGCTGGAACTGCGGATCGACGCCGATCACGCGCAGGTTGCCCTCGGTTACGTCCTGGTCGCCGAAGCTGAAGACGGTGACCTGGTGCGCCCCGTCGTCCGCCGCGACCAACTCGCGCACGAGGTACTCGACGTGGACGCCCGCCCCGCCGTAGATGTGGGGCGGAAACTCGTTGGTCAGGATGACGATGTGCATGGTGGGGGGAGAGCGAGGTGAGAAGGCAGAAGCACTAGCTCGCGGGCGCGGAGCACGGTCCAGGTGGCGAAGGCTCCCACAGAGCGCCACAGAGCTTGAAGGGCGAGGGGGACGGACATGCCCTGTGACGAGATAGCGACGGCATCGGGTCCGTCAAGATCGCGGCCTCGCACCGAAAACCAAGGCCCGCGCTCGGCAGTAACGCAGCGCGCCCAGCCTCCGTGAGGAAACCGGGCGCGCGCGCTGGATGGAGGCTAGACCCTACCGGTTGTAGATCTTCGAGGTGACACGGAAACTCCCGTTGGTGTACCAGTCCGTGTTGTTGCCGCCGCTCGACTCCGCCCACGGCTGGAAGCGCGTGTAGGCGTCGGTGATCGGCGTCTGCTCGATGGGGTAGATGAACCCGTCGGCAAAGTGCATTGCCCAGGGGAGCCCGCGCTCGTTCTTGTAGGTGAAGCCCGCGGCCACGTTCGTACGGTCGTGGCTGGAGCCGAGGAGCGCGAGGTCGGCACCCTCGGACGGGTCGAGGTTGGGCAGGTGGACTTCGCGGCCGCGCTCCTGGTTGCTCACGAGGAACGGGTTGAGCCACGTCACCGACAGCGCAGGCGCATCCACCGGCGAGGCAAATACGAGGGCCACCTCGACGGTGTCGCTCGGAGCGACGTAGGGGGCGTTCATCTGCGTGTTGGCAAAGAAGCCGCCCGGGCGCTGCAGGATCGCGTTGGCGTCGTCGAAGATGGGCACGATGGCAGCGGTGCGGCCGCTCTCGGTGCCGTTGCCCGACGTGGTGAAGAGCCCGGAGCCGAGACGCTGGCCGCTCACCGAGGTGACGTTCGACGCCGCGACAGGGAGGTCGAGGGCAAAGCCGTTGCGGAAGCCCGCGCCGATGGCCTTGACGACGAAGCGGCCGTCCATCTTGGTGAGGTCGCCGGCGGCGTTGCGGCCGAAGCGGAGGTTGTAGTCCACGACGAGGTCGTTGAAGTCGTAGTCACCGCGGCCAGGCCAGAGGTCCTCATAGGCGAGGGTGCCGAACTGGTCTTTGGCGGGGCCATACTCGTAGGTGGCCACGGCGGGGTCGTTGGGCTCGTCGTCGATGCCGTCGTGGACGCCGTCGCCGTCCGTGTCGGGCGGCGTGGAGCTCGCGTCGGGGATGTCCTGGCGCTGGATCGACTCCGGCGGATTGGCCGTCACGTAGAACACCGCGTCGTTGAAGTCCTGGTCGCACCCCGGGTTGTCGCGCTCGATGTCCTCGAAAGCAAGGATGATCTCATCGCGGTTCGGCACTTCGAGGAGGACGGTGTGCTGACGCAGCGCCGCCGACGCCTCCGGGTTGAAGTTCGGGTTCGAGTAGAGGATCTCCTGGCCGCTGCGCTCGACCACGCCGAGGCTGCCGTTGCGCCAGCCGTTCGGGACGAGGAAGAAGCCGATGCCCGTGTTGGCCGGGAACCGGCCGAGGAGGACCTTGTCGCCCGCGAGCAGGTTGCCCCCGCTGCCTGCAAACGAGACGTTCGGCAGGATGATCGTGTGCTGGGCGATGCCCGCCGGGCTGGCCGGGGGCGACGCGAGGTCGTAGGTATAGTAGCCGAGGGCATTCTTGTAGCCAGCCCCCTCGTGCACGAACGTGATCCACACGTCGGCCAGCTCGTCGAGCTTGATGTCGAGCGTCACGCTGTCGTTGATGTAGTCGGGCCGGGTCTGCGGGACGTTCTGGCCTTCGGGCAGCGCTGCGTTGACGGCCGCGCTCACATCGGCGTGGACCACATCGCCTCCCCAGATGAGGTCAGCAGGCAGCCCCCAGCCGTCGAACTGGGCCTGGTAGCTGAGGGTAGGTCCGGCCTTCGCGCCGAAGCTCTTGGTCCCCGACGGAAGCGGGAGGGCCTGTCCCCGCTCGCGGGCCACGTCGCCGCCGAACGTCGCCGCGGCTTGGCCGCCGTCGAGCGTGACCGTCTGCTCGTTCGGCAGGCCGATGTAGTCCGTGCGGATGGTGAGGTCGGTCGTGCCGGCCGGGACGATGAGGTCGGCCTCGTAGACGCCGCTGGCGGTGGTGAAGCCCGACGTCAGGAGGCGCTCGTCGGCGTAGACGTCGAAGCGGACGCTCTCCATCGGGCGGTCGTCGCTCGTGCGGGCCTCGACCTGGACGGTGGCGTCCGAGGTGGTGGCATAGTCGAAGTCGGGCGCGACCTGCATCGCGTCGATGCCGTCACCGGCTGGAGCGGTGGGGTCGATTGCGGACTCGCCGGGAGCGGCGGCGTCACAGGCGGCCAGCACGAGCGCGAGTGCAGCAGCGAAGACCCAGGAGGTGCGTGGAAGAAAGCGGCTCATCAACGTGGGGAGCGAGGTGGAGATGGGTGGCCTCGCACAGCAGAGCGCTGGGCACTCAGGTAGCGGCGAGGCAGAGGTTGGTAGTGTGCCCTCGATTGCACAAAGAGCACGCCGTTGCCCCTGTGCCAAGTCACCTACTGCCTGATCCAGAGAGGGAGACACCTGTCCCAAACAGCCCAGAATCGCCGATTTCTCAATGCTATGTTGCACTATCAGACAAAACACCCGATTTGGATCTGCACATTGTCACGCCGTCGTTGCGAGGGAGGACACCGAACGGATCGCATCGCCGGAGGCCGCGGAGCCCCCAGGGGTGAGAACGAAGCCGCTGGGGTACGAAGCACCCACACGGCTTCCGAATCACCGCGGCCACCTCACGCGCTGTGGAGTCACGACGTCGACGCAAACGAGCGCACGGCCGCGGAGCAGGCCGCCCCTGCAGCATGGACATACGAGCCTCCTCATCCATGGAACCCCGTGTGCTCCAGGACGCCACAGCGTCGCCGCCTCCCAACGCAAGCGCGGCGGCCACGGCGGCAAAGCCATGACCGCCGCGCGGGGGTCGGGAACCGGGGCGCTGGCTCGTCAGCGCGTGCGGGTCAGGCGGCGCAGCTCCTCGAAGCGCTCGCCCTGGATGCGGACGAGGTAGAGGCCTGGCGGTAGCGCGCTCCCGTCGAGGCGGGCGCGGCCCACGGCGTTGCTAGACAGGGTACCGTCGTAGAGCGTCGCCACGCGGCGGCCGAGCACGTCGAAGACCTCCACGCGCACGGCCTGGCCCTGCGCCACGGCAACCTCGATCTCGGCGGTGTCGGAGAACGGGTTTGGGAACGCCGCCACGCGGAACGTCTCGTCAAGGCTGACCCGAGCTTCGACCTCGGGCGAATACTCGAAGGTGCCGTCGAAGTCGACCTGGCGGAGCCGGAACTGGTAGGTCCCGGGCGGGAGGCCGTCGAGGCGGAAGCTGTAGCGCTGCGCCTCAGCGGTGGTGCCCGCGCCGCGCATGAAGCCCGCCGTCGCGTAGGTGCCCGTGCCGCTGGCGGGGTCCACCATCTCGATGTAGAACCCTGCGTTGACCGTCTCCGACGACGTCGCCCAGTCGAGCTGCACGGCCTCGCCGATGCTCGTAGCGCGGAAGCTAGTCAGCTCCACCGGCAGCGCCGTCGCGTCGCCGATCTCGACGTTGCGAATCTCGTGGAAGCTGCGCGCGTCGCCCGTGGACGAGCCAAAGCCTAGCTTGAGCGTGGCCGGCGGCGGCGTGTCCAGCTGAATCGGAGCAATCACCTCGGTGAGCGGCCCGCCCTGGCCAAACTGCACGTTCACGGTGATGGCGAAGCCGGTGCCGCTCGGGATGATGGCGATCTGCGCGCGGCGGTACTGCTCGCCCGTCTGGTCGGGACGGCCGCCCTGTCGGAAGGACAGCAGGTCGGTGAGCGTGCCCGTCGTGGCGACGAACGGGTAGTCGTTGGTGTCGTCGGTATCGTTGGTGTTGGCGGCCCCGCGCACGGTGAGCGAGTTGACCGTGCGGCCGGGCCCGCCGTTCTTGCAACGGTCGCCGGGGTTGGCGAAGTTGCCGAACTCGTCGAAGCCGATGCCGACATAGGCGCCAGCCAGGCCAGGGCGGTCGTCGCCAGGGGTGGTGCAGCCGTTGGCATAGCCGAGCGAGCCGCCCCACTCACCGATGTCGAAATCGGCCGCGGAGAGTGCCCCGTCAAAGAGGAAGAGCGTGAAGCCGTCGCCCGGGAACGTGTCGCCCCAGATGGCGAACTGGATGTCCACCACGACGCCCTCGGTGGAGGGGAAAGCCGTGTCGAGGAAGGCGTAGCCGCGCCGGAACGTGTCGTTGTTGGTGAGCCGAAGCCAGCCGTCGCCGTTGGCATCCTCTTCGCCGCCAGTCAGCTTGGCGTCGCGGGCCAGCACCCAGCCGGGCGCGGAGTCCGTGGTGAAGGTCTCAGCGAAGGGGAACTGGGCCTGCGCATGCGGGCTGAACGCCAGCAGGGCCATGAGAAGCAGAACGAAACGAGACATGGTGGTGGGGCGTGGTTGGGGTCGCCGAGACGGAGCGGCTGGCACCGTCGGGTCGGTCTAGGCCGCCGACTCCGCGAAGGAGCGCTGGGTGCGGCGGATACGACGTAGGAGGTTGTCGAGGCGCGCGCGCAGCTCTTCGGGGTTGAAGGGCTTCACGACGAAGTCGTCGGCGCCGAGGCGGAGGCAGCGCACGCGGTCGGCGCTCTGCTCGCTGCCGGAGAGCATTACGACCGGCACGGCATCGTAGGCCGTCTGGCTGCGCAGCTCTTCGACGACCTCGAAGCCGTCGATGCCAGGCATCTGGAGGTCGCACACGATGGCCTCGGCAGTGTGGTCCGCGAGCCAGGCGAGGGCGTCCTCGCCCGTGTCGTGCAGCACGACTTCGTAGGTGTCGGCGAAGTAGAGCGCCAGGAAGCGCTGCATCGCCACGTCGTCTTCGATGACCAGGAGAACGGGAAGCATGGAGGTAGAAGGCAATGGATGTAGGGTGCCGACCTCCAAGCAAAGCCTAGACCGACCCGGGTGGAGCACCCGAGTGCGCATGCCAGCCGAACCCGTGTCTCCTTGCCGAAATAGGCCGCCAGGCGCGCTCAAGTGCGAGATCGTTCGATAATGCGACGGCGTCGGCAATTGACACACGTCGATTGTCACGCGACGGCTCCAAATCGTTCACGGTGATGATGCGTCGCCGCCACGCCGAGCGATGCCCCGGGAGCGCCCTACGACCTCGGCGTTGGGTAGAATCCGCCCACGCGGTTACGGATCGCCCGCCCCGGGGTGCTGGCCGGACGACGGGCGCGCGGCCCGGTTCGGCCTGCGTGCCCGCGGCCGCGGCGCCATAAAGTCCACCACACGCTTTAGAACGGCGCGTAGAGGCCGATATCATCGTGTTTGGGCGGTCTCCGCGTCGACCTCGCAGGCCCTAGGCTCGGTCGGGGTGCGCTCCGGTGCCCAGCTTGGCATCCATCTTGGCAAGACACTTGGCCTACGGGACCGCTACGCGGTCATCGTACTTTACCCCCACCCTCATTTTTCGCTCTATGTCGCTCTCTACCAACACATCCGCCATGGGTGACGGCCAGAACACCGTAGCGCCCAAGCCGAGCACGCCTGCCCCCGCTGGCAAGGCCGCTCCGCCGCGCCCTGCCTCCGCCCTGCCCACGGCCGAAGGCAGCCAAAACATCGACCGCATCCGCGATATCCTCTTCGGCAACCAGATGGAGGCCTACGAGGCGCGCTTCGTCCAGCTGGAGACGCGCCTCGCGGGGGAGATGGACACGCTCCGCGCCGAGCTACGCCGCCGCTTCGACTCGCTGGAGACGTTCGTCAAAGACGAGGTCGCGAGCCTCGACCGCCGCCTCGGCGAGGAGAACGACGCCCGCTCCGAGGGCGACGAGGCGCTCGCCGAGCTGCTCCGCAGCAAGCACGACGCCCTCACGAAGCGCGTCGGCGAGTACCGCGACACGGCTGCCGCCGCCGAGCGCGACCTCCGCCAGCAGCTCCTGGAGCAGGCCACCCGCGCCGCTGACGACCTCCGCGACCAGACCGAGCAGACGCAGCGCGCGCTCCAGCAGCACGTCGCCGACCTTGGCAGCCGCAAGACCGACCGCGCCGCGCTGGCCTCGCTCTTCTCGGAACTGGCCTTCCGCATCAGCGGCTCCGAAGAGTAGCCGCCGTCTTGCCAGGACGCGTGCCGGGTCCGCCAGCCTGCGCGCGCCCTCGATCCGGAGCCGGAGATGCCCCTCGGAGCATCTCCGGGTTCGTTTATTGAGGCCATCGCGCCTGCCGTACCTCCGCCCTGCGCTCCTCCATGCCCCCGGACGTCGCGCCTCCTGACGTACCCTCACCTGCAGCTGCATCGCCTGCGGCCGCATCGTCTGCGGGTGCATCGCCTGCGGGTGCATCGCCTGCGGGTGCATCGCCTGCGGGTGCGTCGTCACCGGGCGGTCCGCCCTCGGCGGGGGCCCCGCTGCCTGCCGACCGCGAGCGGCTGCGCGAGCTGCGGCAGCTGCTCCTCGGCGAGGACCAGGCCGCGTTCCTCGACCGCTGGCGTGAGATCACCGAGGACAAGGTCGACGCGGCGACGCTCTCGGACGTGCTGCCCGACGCCGTGCGCCTCCGCAGCCGCACCGATGCCGAGCGCGGCGACTCCGCGCTTGGCGACGCGCTCGCGCCCGCCATCGAAGAAGGTATCCAGGCGTCGGTGGCGCGCAACCCGCAGCCGCTCGTCGACGCCATCTTCCCGATCATCGGCCCGGCCATCCGCCGCGCGATCCAGCAGGCGCTCGCCTCGTCGCTGCAGTCGGTCAACCAGGCCGTCGAGTATGGGCTGACGTGGCGTGGGCTGCGCTGGCGCGTGGAGGCGTGGCGCAGCGGGCTATCGATCGGCGAGGTGGCGCTCCGGGACACGCTCCGCTACCGCGTCGAGCAGGTCTTCCTGATCCACACCGAGACGAGCCTGCTGCTGCGCCACGCCGCGCTGCCGGGCCTCGCCGACGCCGACGAGGACGCCGACATCGTGTCGAGCATGCTCTCGGCCGTGCAGACGTTCGTGCGGGACTCGTTCCACGTGGACGATACCGAGGCGCTTGATGCGCTCCAGATGGGCGACCTCACCGTCTGGCTCGTGCCGGGCCCCGAGGCCGTCCTCGCGGCCGTGATCCGGGGCACGCC